>JAKLDV010000149.1 GCA_022703335.1 Elusimicrobiota bacterium
GGGCGTCCGGTTCGCGATCCGGGAAGGCGGCCACACGGTGGGCGCCGGCGTTGTCACCGAGATCGTCCAATAAAAACAGGCGGGAGGTTGGAGCCGACGGGGAGCGGGGAAAAAGAGAGACGGGCGGGCGGTTGACCGCCGCCTCCTCCGCGTAACCTTCGGACTACGGATATGGCAAAAGAGCGTTTTGTTTACATGTTGGCCTGCAGCGAATGCGACAACCGCAACTATCACTATGTGCGGGGCCGCCGTCGGGAGAAGAAACTGGAAATGAAAAAGTTCTGCTCCTCCTGCGGGAAACACACAAAGCATAAAGAGACGAAATAAAAACGACGGATCGCGGACGGGGCGGGTGTCGGCGGACCGTTGGCCGATGCCCGGCTGCGGGCCGAAGGTTGATTTGTGGGAACGTCTCAAAAAAAATCGGGCGGTCCCTGCATTTTTAAACGTTGGGGCGGCTCTTCTCCTCAATGAAAGTTTGGGAGCGTCCCATCCGGGGTTCCGGTAAAGCACGGATCCCCGAAACGTTGGGGCAGCTCAAGTCGCAATGGTTGTTACGGGAGCGTCGGTTAACTGGTAAACCACTGGTCTCCAAAACCAGTACTGGGGGTTCAAGTCCCTCCGCTCCTGCCAGTTTGGTGGGCGAACGGTCGGCGGTTTCCCGTTCCGGTTGTGCATAAAGCGCGTTGACGGTTTCGGCAGGATGAGTTATAATTTTACGCCTTTCCGCGATAACCCGTTGATGAACCCAAACCATCGTCACGTTATCGGCTCCCCCGGGATGGGGGATTTTTCGGAACAGGGGGCAACGGACGGTTTCGTATGACGGACATTCTGCGGTTTTTTCGTGAAGCGTACGACGAGTTGAAGCGAGTCTCGTGGCTGAGCCGCACCCAGATGCTGGCTTCCACGTGGCTGGTGATCCTTTTGGTCATCATTTTCTCCATTTACGTGGGCGTGGTGGACTACATCATCGCCCGAATGTTCGGATTGTTGATCTAGCGAAAGGGGTTCGAGGATGGGGCGAGCTTGGTATGTGATTCATACGTATTCCGGCCACGAGGACAAGGTGAAATCCTCCCTGGAGAAGGCCGTGGCCACGCAGAGTCTCAGCGGACTCATCAACCAGGTCCTTATCCCGACGGAAGACGTGGTGGAGCTGAAGCGCAACAAGAAGCAGGTGAAGAAAAGAAAATTTTTCCCGGGATACATCCTGGCGGATATGGAGATCAACAACGAGACCTATTGGCTGGTGCGGAACACCGCCGGGGTCACGGGGTTCCTGGGCGGGGTGAAGCCGGTGCCCCTACCGGATTCCGAGGTGCAGCACCTGTTGGAACTGGTCAGCGCGCCGTCCACCACCAAGCCGCGTCCCGCCGTTCTTTTCGAGAAGGGGGAGAACGTTCGCATCAACGACGGGCCGTTCCGCCACTTCATCGGCAGCGTGGAGGACGTCAACGAGGACCGGGCCAAATTGCGCGTGACCGTCTCCATCTTCGGCCGCGCCACGCCCGTGGAACTGGACTATTTGCAAGTGGAAAAACTTTAGAGCGTTTCGGCAGAAGGATAACCCATGGCTAAAAAAGTAAAAACACAGATCAAGATACAAATCCCCGCCGGCGGGGCGAACCCGGCGCCGCCCGTCGGACCGGCCCTCGGACAGCACGGCGTCAATATCATGGATTTCTGCAAGCAGTTCAATGACAGGACCAAGTCCATGGAGGCCGGAATGGTCATCCCGGCCGTCATCACGGTCTACGACGACCGGTCGTTCACGTTCATCACCAAGATGCCGCCGGTGTCGGCGCTGATCAAGAAGGCCGCCGGGCTGGCGAAGGCGAGTTCCGAGCCGAACAAGACCAAGGTGGGGAAGATCACCCGGTCCCAGGCCGAAGAGGTCGCCAAGACCAAAATGCCCGACCTGAACGCCAATTCGCTGAACGCCGCCGTGGAAATGGTCAAGGGCACCGCCCGCAGCATGGGCATCGAAGTGGACGAATAGCTTTTCTATCCCCGATAAAGGAGATTCTGTGAGCCGGCGATTGTTGGAATCGAAGAAGCTTTTGGAAAAAGGAAAAAAATATTCCCTGGCGGAGGCGGTCGCTGTGCTCAAGAAATCCGCCACGGCCAAGTTCGATGAGACGGTGGAAGTCCATATCCGCCTCGGCATCGATCCGAAGAAATCCGACCAGAACGTGCGCGGGAACGTGGTCCTGCCGCACGGCCTCGGCCGCTCAAAGCGCGTGGTGGTGGTGGCCAAAGGCGAGAAAGTAAAGGAGGCCCAGGCCGCCGGGGCCGACGAGGCGGGGGACGCCGAGTTGGTGGAGAAAATTTCCAAGGGCTGGCTGGATTTCGACGTGCTCGTGGCCACGCCCGACGCCATGAAGGACCTTTCCAAGCTCGGCAAGGTGCTCGGCCCCAAGGGGCTGATGCCCAATCCGAAAAGCGGCACGGTGACCTTCGACCTGGCCCGCATCGTCAAGGAACTGAAGGCCGGCCGCATCGAGTTCAAGGCCGATGACTACGGCATCATTCACGGGATCCTGGGGAAGGCGTCTTTTCCGGAGAAGAACATCGTGGAGAACGCGGACGCCCTCCTCAACGCCGTTCAGGCGGCCCGGCCGAATACGGCCAAGGGCCCCTACATCCGCACCATCACGTTGTGCACCACCATGGGTCCCGGCGTGGGGGTTCAGCCGGAGGTCGTCGCCACGAAGTAGGTTTTTTCGGCGGTTGCGAGTTCGCAAAGAGCCTGTCCGGAAGGACGGGCTTTTTTATTTGGAAGGGTGGAAAAACTTCAGTCCCCGGTCGCGTTCGGCGCACTTGTTGCATTGGCCGCAGGGCCGGAGCCCTCGGGGATTGAGGCAGGAAAACGTCAGATGCAGGGGGAGATCGCGTCCCCGGACGACGATATCTCGCTTGCGGAGCCCGGCAAAGGGGGCTTGGATGGTGATGGGAAAATCCAGGCCTTTCCGCAAGGCGACGCTCAATGCTTTCAGAAAAGCCGGCCGGGCGTCCGGGAAGGGGTTTCCTCTCAACGGTCCCAGCCAAAGGCGCGGAAGGCCGCGCAGAGCGCAGAACACCGCGGCTTTGGAGAGCAACAGGATGTTTCGGCCCGGGAGATAGGTTTTTTCGTCGCGTGAGCGATAGCCCGGGACATCGGGGCCGGAAAGACTCCAGTGGGGCCCGTAAATGTCCCGCGTGGTCACCTCAACGATGGAGAGCGGGCTGGGTCGCGGCGGCCGGAGGGAGGAGAGGAATTTTCGAAGATGAAACAGTTCGGCCCGTTCCCAACGCAGCCCGCATCGGATATAGAGCGGCTGGACGGCGCGGAAACGCCGGAGGGCCTCGCTTAAGAGGACGGCGCTGTCCATTCCGCCGCTGACCAAGACGCACACGCGGGAACATCTCATGAAAACAATTTATCAGTTTTTCGACGCATGTTGAATACGCCTCGGTGCCGCGTGCGAGGCATGTCGGTCGATTCGTTGATATCGTTTTTATCAAGATGTATGCTTTCCTCTCAAGGGGCGATTCGGCCGGGGCCGCGTTTAACCTGCGGGATCCCGTTGACCGTCGTGTCCCCTGCCGATTCCGGCGTCCGGTTTTTGGGGCGGCTTCGGGGATGCGAGCGCATCGAAGTCGAGTGGGACTCGTTTGGCGCGTTTCGGACGCGCACATCGTCTGGCGTGGGGTAACGCAGGGACGCCTGCCCCGCGGGGATATTTCCGTCGGGATCTTGTTGGTCGCGAAAAGAACAACCTGCCCGGAGTCCGTTTAAATTGAGGGAAAATCGCATGCGGGAACTTTTTGACGCAGATGCTCATGAAATATGCGTTCGGCGATCCTTGTCCCCCAGGGACGTCTCAAAGGGGTTGAGGCGCTTTCCGTTCGGGCTCGCTGTATGAAGCTTGACGGTTCGCTTATCCTTCTCACAGGCGCCCTCGGTTGGGCGGGCCGAGGTTTTTTGAACGCAATTTTTCATGGCCTTCCGGATTGCGACCCATTCCGAAAACCGTTGAACTGCCGTTTGAGGTGTTTCGTTGAGCCGGGGCAGGATTTAAGCGTTATGGGCGGTTCGTCCCGTGAGGTGGAGAACATCGTCGGCGATTTGAGGGACCCTTCCGACTGCGACCGTTTTTGCGCCGGCGCCCGCGATGCCGTGTTGTTTCATGTCGCAGGGGTCGTCCATCCAAGGAATGTCGCCGAGTTTTATTCCGTCAACGTGGACGGAACTAAAAATCTTCTCGCCGCCGCGGCCCGGGCCGGTGTCCGGCGCGTCGTGGCGGTCTCCTCCAATTCGCCCTGCGGCTACAATACGAGCGAGGGTCATTTTTTCGACGAAGAAATCCCGTATCGGCCCTATCGGCACTATGGCCGTTCCAAGATGGAAATGGAGAAGGTCGTCCGGTCCTTTTACGATGCTGGAAGAATGGAGACTGTCATTATCCGGCCCGCCTGGTTCTATGGTCCCCGGCAACCGCCCCGCCAAACGTTATTTTTTCGAATGATTCAGAAAGGACTCGTTCCGCTCATCGGCAACGGACTCAACCTCAGGTCAATGACTTATATTGACAACCTATGTCAGGGGTTGTTGCTGGCGGCGGATTCGCCGCATGCCGCTGGACAAACGTTTTGGATTGTCGACGAGCGTGCGTATCGCATGGAGGAAATAATATCGACGGTGGAACGATTGTTGGAAAATGAGTTTCATGTCGCATGTGAACATCGGCGAATTCGTTTGCCCGGGGTCGTCGCGGATATGGCCGGCGTGCTTGACGCCGCCTTTCAATCTTTTGGATTTTACAATCAAAAGATACACGTATTATCCGAGATGAATAAGACGATCGCTTGTTCGATGCGAAAGGCCCGCGAGGTTCTGGGATATCGACCGACGATCGCCCTTGAGGAGGGAATGCGGCGCAGTTTGGCCTGGGTTTTTCAGGCCCAGGGAAAACGGAAACTTTTATGAAACATCTGGTGACCGGCGGCGGAGGTTTTTTGGGGAGTCATATCGCCAGGCGTTTGGCGTCGGGCGGCAGCGCTGTTCGTCTTATGGATATTCGTGAGCCCCGCTCTCCCGGGCCGGGAACCGAATTCATTCGGGCAAGCATTCTGGACCGGAATTCGGTCAGGGAGGCGCTGCGGGGGGTTGATGTCGTCCATCACACGGCATCTTTGGTGCCGGTCACAAAAGCAGGCGGGAATTTTTTTGAAGTCAATGTGACAGGGAGTCGTATTTTGGCGGAGGAGGCTGTTCGGGCGGGTGTCCGGTGTTTTGTCCACATGAGCTCCACGGCTGTTTTCGGGGCGCCCGAGCGTGTCCCGCTTGAGGAAGACAGCCCCATGCGTCCCGTGGAAATATTTGGGCGTACCAAGATGGAGGGGGAAGCGGTCGTCGGTGACATTTGCCGGAGGAACGGGGTCCCTTTAATCGTATTGCGACCCCGCACGGTGTTGGGCAAGGGAAGAATGGGC
>JAKLDV010000015.1:0-20353 GCA_022703335.1 Elusimicrobiota bacterium
AAGGCGCATCCGCAAACGCCCGCTGCGCGGGATATGCGACCACTGCGGCGGAGAGCTTCAACTGCGCATCCGGGGCCGCGATACGCGGATCGTGTGCAAAAACTGCCACCTGCCGCCGGACAACTGCCGCTGCCGCATAAAAAGATAGTTCTCCCCAACCGACGCCCGCCTCTTCCGACAAGGAGGTCCCATGGAACCCATCGATAAAAACCATCCCCTCGCGCGCGACCTGGTCCTGGATGAACTCTTCGACCTGACCCTGTATCAGCGGCTCCAAAAGATCACCACCGGCGCCCCGGCCAAGATCCTGGCGGAACTCATCCCGGTCGAAACCACGCATGTCAATTTCTGGAAATCCTTCTTCGGTCTGGAAATCAACGAACTGAACCTGCTCCGCAAGATCAAAATGGCCCTCATCGTGACGGCCTGCCGCCTTTTCGGCGACACCGCCATCCACATGGTGCTGGAAGGCATCGAGATCTACGGGGTGCGGAAATATCTCGCCGTGTGGGAAAGTTACAAGGACCGGCCGCTGGGAGACGCCGTCCGCAACGTCCTCAACGACGAGTTCGGCCACGAGGACGAGATCGTCTCGCAGATGACAGAACGGAAGATCGATCCGGAAAAGATCCGGACGATCTTCCTGGGATTCAACGACGGCCTGGTGGAGATTCTGGGCGCGGTGAGCGGCTTCTTCGCCGCCTTCGCCGAGACCAGCCTGGTGCTGATGGCGGCCCTCAGCGTGGCGGTGGCCGGGTCCATCTCCATGGCCGCCGGGGTCTTCGTCTCTTCCAGTTCGGAATACGAGGTTGAAAAGATAAACGAGGGAAAAGCCCGCTTCCTGGGGCAGGGAACGCGCGCGGGCGACGAAAGCGGCTCGCCGATCCGCTCCGCCGTCATCGTGGGGATCAGCTATTTCATCGGGGCGATGATCCCGGTGTTCCCCGTCTTTTTCGGGACGCAGACGGTGTGGTATTCGCTGGCGACGGCGGGCGTGATGATCATCCTGGTTTCGTTGGTGCTGAGTTTTCTTTCGGGGATGCGGATCCGAAAACGCATATTCATGAACCTGGTCATCATCTCGCTGGCGGTGGGTATTTCCTATCTCATCGGGATGGCGGTGAAAAACATCTGGGGGATTTCGGTCTAAACAGCCGCCTCCTCCCAATCAGGACGGCGGCTCCGGCGGCAGCGCCCATTCCGGAACGGAAATGAAGAGCGCCAGCCCTTCGTCGTCGAACCAGGGGACGTCCTCCGGCCAGGGCGCGCCATAAAGAAGTCTGTATCCGGGAACCTCCAGCGGAAAATACCCCGCCAAAACGACCCTCCTCAAACCGATCAGTCGTCGGACCTCGTCGAGTCTTTCCGGACGCTCCATCTGGTGGACGTACAGGGGCGTCCGTTGGAGCCTCGGCAAATCGCAAAGCAGCACGGGAAGGGGATCGGCCGTCACGTTCACGATCGGGCAGGAACGGTCGACGGCCGACAACCTCGTTGCGATGTCCCCGTAAAATTCGCGATACGCCCGGCTCACCCGTTTTCCCCGAAAAACACCTGTTTGGATCCGGGCGGTTCCTGACCCCGTCATTTTTTCCCAGGTCCACGGGGTGAACGTGGAGCTGTTTCGAGCGAACACCAAATTGCCCGCCAGAAGACAGACCACCGCGATTGACGACCACCACGCCAGCCATTTCCCTCTCTTGCCAAAACCGGGATAGGCCGAAAAAACAACCCACACGAGGACCCCGATCCCCAACGAAGCGCCGTTCACCAAACGGAACACCTCATAGATATGGATGGAATTCATAAACCCGAAAACGGCCGCGAGCGAAAACAGCAGCAGGCTCCCTTCGCCGGAGGACCCGTCTTTGACCGACCCTCTCTTTTTCAAAAAATGAAACACCGTCACCAGATTCCCGATGAAAACGGCATAGAACAACCACGACCGCACGTCCCGGACGGGGAGCGTCCGGGCCGAGAGAACATTCCAACAAAACCTTAAAAACAGCCGGAAAGACCCCATCTCCCGCCATTCGCGCGACATCACGCTGTTCTGCCGGAGAAATTCTCCAACCGCGCGATGGTGTGCCAGAAAGCCCCAAAATACGGCCAAGGGCAGAAACAGCCCCGCCGACCAGAACAACGCCGTCGTCAGGATTTCGTTCCGCTGTTCCCGACGGACCGCGTAGTCGACGGCGAAAAACAGGACAAACGGCGGCACGAGCGACACGGCCGCGGAGAACCGGCAAAGGACCGCCAACCCCACAAGGACGCCCGAAAAAAAACCGCCCACCGATGAACGGAAACCGCCCAGCAACACCAGAAGAGCCGCCAGCTCGAACGGATAGGCGTAATAGTTCGACCAGGGATAGATGACGTAGGGGTGGACCAGAAAAACCAGAAGAACGGAGAAAAGCGCGAAGGGTTTCGTCAAAAACTTCCTGAAAACCGCGTAGGAGAGCAACAGCGTCGTCGAATAAAAGAGGCCCGTCGCCGCGCCGATGGAAACCAGACGCTCTCCCATCACCGTCAGGAAAAAACCCTGAATGCGGCTCGTCAGCACCCCGTAGGCGATCAAAACGTCCTTGTAGGGGACCAATCCCCTGTTCAGATCCAGGGCCTGTGAATACATGAAACCCCAATGGTGGCTGTCCTGATTCACCAGGGTCTCGACCCAGCTCATCCCGAAACTGACGAGGGCGAGGATCACCGCCGCCCCATCGAAGACGGGACCGGAAGGGAAAAAGAGCCCCTTGAGTTCGGGGCGGATTTTCGGGGACGTTTCGTGGATCACGGCGTTGTCCATCGGGCGAGCGGATTCGCCTCCTGTCTCAAGGCCTCTCCTCTTTAAGAAGACGACCGGCGGGAAAACGGGGGGTAACTATTTTCTTCCGTATTTATCGAACCAGCTCATAAAGCACAAGAGGACCCACAGCCGGCGATAATGGTCGCGCTTCCGGTCGGCGTGTTCCTGCAGCAGTTTCTGTGGAAGCGCCGGGTCCAACACGCCTGTTTTTCTCAGGTTAGCCGGCGACAGCCGGTCTTTCGCCCACGGCAGCCATTCGCCGGCCAGCCAGTGGGCCAGCGGGGGGGAAAACCCTTTTTTCTTCATGGACACCACTTCTTTCGGCAGCCGGTTCCGCATCATCCGCCGCAGGATGTATTTGGTGGTGAACCCCGAGAGCTTGTAGGCCGGCGGAATCCCCGCCGCGAATTCCACCAGGGACCTGTCCAGAAGCGGCACGCGCACTTCCAGCGAATGCGCCATGCTGACGCGGTCCACTTTCACCAGGTATTCGTCCAACAGGTGCGTCCGCTGGTCCACGTAGAGCATTTTTTCCAGCTCGTTGCGGGCGCCGGCCTCGTCGTAGGCCGCCGAGAAACTCTCGTCGGCTTCGTGCCGGCCCATCTCCCGCCAAACCTCCGGGGTGACCATCGCCGATTTTTCCTCCGGCGTCAACATCTCCTGCCAGCCGAAATGCGCGTGCGGCTGGGCCCGGCGCGCGCCGTGCAGGAAGGCCTTCACGCGGTAGTCGAAACTGATCCGCTCGTAGGATACCGGCAGACACCGGCTCATCGCCAGGAGGAGGCGGTGCACCATGCCAGGGAAACGGCGGTAATAGGCGGACAGGCGGTCGGCGATGTAGGTGGGATACCCGGCGAAAAGTTCGTCGCCCCCGTCCCCGGAGAGCGCCACCGTCACCTGGGACCGCGCGAACCGGCTGAGATAGTAGACGGGGATGGCCGAGGAATCGGCGAACGGTTCGTCGAACACCTCCGACAGTTTATCCACCGCCTCGCGCAGGTCGGCGTGGACTTCCATCTCGTTGTGTTCAAGGCCGTAGCGTTCCGCCGCCAGCGCCGCCTCGCGGCGCTCGGAAAAACTCTCGTTCGGGAAATAGATGGTGAAACTTTTCAGTCGGCGGCCGGTCTCGTGCACGTACGCGGCCACGGTGGTGGAATCCAAACCGCCCGACAGGAAAACGCCCACCGGCACGTCGCTGACCATGTGCGTCCGCACCGATTCTTTCAGCAACGAATCCAGCTGCTCCAAGTAGGAGGAAAGCGGCCGGCGCGGGGCGGGCGGCGGAGAAAACGTCCAATAGCGGCGTTTCTCCGTCCGACCGTCGCGGATCTTCAGGACGTGGCCGGGTTCCAGCTTGCGTATCTCGCGGAAGATGGAGCGTGGGGTGGGGACGTAGCGGAGGGAGAAAAACTCGCCCAGGGCCTGCAGGTCCCACTCGCGCGAGGTTTCCGGGTCTTCCAGCAGCGCCTTGATCTCCGAGGCAAAGGAAAACGACCGGCCGGTGGAACGGTAATACAGCGGCTTGACGCCCATCCTGTCCCGCACAAGGGTGAGCGTCTTCTCCCGTTCGGCGTAGAGCGCGAGGGCGAACATGCCGTTCAGTCGATCCCAGGCCTCCTCGCCGAACTCCTCGTAGGCGTGCAGGATCGTCTCCGTATCGGAAGCGGTGCGAAAACGGTGTCCGCGGGACTCCAGTTCCGTCCGCAGACTTTGGAAATTGTAGATCTCGCCGTTGTAGATGAGCCGCAGCGTCCCGGTCCTGCCGTGATGGGGACAGTGTTCGTTGGACATGGGCTGCTGGCCGGACGCCAGGTCGATGACCTTGAGCCGGCGCATGGCCAGCCCCACCGGTCCCTCGGCCCAGATCCCGCCCTCGTCCGGGCCCCGGTGACGCAGGCGTTCCGCCATTTTCCCAAGCAGCTCTTTGGGAACGGACCCGCCCGGCGTCCAGACTATTTTTCCGACAATGCCGCACATGGGCAAGGTTTTATCATTTTTCTCCCGGGCCAACAACGGCACGCCTCGACGGCACGGCGACACCGGAAACAAACTTTTATATTGTAAAATCACGCCATGCGGCCCGTGGAAAAACACTCCTGGGGACTGACGACGGAAAAGGCGGAAGACCTTCAACGGACGCTTTCCGCCCGGCTCACCCGGCAAACGCCTTTCAAGGACGCCGGAGACGTCCGCACGGTGGCGGCGGTGTGCGTCGAACAGAAAAAGAACGACGCCCCCGTCTCCGCGGCCGCCGCGGTGTTCCGCCTGCCGGATTTCCAGCTCCTCGAATCTTCCATCGTCACCGAGAAGCCGGAGAAACTTTTCCCGTATGTCCCCGGCCTGTTGTCGTTCCGTGAAACACCGCTGTTCCTGAAAGCCCTCAAAGCCGTCACGGACGCGGACGTCCTGCTGGTGCCGGGACACGGACTGGCGCATCCGCGCCGGTTCGGCATCGCCTGCCACCTCGGGCTGTTGATGGACCGCCCGTCCATCGGCTGCGCCGACGAAAAAATTTTCGGCGATTTCGAGGAGCCGCCGCCCGGGCTGGAAGGCGCTTATACCCTCCTGCGGGACGGCGACGAGATGATCGGCGCCGCGTTGCGCACCCGGCCGAACACGGCCCCGTTGTTCGTCTCCCCCGGCCACAAAATGGGCGTGCTGATGGCCGTGGACATCGTGATGAACTGCGTGCGGGGGAACCGTGCGCCGGAACCGCTGCGCTTGCTGCGGCAACTCCTCCGTGAACAACCTCCGGCCCGAGGACGAAAGGGGAAAAGATGAAACACCTTTCCGACGACCGCCCCGCCCGACTGGCCGGGACATGGTATCCCGCCGACCCTCAAGAGATCGCCGGCTATCTCTCCGACGCCGCCGAAGAGAAGGACGCGGTCGGCGCGCTCTGCCCTCACGCGGGCTGGACCTATTCCGGCAAAGTGGCGGGCGCGGTCTATTCCCGTCTGCCCCGGGCCGACACCTTCGTCCTCCTGGGCGCGAACCACTACGGGCGCGGCTGGCCCCTGAGCGTTTATCCGTCGGGCGCCTGGCAAACGCCGGCCGGCGTCCTCCCCGTGGACGCGGATTTCGCCGCCCAGCTCCTGGAGGCCTGTCCCCTTCTGAAAGCCGACGCCGCCGCCCACACGCTGGAACATTCCCTCGAAGTTCAGACGCCGTTCATCGCCCACAGGTTCCCCGGAACCAAGATCGTCCCCATCCTCCTGCATGATTACTCCCTCTCCGCGTGCCGCGCCTTGGCGGAGGCCCTGCAAAAAACCGTGCGCAACGGAAAAAACCGGGTCATCCTCATCGCCTCGTCGGACATGTCTCACGTGGGGGAGGATTACGGCCAGCGGCCGCCCAAAGGGATGACCGCTCCGGCGTTCGCCCTGGCACAGGATGAAAAAGCCCTGGACCGTCTCCGGGCTCTGGACGACCAGGGGCTGCTCGACGCGGTGACGAAGAACTCCATCTCCATGTGCGGCGCCGGGCCGGCGGCGGTGATGGCCGCCGCCTCCCGCCTCCTGGGCGCCCAAAAAGCCGAAACCGTGATGTACCGCACCTCCAGCGACATCACCAAGGACACGCAGAGCTGCGTCGCCTACGCCGGCGTTCTGGCGACGGCTTAGCCTTCCCGAATTTCTATAATGGAATCATGCTGAACAAGAGTTTCACCGACCTGCTCAACGAGATGGCGGTCCTGCTGGAACTGAACCAGGACAACGTCTTCCGCATCCGCGCCTACCAAACAGCCGCCCAGGCGGTGGCGGCGTTGACGTCGGACATCGCCTCCCTGACGCGAGAACAGCTCTTGGAGGTGAGCGGCATCGGCAAAGGCATCGCCGACAAGATCGAGGAATTCGTCAAGACCGGGCACGTCAAGGAGCACGACGACCTGAAGGAAAAATTCCCGGCCGGCCTGCTGGACTTGCTGAACGTCTCCGGTCTCGGCCCCAAACGCGCCCGACTGCTTTACGACGAACTGAAAATCGATTCGTTCGACAAGCTCAAAAAAGCCGCCGCCGCGGGCCGGCTTCAAAAGATCCCCGGTTTCGGCGAAAAGATCGAACAGAACATCCTCAAGGGGCTCCACCTCGCCGAACAGGCCAGGAGCCGGATGCTCCTGTGGGAGGCGCGGCGGCTGGTCAACGACGTTTTGCTCCAACTCCGGGGCGTCCCCGGCCTTCTGGAGATCGAGCCGGCCGGGTCCCTGCGCCGGGGGAAAGAAACGGTGGGAGACCTCGACATCCTCTGCGCCTCCCGCAACCCGGACGCCCTCATCGAACGTTTCACCCATTTGCCGTCGGTGGAACGGGTCTTGGCGGCGGGGGCGACCAAGTCCAGCGTGTTGCTCTCCGGCGGAGTGCAGTGCGACCTGCGCGTGGTGGCGGCGGGGTCTTTCGGCGCCGCGCTTCAATATTTCACCGGTTCCAAGGAACACAACGTCGCCCTGCGCGAACGCGCCCTGCGGATGGGCTACACTGTCAACGAATACGGGTTGTACCGCGTTTCCGACAAAAAACAGGCGAAACCCGTGGCGGGGAAAACAGAACAGGATATCTACAAGAAACTCGGCCTGTCTTTCATCCCGCCGGAACTGCGCGAAAACCGCGGGGAGATCGCGGCCGCCGAAAAAAACCGTCTGCCCGAACTACTGGAGGAATCCGATGTGAAAGGCTGTTTCCACAACCACACCGACCTTTCGGACGGCACCTCCTCCCTGGAAGACATGGCCGACGCCGCCGAGAAAAAAGGCTGGGAATGGTACGCCGTGGGCGACCATTCCCAATCCCTGAAGGTGGCGGGCGGCATGGCGCCGGCCGCGGTGCGGAAAAAAATCGAGAAAATACGCGCCTTGAACAAGAAACGCCGCGTCTGCCGCCTGCTCAGCGCCTCCGAGGTGGACATCCTCGCCGACGGCCGCATGGATTACGCCGACGACCTCCTGGCGGAAATCGACGTGGTGACGGGTTCCATCCACAGCGGGTTTCACCAAAGCGAGGAACAGATCACCGGCCGCCTCGTGAAAGCCATGGAGAACCCGCACGTGGACTGCATCGCCCACCTCAGCGGCCGCCTGCTGGGACGGCGGGAACCCTACGCGTTCAACACGGACAAAGTCCTGCAGGTCGCCGAACGCACCGGGACCGCGCTGGAGATCAACGGCCAGCCGGACCGGCAGGATCTCACCGACATCAACGCCTTGGCGGCGAAAAAAAGAGGGATCCCGATGGCCGTCAGCACCGACGCCCACTCCACCGAACAGTTGAACTACATGTCCATCGCCGTCACCGTGGCGAGGCGGGCATGGCTCGAAAAATCGGATATACTTAACACCAAAACCTATCCGGAACTCCTGGAATGGTTGAAGGACTGAGGGGGGAATCCATGAGACAGACCATCTTCGCCGTTTTTCTTTCGGGGCTGCTGTGGCCGGGACTCGGCCAGCTCTACAACCGGGACTTCCTGAAAGGATTCGTCCTCATCGGGCTCACCCTGCTCTTCGGCCTCTCTCTCTTCCTCGGCGCGGGGCTGGAAATCGCCAACCGCCTGCCCGCCGACCTTTCCACTTTTGACATGACGCAGGCCCGCGCCCTGTCGCAGGAACTGCTGAAATCCAACTCGGGGTTCTTCTTCACCTTCAACCTGTTAACCATGATCACCTGGCTCTACGCCGTGGTGGACGCCTACCTGGGAGCCAAAGAACGCCTGTCGCCCCCGACACCGACGGACGAGCCCCCGCCGGCGGACGATTCCGATTCCGAATAAACGACCCGCCCGCGCCTCCCGGTCGCGCCTCCGGCCGCCGACGGCCTATCGTTGCATCGGCGTGGAGCCGATGCGGGGATTGGACCGGCGCGCCGCCGCGCTCGGCGTGCCCGGCGCGGTGCTCATGGAAAACGCCGGCCGCGCCGTGGCCGATGCCGTCGGCACGATCCTGAACCCGCCGCCGGCCTCCCGCATCGCCGTGTTCTGCGGCGGCGGGAACAACGGCGGCGACGGGCTGGTGGCGGCGCGCCATCTGGCGGACGCCGGCTTTCAGCCCCGCGTCGCCCTCGCTCTTCCGCCGGAACGTTTTCAGGGGGACGCCCTCTTCCACTGGAAGAAACTGCTCGACCGAAAAATCCCCTATGCCGTTTTTCAATCCCTCCAAAAGTTGTTAGAATTTCTCGGGGATTTTTCGGCGGCGGTGGATGCCCTGCTGGGCACGGGTTTCCACGGCGCGCCGCGCGAACCCTTCCGTTCCCTGATCGTCTTCCTGAACGGCTCGTCCGCGCCGGTGACGGCGGTGGATGTGCCGTCCGGCCTCGACGCGGACACGGGCCGCGTCGACGACGTGGCGGTGAGGGCCGACCTGACGGTGACGCTGGGCCTGCCCAAGCGGGGGCTGGTCAAGAAAAGCGCGCGGCCGTGGACCGGTCTCCTGCGGGTGGCCGACATCGGGTTCCCTCCGGAATTGACGCGGGATTTCCTCCGCCGGCCGTGACGGGCGGACGTCTGGTTTTGAAACTTTCGTAGGAGGTAGAAAAACATGGTGACAGGTCTGGTGTTGGTACGGCTCAACGCGGGAAAAGAGAAACAAACGCTCAAAGCCATCAAGGAGACGAAGGGGGTGGCCCACGTCTCGGCGGTCTACGGTCGATGGGACCTGGTGGTCGATCTGGAAGCCGAAGACATGGCCCACATGACGCAGATCGTGGTGGAAAAGATCCGCGCCATCCCGGGTGTCAATTCCACGGAAACTCTTGTCACGACCGCCATTTAGAATCGTCCACCGAAATCCGTTCGCCGGCCGGCGCCCCGCGGCGCCCGCGCCGTTCTTTTCCAAAATTCGCGTCGCGTTCTTCTGGGGCCTCCTTATGACCTTGGCCATCCCGCTTCCCTCTCATGCCGTCGCGGTAAAACGCTTGCCGAACGGCCTTCGCTACGTCGTCCTCGAAGACCACGCCGCCCCGGTGGTGTCCCTGCAGATCTACGTGCGCTGCGGCGCCGTCAACGAGACCGACGCCTCCGCCGGAGTCTCGCATTTCCTCGAACACATGATCTTCAAGGGAACGGACCGCCTCGACGCCGGGAAGATCGCGCAGGTGGTGGAACGCCGCGGCGGATCCATCAACGCCGCCACCGGCACCGAAATGACGCACTATTACGTGGACATGCCCTCCGACAGCCTCGACGAGGCCTTCGAGGTGCTGACCGAGTCGGTGCTCCGCCCCGCTTTCCCGCCGGAAGAACTGGAAAAGGAACGCCGAGTCATCCTGGAAGAGATCAAACGCCGCAACGACAACCCCGAATCGGACCTCTGGGACGCCTTCCTGGAAACCCTCTACCGTGAAACGCCCTACCGTCGACAGGTCATCGGCACCGCCGCCAGCATCGCCGCCATGCCGCGCGACACGCTCTTCCGCCAGCACCACGATTATTACGTGCCGGAGAACATGGTGGTGGTCGTGGCGGGTGACCTTCGACGGGCCACCGTCGAAAAAAAGATCAAACTCGCGTTCGGCGCCGTCCCGGCCCGGACCGCCCCCGCCCGACCGCCGCTCGTGGAGCCGGCCCCGTCGAACACCGTGCTCAAATTCATTTCCCGGCCGGCCCAGCAGGCCCACGTGGCCGTGGGGTTCCTCGGCCCCACCCTCCAAGACCCGGAACAGGTGGCCATGGATGTGCTGGCCACGGCGCTGGGAGGCGGACAAAGCTCGCCGCTCTATCAGATATTGCGCGAGCAAAAACGCGCCGTGTGGTCGGTCGGCGCCAGTTTCCTCACCCACGCCGGCTCCGGCGTGTTCGGCATTTTCGCCGAATGTCCGCCGGAAAAAGCCCGTTCCCTGTCCAACGAAATCTATTTCATCCTCGACGACGCCCTCGGCAACGGCCTCCCGCCGGAAGCCCTGGCCCGCGCCAAAGCGCAGTTGCGCAGCGCCTGGCTTTTCTCCCAGGAAACCTATCACGGCCAGGCGGCTCAATGGGGTTTCTACACCATATTGGACCGTCCCCAACTGGCGCGGAATTACCTGAAAGAACTGGACAAGGTCACGTTGGCCGACCTGCACCGGTTGCTCCTGGCCTGTTTTCAGCGCCGGGAACTTTCCGGCGCGGTGCTCCTGCCGGAAACCTCCGGCGGCGACGCCCCGCGGCCGGCCGCGCCGTGACCCGGCGGCGGCGTTCTTAAAACGGACGGCTCCGTGAAACGACGGATTCTCTGTCTGATCCTGCTGACGATGATGCCCTTACTGAAGACACAGGCCGCCACGACCTCGGCGAAAAAAATGCCCAACGGTCTGTTGTGGATCCACCGCCGCGTGACCCACAACCAGATCGTGGCGTTCCATCTTTTCTTCCCCGGCGGCTCCTCGCTCGAACCGGCCGCCAAAGCCGGCATCACCGCGCTGACCGCCTCGGTGATGTTCAAAGGCACCGTCTCGCGTTCCGCCCTGCGTATCGCGCAGGAAGCTGAATCCCTCGGCGCCGCCCTCGACTCCCAGAGCGCCAACGACTATTGGGAGGTGTCCGGCCAGTCGGTCGCGGAAAATTTCAACGGGCTTTTCGACCTTTTCCAGGACGTCCTGCTGCACCCCTCCTTCCCCGCCGAGGAATTCGCCAAGGAAAAGGCCGCGCACCTCAACGACATCCGGGCGAAGAAGGAACACATCTTCGAAGTGGCCTACGACCGCCTCCAAAAAGAGACCTTCGGCGACCATCCCTACGCCCGGCCGGAAGAAGGGACGGAATCCTCCGTCGGTTCCCTCACCCGCGACGACCTCGTCGATTGGCACCGAACCACTGTCTCGCCCAACGGCGCCGTGCTGGTGACGGTGGGGAACCTCCCGGCGAAAAAAATGGAATCCCTGCTGCGCCGCGCCTTCGCCGGGTGGACGGCCGCCGGAGAAACGCCCGCCGCCCCCGGGGCTCCCGTCTACAACAACGCGCCCGTCTCGGCCGAGGAACCGCACCCGTTCGAACAGTCCTATCTCATGCTGGCCTACCCGGCCCCCGGGGTGGACGACCCCTCCTATCCCGCCGTCAAGGTCTTGAACGCCTACCTCGGCGCGGGCATGAGCTCGCCTCTTTTTCAGGCGGTGCGGGAACAGGGCAGCCTCGCCTATGAAGTCTCCTCCTTTTACGGATCGCGCAAATGGGGCAGCGCCTTCGTCATCTACGCCGGCACCGACCCCTCCACGCTGAACGACGCCGAACGCCGAATGGCGCACGTCCTGAAAAATATCCTGCAACGGCCCCTCACTCCGGAGGAACTGGCCGACACCCAACGTTACATCCGGGGACATTACATGATGGACCACCAGACCAACAGCCGCATGGCGTGGTATCTGGGCTGGTGGGAGATGCTCGAAAAAAAACACGAACACGACGCCCGCTATCCCGCCGACGTGGCGGCCGTTTCGGTGGAGGACGTGCGGCGGGCGGCGCGGACTATTTTCTCCCGGCCCGCGGTGCGCGTCGTCATCCGGTCGCAAAAGAAAAAGTCATGAGCGACGGGAAACAAACGCTGGGCTCGACCCTGCGCCGGATCGTCTTTTGCTCGACCCCCGTCGCTCTGTCCTCCTTGCTGTTTCTCTCCGCCTGCCGGTCCGATTCCATCCCCCAGCCGGCCGCCTCGGCCACCGACGCCGCCCCCGCCACCGGCGACGCCTATGTGGAAGCCTCCATCGCGGACGCCTCCTATCTCAACCCCTTGCTGGCCTCGGACTCCGCCTCCGGCAACATCTGCTCCCTGGTTTACAACGGGCTGGTGAAATACGACAAGGACCTTCGGCTCGTCGGCGACCTGGCCGAGTCCTGGGAGGTCCGGTCCGGCGGCACGGAGATCCTCTTCCATCTCCGCCCCGACGTCCGCTGGCACGACGGCGCGCCGTTCACCGCCGACGACGTGCGGTTCACCTACCAGCGCCTCACGGACCCCGCCGTCAAAACGCCCTACGGCGTGGACTTCGAACTCATCCGCCGGGTGGACGTGCCGGACCCGCACACCGTGCGCGTGGTCTACAAGGAACCTTTCGTGCCGGCGCTGGAGTCCTGGGGCATGGGCATCGTCCCCAAACACATTTTCTCCGCCGGCGACTTCAACACGCATCCGGCCAACCGCCGCCCCATCGGCACCGGCCCCTACAAGTTCCTGGAATGGAAGACCGACGAGAAGATCGTGCTGACCGCCAACCCCGACTATTTCGAGGGCCGGCCGCGCCTCGACCGCTACATCTTCCGCATCATCCCCGACAGTTCGGTGCAGTTCCTCGAACTCCGCCAGCAATCCATCGACTCCATGGCGCTCACGCCGGACCAGTTCAAGGCCTATCCCGAATTCTTCCGCCACTACAACAAATACCGCTACCCCGCGTTTGCCTACACCTACCTGGGGTTCAACCTGGAAAACCCGCTGTTCCGCGACAGGCGCGTGCGGCGGGCCGTCGCCCTCGCGCTCGACCGCTCCGAGATCATCGACGGCGTCCTGCTGGGCGTGGGCCGGCCCGCCACCGGGCCGTTCCCGCCCACCTCCTGGGCGTTCAATCCGGACGTGGCGGACATCCCTTTTGATCCCGTGAAGGCGAAGGCCTTGCTGGCCACGGCCGGCTGGACCGACACCGACGGCGACGGTTGGCTCGACCGCGGCGGACAAAAATTCGAGTTCACCCTCATGACCAACCAAGGCAACAAACCGCGCGAACTTTGCGCCCTCATCCTCCAAAACCACCTGGCCAAGATCGGCATCCGCGTCCAGGTCCGCATCCTCGAATGGTCCTCCTTCCTCCACAACTACGTGGACAAAAAACGGTTCGACGCCGTCATCCTCGCCTGGAGCCTCTCCCGCGATCCGGACCAATATTCCATCTGGCATTCCAGCCAGCGCAAGGAGGGACAGTATAATTTCGTGGGCTACGCCAACCGCGAGGTCGACATGCTCCTGGAACGGGGCCGGCGGGAGTTCGACTTCGAAAAACGCCGGGCGCTCTATCACCGCATGCACGCCATCCTGGCGGAAGACCTTCCCTACATCTTCCTCTATTACCCCGATTCCCTACCCACCATCCATACACGGTTCGTCGGGCCCGAGGTGGCCGCGGCGGGCATCGGCTGGAACTTCCGCGAGTGGTTCGTGCCCAAATCCCTGCAGAAATACCGATACGCCTCCTGACGGCCATGCCCGCCTACTTCGCCAAACGGCTCCTTTTCCTGGTCCCGCTCCTCGTCGGCATCACGCTGGTCACCTTCGGCGTCATGCAGCTGGCGCCGGGCAAACCCACCGACATGGTGACCGACATGAACGTGAAGGCCTCCGCCGAGGCCAAGGAACGGCTCATCAAACTTTACGGGCTGGACAAACCCTGGCACGTGCAGTACTGGGACTGGCTCAAACGTTTTGCCCGTCTCGATTTCGGCCGATCCTTCCGCGACGACCGCCCGGTTCTGCGGAAGATCGGCGAACGACTCCCGGCCACGCTCCTGTTGAACGTCTCCTCGCTCCTTCTCATCTTCCTCATCGCCCTGCCCATCGGCATCCTCTCGGCGGTGAAACAGGATTCGCTGTGGGACAAGTCGCTCACGGTGTTCGTCTTCATCGGTTTTTCCGTGCCGACCATCTGGCTGGCGCTCCTGGCCATGATCACCTTCGGGCTCAAGCTCGGCTGGCTGCCCATCTCGGGGTTGCGCTCGCTCACCTACGACGAAATGTCCCTCGGCGCCCAATGCCTCGACCTGGCCCGGCACCTGGCCCTCCCGGTGCTCGTCTCGGCGTTCACCGGGCTGGCCGGCCTCTCGCGCTACGTGCGCAACGGTCTGCTGGAGGTCATCCGACAGGATTACATCCGCACCGCGCGGGCCAAGGGACTGCCGGAAAACCGCGTCATCCTCAAACACGCCCTGCGCAACACCCTCATCCCCGTCGTCACCCTCGTCGGCCTCCTCCTGCCCGACCTCATCGGCGGCAGTTTCATCTTCGAAACCATCTTCGCCTACCCGGGCATGGGCCGGCTGGGTTTCGACGCCATCATGGCCCGCGACTATCCCGTCATCATGGGCGTGGGGACCATCGCCGCCCTCCTCACGCTCGTGGGGAACTTCCTCGCCGACGTGGCCTACGCCTACGTCGACCCGCGCATCCGTTACCAAGGGAAATGACATGAAATACGAAATACAAAATACGAAATACGAAAAAGGCGTTATGCGTTCCGACTTTTTGTTTTCCATTTCGCATCTCGTCTTTCGGATTTCAGATTTCTGATATGTGGTCCCTCACCCTTCAGCGGTTCCGGAAGAACAAACTGGCCCTGGCCGGCAGCGCCATCCTCGCGCTGTTGGTGCTGTTGGCGCTCCTGGCGCCCGTGCTGGTGGCCATGGATCCCCTGCAGCAGGACGTGGTCCAGCGCCTCCGCCCGCCGTCGTGGTCGCACTGGATGGGCACCGACGATCTCGGCCGCGACGTGTTCTCCCGGGTCCTCTTCGGCACGCGGATCTCTTTGGTCGTCGGCATCGTGGCCGTCGGGCTGGCCCTCCTCATCGGCACCTCCGCCGGACTCGTCGCCGGGTTCTACGGCGGCTGGGTGGACACCCTCTTCATGCGCCTCATCGACGTCCTCCTTTGCTTCCCCGCCATCTTCCTCATCCTCATGGTGATCGCCTTCCTGGAACCCAACATCCTCAACGTGGTGGTCATCATCGGCCTCACCTCCTGGATGGGGCTGGCCCGCCTGGTGCGGGGGGAATGTCTCAGCCTGCGCGAACGGGACTTCATGTCCGCGGCGCGGGCGCTGCATCTCTCCACGCCGCGCCTCCTTTTCGTCCATCTCCTGCCCAACGTGGCCTCGCCGGTGCTGGTGGCCGCCACCCTGGGCGTGGGCGGGGCCATCCTCACCGAGTCGGCCCTTTCCTTCCTCGGCCTCGGCGTCCAGCCGCCCACCGCCTCCTGGGGCAACATCCTCGCCGTCGGCAAGGACTACATCCACATCGCGTGGTGGCTGTCCCTCTTTCCGGGCCTGGCCATCCTCGTCACCGTGCTCGCCTTCAACCTGCTCGGCGAAGGCCTGCGCGACGTGCTCGATCCCCGCATGGATTGACCGATGGCCGACCCCCTGCTGAAAATCGAAAATTTATCGGTGGACTACCGCCGGCACGGGAAACGCGTCCACGCCGTGCGCGACGTGTCGTTGGAACTGAACGAGGGGGAAACCCTCGGCGTGGTCGGAGAATCCGGCTGCGGCAAGTCCACCCTGGCGATGGCGGTGCTCCGCCTCCTGCCGGACCGGGACAGCCGAATCCCGGGCGGAAAGATATTTTTCCGATCCCAGGACCTCCTCGCCCTCGACGCCGAACCCCTCCGGCGGATCCGCGGCGGACAGATCGCCGTGATCTTCCAGGACCCCTTTTCGGCCCTCAATCCGGTGCTGACCGTCGGCGACCAGCTCGAGGAATCGATGGAGGTCCACGGCGGCGGACGGGACCGCGCCAAAACCCTGTCCCTGCTGGAACGCGTGCGCCTGCCCGATCCGGAACGCATCTACCGCGCCTACCCCCATCAAATTTCCGGCGGACAACGCCAGCGGGCCTGCCTCGCCCTGGCCATCGCCAACCGGCCGGCCCTGCTCATCGCCGACGAACCCACCACCGCGCTGGACGTCACCCTGCAGAAGGAGATCCTCGACCTGCTCGACGGCCTCCGCCGCGACCTGAAGATGGCCATCCTCTTCATCACCCACAACATGGGGCTGGTGTCCCAACGCACCGACCGCCTGGCCGTGATGTACGCCGGCGAGATCGTCGAGCGGGGGAAGACCGCCGACGTAATGTCCGCCCCGCTTCATCCGTACACCGCGGCCCTGCTCCGCTCCCTGCCCCGCCTGCACAAAAGCGCCGGAAAACTGCCCATCATCCCAGGCCAGCCGCCGGACCTGAGCGCCGTCCCCGGCGGTTGTCCGTTCCACCCGCGCTGCCCGCGCGTGTTCGACCCCTGCGCCGAACATATTCCCGCGCTGCTCCCGCACGAAGGCCGCAGCGTTTCCTGCCACCTCTACCATTCCCCCGTGGCGGCCGGCCGATGACGCCCCTGCTCCGCGCCGAAAACCTTTCCATGGAGTTCGCCGTCACCGGCGGCGTGTTCCGGCGCCGCCTCGGCGCCGTGCGCGCCCTCCATAACGTTTCCTTCAGCCTGAACGAGGGGGAATCCCTCGGCCTCGTCGGGGAATCGGGCAGCGGCAAGAGCACCCTCGGCCGCATCCTCTGCCGCCTCCACCGCCCCACGAGCGGCCGCCTTTTCTGGGACGGCCGTCCCATGGAAGACCTGCCGCCGCTGGAGTGGGCCTCCGGCATCCAAATGATCTTCCAGGACCCGGCGGCCTCGCTCAACCCAAAACTTTCCGTGGAAACGATCCTCGCCGAACCCCTCGGTCTCCGCGCCCGCGTCGAAAAAAAAGAACCGCCGCGCGGCGCCGCGCGGCGTGACGCCGTCCGGGAACTCCTCTCCTCCGTGGGCCTCCCCACCGACATCCTGTCCCATTACCCGCACCAGTTCTCCGGCGGACAGAAACAGCGGCTGGCCATCGCCCGGGCGCTGGCCGTCCGGCCGCGCGTGCTGGTGGCCGACGAGCCCGTCTCCGCCGTCGACCTTTCCCTCCAGGCGCAAATCCTGAACCTGCTGTCCGACTTGAAAGAGCAATACCGCCTCACCACCCTCATCATCAGCCACGACCTCACCGTGGTCGCCCACCTGGCGGACCGCCTCCTGGTGCTGAAAGACGGCGAGACGATGGAAACCGGCGGCACCGCCGAAATATTGGCGGAAACGCGGCATCCCTACACCCGGGCGCTGTTGGACGCCGTCCCGCCCCTCTTCCGCTGACATGCTCCACGAAAACCTGAACCAAATGCTGGCCGACGCCGTGAAACAATCGGGCGACGCCGCCGCCTTCCTCTTCAAGGACGAACCGATCCTCTATCGGGACCTCGACGATAAGATCCGCCGCTGCGCCGCGGGGCTGGCCGCGCTGGGCATCGGCAAGGACGACACCTTCGGCATCGTCCTGCGGAACTGCCCGGAGTTCGTCATCGCCTTTTTCGCCCTCAGCCGCCTGGGCGCGGTGGCCGTGCCCGTCAATTTCCTGGAAAAAGGCGAGAGGCTCGGCTATATCTTCCACGACGCCGGGGTGAAAGGCTGCCTCACCGCGCGCGAATTCCTCGGCAACGTCCGGGAGGCCCAAAAGCGCGTCCCCACCCTCAAACACCTGTTCCTCAAAACGGCCGGCCACGACCTGCCGGCCTTCGACAGCCTGCTTCACCAAGGCGATCCTCCGCCGGAACACCCCGTGGCGCCCAACGACCTGGCCATGCTCATCTACACCGCCGGCACCACCGGCTCCCCCAAGGGCGTCATGCTCACACATAAAAATTTCGTCGCCAACGTCGAATCCTGCCGCAAGGCCATCGAGCTGTCCTCCGCCGACCGGTTCATGTGCGTCCTCCCCATGTTCCACTCCTTCGCCTGGACCACCAACGTCCTTCTGCCCCTGCGGCTCGGCGCCGGCACCGTCATCATCGAGTCCCTCCTGCCGTTCGAGCCGGTGCTCCACACCATCTGGAAACACAACGTCAACGTCTTCTGCGGCGTGCCGCCCATCTTTTCCACGCTCACGCAGAAGGTGAAAGGCCTCAAGGCCATGGCCCTCCGGCTCATCAACCCGGTGCGGCTGGTGGTGTCCGGCGCCGCGCCCCTGCCCGCCGGCGTGCAGAAAAAATTCGAAGAGACGTTCGGCACGCCGCTCCTGGAAGGATACGGCCTCACCGAAGCCGCCCCGGTGGTGTCGCTCAACCCCTTGCACGGCGCGCGCAAGGACGGCTCGGTGGGACTGCCCCTCCCCGACGTGCGGGTGAAGATCGTGGACGACGAGGAAAGGCTCCTCCCCGACGGACAGGTGGGGGAGATCTGCGTCAAGGGGGACAACGTCATGGCCGGCTACTACAAGCGCCCCCAGGAGACCCGCGAGGCCTTCACCAAGGACGGTTGGCTGAAAACCGGCGACCTCGGACTCCTCGAGGCCGACGGATACCTCCGCATCGTGGACCGAAAGAAGGACCTCATCATCGTCAAGGGGCTCAACGTGTACCCGCAGGAAGTGGAGACGGTCCTCCGTTCGCATCCCGCGGTGGATGAGGCCGCCGTGGTGGGGATCTACGACAGCGAAAGCGGCGACGAAACCGTCAAAGCGTTCGTCACCCTGAAACGCGACGCCGCGGCGGAACGGGCCGAACTCATGGCCCTCTGCCGCGAAAAACTGGCGCCG
The DNA here is from genome assembly GCA_022703335.1 of Elusimicrobiota bacterium. GTDB lineage: Bacteria > Elusimicrobiota > Elusimicrobia > FEN-1173 > FEN-1173 > JAKLDV01. Next base: position 19,087 of record JAKLDV010000015.1, read on the forward strand.
TTCAAGCGGCCGCGCGACATCGTCCTCCGGAAGGAACTGCCCAAGAACGCCGTCGGCAAAATCCTCAAGAAAGATCTGCGCAAGGAAGAGGAGAAACCCGCATGAACGCCGCACGCGCGTTCGCGCCCCTCTTCAAGCCCCTCCTCACCGCCCCCGGCCGCGTCTGGCTGGTCGGCGGATTTCTGCGCGATCAGCTCCTCGGCCGACCCCTTCAGGACGCCGACTTCGCCGTCCAGGGCGATCCGCTCCGCCCGGCCGGGCTCCTGGCGAAAAAAATCAAAGGCTCCCTCTTCCCGCTGGACGAGGAACGCGGCACCTACCGCGTGGTCTCGCCGGACAAGCCGATCCGGCGGACGTTCGATTTTTCCAAACTCCAGGGCAAAACCCTGGAGGAGGACTTGAAACGGCGGGACTTCACCGTCAACGCCTTCGCCCTTCCGCTCGACCGCCTCGGCCGGCCCGACCGGCAGAAATTCCTGGTGGACCTTTCCGACGGCCGAAAAGACCTCCGGGCGAAAAAGATCCGCATGGTTTCCGAAACCGCCTTCCGGGAAGACCCCTTGCGCCTGATGCGCGCCTTCCGCTTCGCCGCCGAACTGGGGTTCACCATCGAACCCCGAACCCTCAAAGCCATCCGGAAAAACCGGGCGCTGCTGAACCGAAGCGCCGCCGAACGGGTCCGGGAAGAACTCTTTAAAATCCTCGCCACTCCCCACGCCGCCTCGGCGTTCCGCGCCATGGACGCCGCCGGCCTGCTCACCGTCGTTTTTCCCGAAGGGGAAGGGATGCGCAAAACCGCCCACGTTTACTACGGAAAAAACGGGGTCTGGGCCCACTGCCTCGACGCCCTCGCCTCGTTCGACCGCCTCATGACCGAACTCCCGCGCCTGTTCCCGGAATTCCTCGAACGGCTCCAGGAACACCTTCACGAGCCCGTGGGGGGATACCCCCGCTACGCGTTGCTCAAACTGGCGGAACTCCTCCACGACGTGGGCAAACCTGAAACCGCCAAAAAAGAGGGAGGCAAACTGCATTTTCACGGGCACGACGCCGTGGGCATGAAAAAAGTCGAGAAGATCGCCGGCCGCCTGCGCCTTTCCAACGACGAAACCCGGTCCCTCGCCCGCATGGTCGGCGCCCACATGCGGCCGGGAAACCTCGGGCACCAACCCGTGCTCACCGACCACGCCGTCTACCGCTTCTACCGCGACCTCGAGGGAGACGCCGTCGGACTCCTCATCATGGCCGCCGCCGACCATTTCACCTA
>JAKLDV010000015.1:20363-29505 GCA_022703335.1 Elusimicrobiota bacterium
CGGCCGCAAAGACCCCGTGTATTCGGCCATCCACACAATGTTGTCGCAGTATTTTCTCAAACGCGAGACCGTGGAACCGCCCAAACTGGTCGACGGACGCTGGCTCATGAAACAACTCCACCTGCCGGAGGGTCCCGTCATCGGCCGCCTGCTCGCCGCCATCCGGGAGGCCCAGGCCACCGGCCGGGTGAAAACCACCGCCCAGGCCCTCGCGCTGGCCGAGACCGTCCTGAAAGACAGGAACATCGCCACGCTCCTGGAGAGAAACGAAAAAAACAAGACCGGAGGCATCCCCCATGACTGAAACCGCACCCTTTTCCAATATGATCTCCGCGCTTCTCCTCTTCACCTTCTCCGCCGCCCTGCCGTTCCTCTTGGCGGTGGCGCTGTCCTACGGGGCCCGGCGCGTGGCCTTGCCGTGGACCGTCTTTGTCACGCTCGTTCTGTTCGTCTCCGTCGCCCTGACCACCGCCTTCGTCCTTCTTACCCGGGGAAACTTCCCGCCCACCTACGTCGGTGGATTGTTCCTGGGGAACGGCCTCCTTATCTTCCTCTACTATTACGAGACGCGGGGAGTGAACGCCGTCTCTCAAACGGAGTGGCTTGTCGGCGGGCAAAACAGGGGACGCATCCATCTCCGCCATGTGTTGCAGGGAGCGATCCGTCTGGAAGAACATGGGAAATCCTTCTACGAGGACCTCGCGCTTCGGCTCTCCGACCCCGATCTCCGGCAACTTTGCCTGCTCCTGGCGCGGGAAGAAGAGGAACACCGGCTGCACTTTCAAAAATATCTCACGCGCTGGCTCGCCATCCCCGCCGACGAACAAACCCTCGCCGTCTTGATGGACGACCTCCGACAGGCCGGCCTGTTCGCCAAGATCGACCTCCCCAAATCGTCGGAAAAGGATCTTCTTGACTACGCCGTCCTCCAGGAAGAGAAAACGGCGGAGTTCTATCAGTCGCTCGAAAATTTATTCCCGGAAGCATGGAAGAAACTGCACATCCGGCAACTGGTCGCCACGGAGCGCGCCCACGCGGAACGCCTGCGGAATTTCCGGCGCTAACCGCCTCGAAGGTATTTTCAGGGCCTGTTTGTCGGAAAAAGAAAAGTCTGCTAAAATGCCATCGGGGTTTTCAAGCCTCCGGCTTGCCGATGGTCCCAAAGTGATCCGTGGGACAATAAAACCGGTTTGGAATGCGGGTGCCCCCTGAGGAGTTGTCGTCGCTCTGCGACGCCTCAGGTCCCAAAGTGCCACGTGGGACAACAGGTTGCGATGCAAATTTCAATTTGACAATTGCGGGTGCCCCGACTCACATACTCGGCTGAAATTGGGACTGAAATTTCAGCCTGTTCCTCGGGGCCACCAAGTAACAACATAATTTCAGGCGGCCTAAAGGCCGCCCAGTGTCAACATAGTTGCGGGTGTAGTTCAATGGTAGAATGGAAGCTTCCCAAGCTTCAGACGTGGGTTCGATTCCCATCACCCGCTCCACTTTCCGTCCGCCTTGTGTTGGGCCACTAATGCAAATGGTGGTTCGACGATAAGGCGGATTTTTTTGCCCAAAATCTGACGGTTCGAGCTTGGTTTTCAATGCCGCTAGGCATAGTCCCGGTTTGTCGGATGGAATGAAGCGACGCGGCCAGCGACCGCGCTAGTGGAAGTGCCGTGTGGCCGGCCGAGGCGAAAATCGCCGCCGAAAACCTGTTTATTAAGGTCTTTCGACCCATTGACGTCCCTTTCTGCAATTTACTTTTCATATTGTCGGGACTGTCCCAAACAATTTTGTAAAAAGGAGAAAGGGACGAAATTTACCAAAGGTTCGAGCCGCTCATTTCCGGGCCTGTTTGAAGCCCCTTCAGAAAACTGGCATTATTCTTTCCTATGAAAATCGTGTTCACCATCGCGCCCTACGCCTGGAGCGAACTCTATCCGGGCGCCCAATCCAAACAGTGCGGTTTCCGAATGAGCAAAAAATTCGGGCTCATCCCCGGATCCACCGCGCCGCTGGGCATCCTGTATCTCTCCCGCATGCTGAAAAACGCGGGACACGACGTCGAATTCATCGACGGGGTCATGTATCCCCCGGAAGAATGGTTTCGGAAGGTCCTGAGTTCCCGCGCCCACGTCGTCGGTTTTCACAGCGTGACGTTCGCGTGGCCACGGGTCAAGGCGCTGGCGCGGCAGGTCAAGGAACGCCTGCCGGACGTTTTCATCGTCACCGGAGGCCCTCACCCCACCCACGCGGGCCGGCGGGTGCTGGAGGAAGCGCCGGCCATCGATATGTCCTTCCGGGGGGACAGCGAAAAAGCCATCGTCGACGTCTGCCGGGTCCTGTCCGGCGGCGGCCGGGACTTTTCCGGCATCGACAACATCGTGTGGCGGAACGGAACGGGGATCGTGGAAAATCCCTATACCCCCATCGCGGACCTGGACTCTCTCCCTTTCCCGGACCTCGGCCTGGTGGACTTGAACCTTTACTCGCCCTCCATCGGCTTCTACAAGGCCCTTCCCAGCATCAACGTCCTCACCGCCCGGGGATGCCGCAGCGACTGCAAATTCTGCATCGCCAACCGCACCTACCGCGCCCGCAACGTCGAGAATGTCGTCGATGAGCTGGCCTGGGCGATCCGGGAGTACGGCGTTCGGAACGTCATCGTGTACGACGAAAACCTGCTGGCGGACAAGGAGCGGGCCGGCCGGCTGTGCGAACGGATTCTGGCCAGACGCCTGAATTTTTTCTGGTGCGCCAACGCCCGGGCCGACGACATCGAAAAATGCCGGGACATCCTGGGCCTGCTGAAGAAGGCGGGCTGCTGGCGGCTGTTGGTGGGGATCGAGTCCGGCTGCCCGCGGATGTTGAAATTGATGAACAAGGAGGAGACACCCGAACAGATCGGCCGGGCCCTGACGCTCGCCCGCAAAGCGGGGATCGAGACCTTCGGCACCACCATCTTCGGCTACCCCGGCGAAACGTTCGAGGACGGGCTCAAGACCATCGATTTCTGCTGCAACGCGGACCTTTCCTACTGGAGCGTCCTGAATTTCATGCCGTTGCCCGGTTCGGAGTTCAGCATTTACCGGGAGGATTTGCGCGACCACGGCCGGCCGACGGGCCTTTGGGGCTTCAAGCTTCCCTGTTTCGTCCCGAACAGCATGACCGAGGAGGAACTCATCCGGCTGAACCTGCTGGCCTACCAGAGGTTCTACATGCGGCCGTCCTATGTGTTGCGCCGGCTCTTCGAAATGCGGAACGTGGACGACCTGAAACGGAACGTTCGCGGTTTTTGGGCCTTCAGCGGTTCCACCGCCGACGATTTCAAACCGTCCGTCTGCCACGCCCGGACTTGGCGGTTCTAGCGGCATGGAGAAGATCTCCGTCATCGTCCCGGTTTTCAACGCCCAGAGGACCCTGCGGCGCTGCCTTGAACGCCTCTCCACGCTGGACGATCCGAACCACGAGATCCTCCTCGTCGACGACGCCTCCACCGACGGCTCCGCCGAGCTCGGCGCCGCGTATGGGGCGAAAGTCGTGCGCCTGCCGGAACGGCGCGGTCCGGCCGTGGCCCGCAACATCGGCGCCGAGGAAGCGTCCGGGGAAATCCTGGCTTTCACCGATTCCGACTGCCTCGTGGAATCCGACTGGCTCACCCACATCCGCCGACACCTGACCGTCGAAAAAAACGACATCGTCACCGGCGGATACAAGGCGCTGCCGTGGCAGAACGTCATCGGACGGCTGAACAGCTACAACCACGACAACGAATCCTTCAACCGCTTTCCGTCCGTCACCGACACCCTCACCGGCGGGAATTTCGCCCTGCGCAAGGGAATCCACGACGAAAACCCCCGGCTGGAAGAAGGCGTGTTCGGCCGCTTCGCCTCCGCGGAAGACACCGTTCTGGGCCTGGTCTTGAGCAAAAAATACCGCATCCACTACTTTACGGACATGGCCGTGGGACACATCGGCCCCGAGTCCCTGCCCCGGTTTTTCAGGGAATTCTTCATCCGCGGCTTTTCTCGGACCGTCATCTCCATCCTGTTCCGGGACCGGATCACGAACTCCCGCAACATCAGCTATCGGTATGTGGTCGGCCATATGGCCGCCGGGCTCGCCGTCACCCTCGGCCCGTTCACCGTCCCGCACGGCGGCGCGCTCGCCCTGGCCCCGCTCCTTCTGCTGTACGCCCTCTTTCTCGCCCACAACGACCTCGCCTATGTTTATCGTCGGGAGAAAAAAATCGGCCCGCCGCTGCTTGCCGCCCTGCTGCTGTATTTGCGAAACTTTTTCTGGCTGGCGGGCAGTTCGGCCGGCCTGATCCATTATTTGAAATCCTGGGGGACGCTCCGCCAGAAAAGAGCGGCGTATCTCCGATGGTGAACCCGATGCCGGACCGACGGACCGTCCCACCGTATAAATGCCTGTACACCTGGGACGTCCACTATGCCTGCAACTACCGCTGTTCCTACTGTTTTTTCAATTCCTCCTGGGAAGAAGAGAAAAAAAAGAACCGCTACCCCGGCATCGCCCGTTGGAAAAACATCTGGGACGCCGTTTACGAGCGCTACGGGGGAGGACTCATCCACGTTTCGGGCGGAGAACCGTTCACCTACCCGGACTTCATCGACCTGCTCGTCCACCTCAGGAAAAAATTCGACACCGAACACGACACCAACCTGTCCTTCGACCTGAAGGAATTCATGGAGAAAGTCGCCCCGGAACGGGTGAAACTGAACGCGACCTTCCATCCCCAGTTCGCGGACATCGAAACGTTCTTCGACAAGGCCCTGACGCTGAAAAAAGCGGGCTTTGCCCTGGGGGTGAACTACGTGGCTTTTCCGGAACAGCTCGGGCGGATGGCGGAATACAAAAAAAGGTTCAACGACGCGAAAATCTCGTTCGACATCATGCCGTTCCGGGGGACGTATCAGGGCAGGGAATATCCCCAGGGGTACGACGAATCGGAGAAAAAAATCCTGTGCGAAGCCGCCCCCAAAACCGCCCCGCCCATGTTCGCCGCCTACGATCAAAAGAAATCCCCGGCGCCGTCCAATCCGCACGCGGGGAAACTGTGCCGCATGGGGCAGATGTACACCAAGATCCAGCCGGACGGCACGGCCTACCGGTGCTGCAAAGCGGAACCCGCCGGGAAACTGGGCAACCTCATCGACGGCACGTTTTCCTTCTATGAACACCCCCAACCCTGCGGCTACACGGGCTGTTCCTGCTGGCGGGCGATGATCGTCGACCAGGAACAGAACTGGCTGCGCTGCTGGCTCTCTCCCAAAGAGATCGAACGGGGGAAACCAGGACAATGACCGGCGGACTTCGGGATTGTCCGCGGCGAAAATTTTTGAAAAGAGGAATGTTCCATGTTCAATAAGCTGTGCGACCGTTTTTCCGGGCTGATGATGGTGTGGGTCGTCCTGGCGTGCGGAGCCGGCTACGTCTGGCCGCCCGTGCTCGTTTGGATGAAACCCCATCTGGATTGGCTGTTCATGCTGACCATGCTGGGGATCGGCATCGTGACGCCGCCGCACGATTTCAACGAGATCGTCAAACGCCCTCGCCTCGTGGCGCTGGGGATGGCGGCCCAGTTCGGCATCATGCCGGTGTGCGCGTTCCTGGTGGCCAAAGGACTGTCGCTGCCGAAAGACCTGGCCGTCGGCCTCATCCTGGCGGGGGCCGCGCCGGACGCCATGGCCGCCGGCGTGGTGAGTTACGCCGCCCACGCGGACGTGGCCTATTCCGTGGCGCTCACCGGCACCTCCACCCTGTTGGCGCCCGTCGTGACGCCCGCCCTCACGTATTTTTTCGGAAAAACATACATCGAGATCGCGTTCACCCCCATGATGATCAGCATCCTGAAAATGGTCATCGCGCCCCTGGCCGTCGGCATGGCCATCAAGCGCGCCACCGGGAAACGCTTGGACGGCATGGTCGCGCTCTTCCCGGCCTTGTCGACGGTGTTCATCGCGGGGATATGCGGCCTGGTGGTGGCGTTGAACAAAGACACTCTGGCGGAGGTCACCGGGCTCGTTTTCGTCGCGGTGTTCCTGCTGAACCTGCTGGGACTGGCGCTGGGTTACGGGGCGGGGATGTTGTTCGGCTTTGACGTGAAGCGCCGCCGCACCCTGGCCATCGGGGTGGGGATGCAGAACGCGGGACTGGGCGCGGTGCTGGCCATCAAACACATCAGCGCGCGGGCGGCCGTGCCCAACGCCCTGTTCGCCACCTGGTGCATCGTATCGGCCTCGTTGTTGGCCTGGTATTGGTCCCGCCGCGATCGCCGGACGAACGCCGAGGACGTCCCACGTTCCACCGTTGTTTGAGCCGTCCGGGAACCCGAAAGGGGAAAAAATCGTTATAGACCGTGAGGAGGCGGAACATGAACCCCCTTGCGGAAATCAAATGCGTGCCCTGCCGGGAAGGCGCCGAACCCGTGACCTTGGCGGAAATCGACGAGTTCCTTCCGTTCATCCCCGACTGGCAGATCATCGAACGGGCCGGCATCCCCCGCTTGGAACGCGCTTTTGAGTTCAAGGATTTTGCCGAAGCGATGGCTTTCACCGACCGGATCGCCGCCCTGGCCGAGCAGGAGGGCCATCACCCGGTCCTGATCACGGAGTGGGGACGGGTGACCGTCGCGTGGTGGACGCATAAGATCAAGGGATTGCACCGCAACGATTTCATCATGGCCGCCAAAACCGACGAGCGGCTGAAGACGCCCGCCGCCTGAGATCGTCGTTCCGTTTTGCCTCTTCCCCGGCGAACCAAACCCCATCCAAGTTGGTATAATAGCCGCAATAAAATCGGCAAAGGAGTTTTTCATGAAAACGCTCAAACTGTCGTTGGCGGCGCTGGTCGCCTTCATGCTGTCCGGTTGCGTCCTCACCAAAGTGGTGACGGTCCCCATGCGCGTGACGGGCGCGGCCATCTCCATCATTCCCGTGGCGGGCAACGCCGTGGATGGGGCGATCGACAAAGCCGCCGACGGCGTGGACAAGCTTCCTTTCTAAACGCCTTTCGACCGGGTCCGCGGCGCCGTCGAGGGACGGACCCGCGGCGGCCCCGTGCGGCATACTCCCCCGGCCCATGGCCGGAGGAGTATGATTTTTGCCTGAAAGTGGGGAAAACTCTATGGAAATCGCGGCGGACGCGAACCGGGTGGCCTTCTGCGGCCTCTACTGCGGGGCTTGTGGACGTTATTTAAAAGGCGCGTGCCCCGGATGCCAACAGAACGCCAAAGCCGCCTGGTGCGCCGTGCGGACATGCTGTCTGGAATCCCATTTCTCCACCTGCGTGGACTGCAAGACCTACACCGAACCGAACGACTGTAAAAAGTTCAACAACTTCGTCTCGAAAATCGTCGGTTTCGTCTTGCGCTCCGACCGCCGCGCCTGCCTCCAGCAGATCCGCGAAAAAGGCCTGGCCGCCCACGCCGCCGATAGAACGGCCGCCAAACAGCCGTCGATCCGGCGCTGACCCCGTGCCGCGTCCCACGGCCAAGTCGAGGCACCCCGCCGACGGCGGCGACGGCCCGGAAGACATCTACGCCTCCCAACGGGAGGAATTGCTCTCCCGCCTCACCGCCTGCGTGCGCCAGAACCAGCCGCTGACGGCCTACGAGTCGCCGGTGCTCTCCTCCGATGAAGCCGCGGTGGTCCTGCAAAAAATAAAGAACAGCCACCCCTTTTCCCGCAAGGAACGCCGCGGTCTCCTGGAGGCCGGGTTCGCCGTGGACAAGCTTTACCCCCGTCTCTGAATCCGTTCGCTCCCGAATGTCTCTCCTTTCAAAACAACAGATCGAGTCCCGCCTGGCCGATTATTTCGGCCGGAAATTCTGCTGCCTCACCAACCGGGGCACCACGGCGCTGACCGCGGCCCTGCACGCCCTGGGGAAACCGGCCGGCGCCACGACGCTGTTCCCCGCGGTGATGTGTTCCATCCCGGTGTTTTCGGCCAAATTCGCCGGTGGTCGGCCGGAGTTCGCCGACGTGGACCTGACCGACGGAAATTTTTCCCTGCCGGACGTGGACCGCGTTCTGGCGGAACGCGCCGGAGAGGTCGGGGCGGTGGTCCCCGTCCACATGTTCGGCCAGCCGGAGAAGATGGAAGAGCTGCAGACGCTCTGCGACAAACACGGAGCGGCCTTGATCGAGGACGGAGCGCTGTCCATGGGCGCGCGCCACAAGGGCCGGCCGGTGGGACGGTTCGGCGCGATGTCGTGCCTGAGTTTCGTCCGGAAAATGCTGCCGCTGGAAATGGGCGGCGCGGTGCTGACCGACGACACCCTCTTGAACAAACGGGTCCGGGCCTTCGTCGAGGACCTGCCCCCGCCGCCGCCGAACCAGCGGGAACGGACGGAGGCGGCCATGAAAGAATTCCATACCCTCACCGGCCGCGTGGCGGCCAACGGCTGGAAGGACACCGCCCTTTTTCGGCCCTATGAGAAGACCTTCGCCGAACTGTTCCTTTCCCGCACCGTCGAGGAAGACTGGAAAGACTCGGTGGTGTTGGACGAACTGGCGGCGCTGGAGGATGTGGTCAAGGCCCGGCGGGCGCGGGCGGAGGTCTACGAGACCGTGCTGACGCATCCCCGCCTGCCGTCGCTGGAACACGGGGAAAGCTGCTTTTTCGCCTACCCGGTGCGGCTGACGGACGTCGGCGTGGAAAGTTTTCTGGAGTTCGCCGACGCCGAAGGGTTCTCCTATCGCCGCATCGCCTATCCGGACGTGCACAAGGTGTTCGGTTCGTCCCGGCCGGACGGCGCCTTCCCCAACGCGCGCATCCTGGAAAAAGAACTCATGGGCCTGGCCGTGGACGACGACCAGCCGGTCTCGTCTTTTTGGGAATACGCCCAGGATTTCCTGAAAATCTTCGAACGCTACCTCGAAGAGGGGACGTGGCGCGCGCCGGATTCCTGGGAAGGCAAACTCGAACGCCGCATGGGGACATGATTCCTTTTTTTTGATACACTTCTAAAGTTATGAAGATCCCTTATCGCACTCTCATCGTCCTGGCTGTCGTCGGTGGCGGCGTGGGTTTTCTCTATTACCGCAGCACGGTGGAGGAAAAACCCGCGGCCAAACAGTCGTTCGGCGAAGGCGGCGGACGGGGCTCCGGCGGCGCGGGAGGCCAA
>JAKLDV010000150.1 GCA_022703335.1 Elusimicrobiota bacterium
TTCACCGGTTATGTCCTGGGCTGCAGGACGGGCGGCCTGATCGGTAAGAAGGCGGAGATCCTGGGCGGCACGATCCTGATATTGATCGGGCTGAAGATCCTTCTTGAACATACGGTTTTTGCGTGATCCGGCGAAAAAATGGTTGAAGAAAACGGATCTTCGTCGGCCCCTCGCCCCGCCGCGCCGCATCGGCGTTGGGGGCGGAAGGTTCTCCTGGCCGGGCTCGTCGTCGCCGTCGGTGCCGTGCTCTGGATCAATTCCGCGCCCGCCACATCCCATGATGAGTTTTTTTCCGTGCCGTCCGGCGCTTCCGCTTCCCGGGTGACGGCCCTGCTGGCGGAATCGGGTCAGATACGTTCCCGTCGATGGTTCTTGTGGCTTGTCGGTTTCCGGAAGGCCGCCGGCCGGCTCCGGGCCGGCGTTTATGAGATCGAACGCGGCCAGTCCGCCTGGGGAATATTGGAGAATTTCCTCAGAGGAAACACCCGCCGTATTCGCGTCACCGTTCCGGAAGGTTTCGCTTCCTGGCAGATCGCCGAACGGCTGGAGGCGAACGACATTTGCGGCGCGGAGGATTTCAAGGCGATGGCGTCGTCGGCCGCGGCCGAAGGGACCCTCTTCCCGGAGACGTATCACTTGGAACAGGGGATGCCTCCCGCCGAGGTGCTTCGTCTCATGCGGGAGCAGTTCCAGAAAAATTGGGACGAAGCGCTGTCGGCGGCCGTTTCTTCCGGCAGCGTCCGGCAGGTCGTGAAGAGCACGTCTTCTTCGGAAGAGAGGATACAACTGGCCGACGGCCGCTGGTGGACCCGGCGCCAGGCCGTGACCATGGCCTCGTTGATCGAACGCGAAGCCCGCCTCCCCGCCGAACGTCCCCTCGTCTCCGCCGTGTACCATAACCGCCTGAAAAAGCGTATTCCCCTGGAGGCCGATCCCACGGTGCAGTTCGCTCTCGGCTATTGGAAAGAGCGGGTCCTTTTCCGGGATTTGGAGGTGGACAGCCCCTACAATACCTACCGCCATTACGGTCTGCCGCCCGGCCCCATTTGCAGCCCCGGCCGGGCCGCCCTGGCCGCGGCCTTGTCGCCCGCCTCTGTGGACTATTTGTATTTCGTGGCCGATCAGCAGGGAGGGCACCGGTTTTCCGTGAAGTTCGACGAACATAAAAAAGAAGTGAGGAACAGAAATCGTGAGAGACGCCTCAAAAAGACGGGAAAGCGCTAGAATAGGACCATGAATTCAAAAAGATATTTCTTCGGATGCGCCCTCCTCCTGGCGGCTTCCGCCGTCGAGAGCTGGGCGGGAGTGAACTTGAACGGGTATGCCTTGCGGGGAACCAAAGGATACCAGGAGCGGGTTTTGGAAGCGATCCTGCGGTTGGAGCCGAAAGTGGATTGGGACGATCCCGACACCCCCTGGCCGTTCAGCGCGTACTGGCTCCGGGGGACCCGCATCGGATACGACCGCGACGGCGCCTCCGGACCTTCCTACAACACCGAGGGGGAGGCGGGAATCCAGTTGTTCGGCCGCTCGGCGGTGGCGTTCCGTTATGGCGTCACCCCGGCTCTGTCGGAAGATGTCGGCAACTACCGTTCCCGCCATTGGGCCATGGACGTGACCGCCGGCTGGGAAGGATGGTATCCCCAGTTGGCGATCGACCGGCCTCGGTGGGGGACGGGCGTGGAAAGCCGTCTCACCATGACGATCGGCCGGAAAACCCATGAGGAACGGCTCCAGGTCAGCTCCCGCACCGTACGGTGGATGGAGCTGCGGGAAGATGTTTTGGGCGCCGTTTTTTCACAGACCTACGGCGGGGCCACCACCGTTCACGTGGGCGGCATGGCGCATAACTACGACGAGGACATTCACCGGCTCGCGTTGCGTGGGGACTATCTCGCGCTCCAGAACACCGTCACCGCCGCGCCGATCGGGCTGCTCCAGGGGTTCGTCAAAAATGAATGGGGGGCCGGCGTGGAGCAATACCTCGGGAAATACGTCAAGCTCTCGCTGGATTGGCAGCGGGCCTCCTACGAGGCGGGGCTCATCGAACGGAGCGACACGCTTCGCGCGGGCGTGACCGTGTTCCTCGGCCTTTATTTCGCGGTGAACGGCGTGTACGAGACCTTTAATCCGCAGAAACAAGCGGACTCCTCCTATAAAGGGGTCGGCCTGGGGTTCCGTTTTTAGCGAGCTGTTTTCAGGAGTTTTGGGGCTCGACGGGGAAATGTTGAGCGGCGGGAATTTTTTCTTCGGTTTTTGACGCCGTCAGCGCCGCCATCAGCCAGAACACCAGCGCCACCTCCGCGTCGTCGAACGCGCGCTCGGTGAGGTTCACCACGAAAAACGAGGAGAAACACGCCAGGAGGGCCAGCGACACCGCGGCCCCCTCGGTGTTTCCCGGCAAATCCTTCCGTTCCCGACGATAAACCGCCCAACTTTTCCACAGCGGAACCCCCATCAGCCATAACAACGCCGCCAGACCGATGACACCGCGTTCCGCCAGATGCTGGAGGTATTGGTTGTGCATGTCCGACTCGAACCCGTAAGGGTTCGGAGGAAACTTTTTTTCTGTCCGGTATCGCTCCGTCGCGTTCCGCAGCTGGTCCGGCCCGGCCCCGCTCAACCAGTGCCGTTTCGCCACGTAGAGGCCGTCCTGCCAGAGAACCACCCGCGTCACCGTGCTCTGGTCCGTGTGTTTTTCGGTCAGCGTGGCGGCCCGGGAACTCAGGGCGGGACTTAAGAACATCATGGCTGCCAAGAGCAGCATGGGGGGCGTTAGCCACAGGCGTTTCGGGTGGAACACCGCAATGAGGAACAGGCCGAGGAGGGCGCCCAGCCAGGGGCCCCGGCTTTGCGTCAACAGCAGGACGATCCCGATCGCCATGACGCCGATGAATCGGAGGGCCCGGTCGCGCCAGCGGGCGGAATTCAGGTAGACGACCACGGCGAAAAAAAGTCCGGGCAACAGCATCTCGGCAAACGTCAGCGGATGCACCGAACCGTGCACCCGTCCCACCGCCGGGAACAGATAGCGGACCGTCTTCTCTCCCAGGGTGCTCAACCAGGCGGCCTGGGTTTCCGGCAGGACGAGGCGGGAAAGACCGAACTGAAGAAAACCGTATCCGACCGCCACCCCCACGCCCCAGAAGTACCCTTTCACGGCCGCCGACACGTAACGCCCGCCCGACACCCACAACAAGAGATAAAAAATCACGAACCGCAGTTGCGAGGGAAGCTCCCGCAGGCTGTCGAGCGGTGCCAGGCCGAACAGAGCGGAGATCAACCAGGCTGCCAGAAAGGCCAGGATGGGTTTGTCCAGGGGAGTCGTTTTGAAGGTGAGGGTCTCCGAGCCGGAGAACAACCGCACCAGCCAAACGAGGGCGAAGAGCAACCAGGCCGCGCTGGCGGCGGCGATGGAGAGAGGCGGCGTGAAACCCATGAGAAAGGCCAGGACGGACAGCAGGGACGGCGTCATCGTCGGGGGCCCCCGGCCTCGTTGGCGGCGGTCATGAGGTAATTCTGAATCTTTTGGCGGAACAACTCAACGTCGAAGGTTTCTGCGTGGCGACGGATGGCGTCCGCGTGGAACCGGCGGCGGGCGGATTCGAAAAAATCCACCGTGTTGTTCAATGTGGCGGCCGAAAGCTCATCGAAGAAAAGACCGGTGGGACTCAGTTCTCCTTCCGTCAGGGGACGCACCGTCTCCAGCGCGCCGCCTTTGCCGAGCGCGAGGACGGGTTTTCCGGAGGCCATCGCCTCCAGCGGCACGATGCCGAAATCTTCCTCCCCCGGGAAGATCAGCGCCCGGCAGCCGGCGTAGGCGTCTGCCAGCTTCTCGTCGTCCGCCCATCCTAAAAATTCGATGTTGCGCCCGGCGGCGGCGCGCAGACTCCGCTCTTCCGGTCCGCTTCCCACGATTTTGAGCGGTTTCCCCGAAAGAGTGAACGCCTCCACGGCCACGTCCACTCGTTTGTAGGGCACCAGAGCCGAAACCACCAGATAGTAGCCGTCGTCCCGGTCGCTCGTTCGGAATCGCTGGGTGTCTACCGGCGGATGGATCACCTCCGCTTCCCGGCCGTAATGCCGTCGGATGCGGCCGGCCACGTTGCGGGAATTGGCGATGAACCGGCTCACCCCCCGCGCCGTGTCCACGTCCCACCTCTGCAGGCGAGGCCGCAGCAGCCGCATCGCGGCGCGCACCGGGGCCGAGGCGCGGCCCGCCCCGAAATATTCCTCATATTGGTCCCAGAGGTAACGCATCGGCGTGTGGCAGTAGCAGACGTGCGGGACCCCTTCCGGGACCCGAACCCCCTTGGCCACGCAATGGCTGGAAGAGACCACCATGTCGTAGCCCGACAGGTCGAACCGTTCCGCCGCCAGCGGCATGAGCGGAAGATAGTGACGGTACCGGGAAAAGGCCAGGGGAAGTTTTTGAATGAAAGAGGTTTTGATGGGATGCCGTTCGATGGCCGGGGAAACTTTGCCGGGGATGTGCACCAGGGTGAACACGTCCGCTTCGGGAAAAATGCCGCAGAGAACTTCGAACACTTTTTCACCGCCGCGCATCCCGGTGAGCCAGTCGTGCACCAGAGCGACTCTCATGACAACACCTCGCGGTAGACCTGGAACGTCTCGTCGGCGGTAATCCGCCAGGAATACATCGCCGCCCGCTCCAGGCCCTTGGCCACCAGGTCCTTCTGCAGAGCGTTGTCGAACAGAACGCGGCCCAGCGCCTCCGCCAGGGCATGAACGTCCGTCGGGTCCGTCAGCACCGCCGCGCCCCCCAGCACTTCCGGCAAGGAACCTCCGGTGGAGGCCACCACCGGCACTCCGCAGGCCATGGCCTCCAGCGGCGGAAGTCCGAACCCCTCGTAAAGGGAGGGGAACGCGAACAGCCCCGCCGAACTGTAAAGCGCCGGCAGACTTTCCGAATCCACCGCGCCGAGGAAACGGACCCCCGGGAGGGTCCCGGCGGCTTTCTCCGCCGCCATCTGGTCGCGGCCCACCAACACCAGCGGCGGCACGATCTTATATTTCTCCCGCAGGAGCGTATACGCCTCGATCAGCCGCGGCACGTTCTTGATCCCCCGCACGTTCCCCACGTAGAGGAGATAGCCGCCCTCCAACTTGTATTTCTTCAAGTGGGGGGCCGCTTCGTCGGCCGGCACGGGCCGAAAGCGTTCCTCCACCCCCAAGGCCACCACAGTGATCTTGTTGAGCGGCACGCCGAACCGCACGAGGTCGTCCCGGGTGCGGTTGGAATCCGCCAGAACCCGCGCCGCCCGTTTTCGGATATGGCCGAGCATCCATTGCGTGTAGAGCCGCGCAAAGGGCGACCGGGCGAACTGCGGAAAAAGAAGATGGTTCAGGTCGTGCACCGTCACCACCAGCGGTCCCTCATAGAGGCGCGGCACGTTGTAATGCGGCGCGTGGAACAGGGCCGGCGCGATCTTCCTCAGCCGGCCCGG
>JAKLDV010000151.1 GCA_022703335.1 Elusimicrobiota bacterium
ATTCCTCGTCCCAGGGAAATTCCTGAAATTCCGCCGGATAGGTGATCACCATGTTGGGTGGCGAGAGGTCCACCTCAAAAGTTTTCGGTTCGGAAAAGGAACCTTCCATCCCGAGAGAATCGATGAAAGAGATGCGCCACCAGTATGTCCCGTTCGGGAGGCCCAATTGGAGGAGATTGAATTTCTGGGAGAGATGGGCGTATTTGTCGACGATCGGATTCTGGAAATTGTCCGCATCGTCCACCTGAATGTGGTAACGTGCGATCGTGTGGCTTCGGGAGACCGCCTTGGCTTGTAGGCGGGCCTCGGCCGAGGTCGTGGGGGATTTGGGGCCGACGTCCTTGGTTTGCGGTATTTCCACCGCCAGCACCAGGTCCCTCTCCGTCTGTTGCGTCTTCACCGTGATGTCCATGTTTTTCGGCATGGGCATGTCGGCGGACTGGACGAGGGGGATTTGCGGAAGCGGGACGGGGTCCGCCGGCGGCATGAGGGGTTTGATTTCCGAGCCGAACCCTTCGGGCACCCGGACGGTTTTCCCTTGGGCGGTGACGTCCACCCGGCCCCGGTAGACCAGAACCAGTTCGGATTTGTCCAGCTTGACGCGCGTCCGGTAGTCGGAATCCGGGCCGAGCGGCGTGACCTGCGCTCCCCCCGCGGTGATCACCCGCGACTGCCGCGCCCGTACATCGCCGGCCATCAGTTGCACGTATTCCTCGCCCTTCTCCGGCCGGATCAGCACGAGGGAATTCTCGTTCAGGCTGACGACTTCTCCGCTGGGAAATTTTATCCGTGCGATGGACTCGCTCATGGTGCGGAGGCCGTCCTCGTTGTGCAGTTCCATCCCCACCTTCGCCGTTTTCCATTCGTTGCTGCTTTTACGACGGGTCCGGACATCCTTCAGCAGATAGATCAGTTCGGCCGCGCGCAGTTGTTCCTTGATGAGGACGACCGGTACCAGAAGCCGCATCCCCGGCAGGGCGACCGTGGGGTTGTTGGTCAACTGCTTGTTGTATTTCAGAAGTTCCGGCCAGCGTTTGGGGTCCTTCAGGTAATAGTTGGCGATGCCCCAGAGGGTGTCTCCCGGTTTTACGATGATTTCCTGGAGCGCCTCGGCGCCCTGAAGGGGGACGGGAGGAATAAGGACGGAAGCGAGGAGAGAAAACGACAGGAGAACGATGAAGAGGAGTTTTTTGCGGGAGTTCGGCATCGGTCCGTGCGAGATCATGCCGGTTTCTCCGCCGCGGCCGCCGCCCCGATCACGACTTCTCCGGAGGGGGTCTTCATCAGCCCTTTGCTGAGCCAGAAGTGAAAACGGGATCCCTTCCCCACTTCGGACGTCGCGGCGATCTTTCCCTTGTGGCTTTCCACGATGTAGCGGCAGATCGTCAGCCCCAGGCCCGTGCCGCCCTTCCGTTGGCCGGTGACCTGCTGGAACTTGTCGAATATTTTGTCGACGAACTCCGGCGGGATCCCTTCCCCGGTGTCGACCACCGCTCCACAGAGCCGGTTGGGTTCGTCGCGCAGTTCGATGGTGACCTTCCCTTTTTCAGGGGTGAACTTGAGGGCGTTGCCCACCAGGTTCGTCAGCAGCCGCTCCATGAGGAGAGGGTCGGCCTGCACTGTGGGCAGGTCCGGCGGCGAATCGATCAGGAGCTGGATGTTCTTCTTGGAGGCTTGCGACTGCAGTAACTCCAGCACGTGTTTGGAGGTCTCCTGGAGGTCGGTCTCGCTCAGGTTGAGATCCATCTTCCCCGATTCCAGTTTGGCCACGTCCAGGATGTCGTTGATCATGCCGAGCAATCGCATGCTGGCCCGGTCCATCGTTTCCAGCATTTTTTTCTGTTGCTCGGTGACGGGGCCGCCGAGCCCGTCCATGAGGAACTTGAGGAAGCCCCGGATGGAGGCCATGGGGTTGCGAAGGTCGTGGGTGATGGAATGGAGGAAGTCGTCCTTCATCTGTTCTATTTCTTTTTCCAGCGTGATGTCGTGCAGGATGATGACGATCCCGATGTCTTCTCCCTTGGGGGTGCGCACCTGTTCCGAGGACACCGCGAACACCCGCCGGAGACCCGTCGAGGTCAGGTCCATCTCCAGATTTTTCTGTTCCGGATTGTGGGTGATGTCCCAGAGAACGTCCAGCACTTCCGTGTGGGGCAGGAAGTCCCAGAGCGGTTTTTTCAAAAGGGACTGGTAGTCCGTCGTGATGTCCAGTATCTGGCGGGCCCGGTGGTTGATGAACTCGATGAACCCCTGATGGTCCGTCATGATGAGACCGTCGCTGATGGAGAAGACGATGGCCTCGGTCTTTGTTTTTTCCGCCAGCATGCGTTCCACTTGGAGGGCGGCGTAGTTTTTCAGTTCCTGTGTCATGGAATTGAAGGTTTCGGCCAGGTCGCGAATCTCGTCGTTCGTTTTGACGATGACGGGATCGGGGAATCGGCCCGTCTCCAAATTGAACGTCCGGGCGGATTTGATCAGAGAGAGGATGGGCCGCGTCAGCCGCCGTGCGAACACATAGGCCAGGATGGCGGCGATGATGGCGGAAACAATGAGCCAGAGGACGGCCGTGCGCTGGCTTTTCTGGGCCGCCGCATACGCCTCGTCCCGGGGCTGCAGCGTCACCACCGCGCCGCCCAGACGGCGCACCGGCGCGCCGGCCCCCACCCATTTGCCGGCGGTGTCGGCGAATTCGGAGGCCCCGATGTTGCCCGCCAGGGCCGAGGACACCAGGGGCATGGACCGGACGGAGGTCTTTTGGGCGGTTTTGGCGCTGTCCGGATGGGCCAGGACCAACCCGTCTTTGTCCGCCAGGAACGCGAACCCGGAGACGCCGATGTGCGTGTTGGTGATCTCCTTCCAGAAATTGTCGAGGGAGTTGCTGATGAAGATGGCATGCCGGCCCGTGCTGGTTTCAAAGGGATAGTAGGCCTTGAAGCGGGGGTCTTCGGTTTCTCCGGAGACCTCGAAAACGCGCTCCTTCGACGTCATGAATTTCTTGAAGAGGGGAATGTCGGCGTGGGAGCTGAGCGTGGGGAACGCCGCCAGGGTCGGCTCCCGCGAAGGGCTGTAGACCTTGATGAATTCGTTCCCGTCCTGCGCCACCACGGCGATGATGGCCAGCTGCGGGCTGGCGTCCACCACGGACTGAAGGAGGGTCTGCTTTTCCTGCCAGCTCGAATCGGGGGATTGGAGGAAATTGACGATGAAACGGAGCTTTTCTTCCATGTTCGCCAGTTGCGCGTCGAGCTTGTTGGAGAGGGATTGGGCGAGACTTTGGTGGTACCGCAAGACCTCGTACTGCAGGATCTCACGGTTGCTGAGGAGCGTTTGAACGCCCACGATGGAGAGCGGCACCGTGGCCAGACCCACCATGAGCAGCGCGACTTTTAGGAAAAGACGGAGCCGGAATCGCGACTTCATTAGATTTTAAGTTTAATATACCTTCCCTCTCGGCGCAATGCCTTTTGAGGATTCGAGCCGTCCGCATTGCGTTTTCCGGGGGTCTATGCTATTTTAGAAACGTGCGCGCGGAACGTCGGCTTGTCCGGAGACGGCGCGGATGAGGCTTTTTGTGGCCATCCCGCCGGTTTCGGGTTCCCTGGGGTGGGTTCGGGAAGTCAAGGACCTCCTCCGGCCCCGCCTCCGGGGGAGCCGTTGGGTGGACGAGGAAAACGTCCACGTCACCTTGAAATTTCTGGGAGAAGTGCCCGTGGAGCGCCTGGATCAAGTGGAATCGGTTCTGTCCGGGGTGGCGCGGTCTTTTTCGGAGTTCCCGTTGGAATTGAAAGGCCTCGGCGCTTTCCCGTCGGTAAAGAGGCCGCAGATCGTGTGGGCGGGCGTCGGCGAAGGGAGTTCCTCCGTCGTCTCCTTGGCGGCGGCGGTGGAAGAGGCGCTCGAAACGGCCGGTTTTGTGCGGGAAGAGCGGACGTTTCATCCCCATGCGACTCTCGCCCGCATCAAAGAACCGGTCGTGCGGCGCGAGAGCCTCTGGCCGCCGGAGTGGAACACGCGGCGTTTTTCCGTTTTCACGGTTCGGAATTTTTGTCTGATGGAGAGCCGTTTGCGGCCGGAAGGGCCGGTTTACCAAAAGGGGAAGAATTACCTTCTGGGTCCGCGGAGGGGTTGAGGGGGACGGGATGACACAAGACATCGCGGCGTGCTCGGAAAAGGGACAACCGGAAGGTTCGGCCTGGGTTTTGCGGCGCTATCACGCCGTGTCCCTCATCCTTTGCGGCGTCATGCTCGGCAGCGTCGCCCTGTTTTCCCGGGACAGCGAATTTTTCCCCACCCAGCCCCGCTATCCTTACCGCATCGCCCTCACCTTCGACGACGGCCCCCATCCGGCTTTCACCGACCGCCTCCTCCGCGTGCTCTCCGAGAACAAGGCCGTGGCCACCTTTTTCGTCGTCGGGACTCAGGCGGAGAAATATCCCGTGCTGCTCCGCACGCTCGCCCGCCAGGGACATGAGTTGGCCAACCATACCTTTCACCACAGGAACCTGACCACGATTTCCGAGGAGACGCTGCTTCAGGAATTGGGCGACACCGCCCGCCTCATCGAAGAAACCACCGGGAAAAGATGCCGCTATTTCCGTCCACCGGGCGGACGGTACAACCAGGGGACCCTGGACCTGGCCTCCCATAACGGATATCGCATGATCCTTTGGACGGTGTTCCCCCGCGATCACTCGGCGGTGTCGGCGCAGGAAGTCTACGATCGGGTCATGGCCAGCGCCTCCGACGGCGGCGTGGTCCTCCTTCATTCCGGTATGGAGGGGACGTTGAGGATATTGCCGAAAATCATCCAGGATCTCCGCGCCCGAGGGTTCGAGTTCCTGACGATTTCAGAAATGCTCCACGAGAGGATCAGTCCCCGCGTTCTGTCTTCCTGGTATCTCCCCAAGACGCCCCCGCCGGCCCTGGAGGACGACACGTATGCCGTCGCCGGCACGGACCTTTCCGTCGATTTATAGTTCTCCGGTGAGTCGGCGCCGGCCCTTCCTGAGTTTCGGATATTCACGACCGTTGTTCCGTGACGAGGAGTTTTCGTTTTGATCCGCCTTGGACTTGATTGGGGTCGGGCCCGGATCGGGGTGGCCGTCTCCGATGAGCTCGGCCTCATGGCGCATCCCGTCGCCAGGGTGCCCTTCCTTTCCGCGGAACAGGTCGTGGAGGAAATCATTCGGCTTTGCCGGGAGCGGGGGGCTTCGGAGATCGTGGTCGGCTTGCCCCTCAACATGGACGGCAGCGAGGGGGAAAGCGCCCGGTCGGTCCGGGACTGGGCGGCAAAGATCGGGTCGGCGGCGGCCCTCCCGGTGGTCCTGTGGGACGAGCGCCTCACCTCCTGGGAGGCGGACCGCCGGCTCAGGGAAAAGGGGACTTCCCCGTTGAAGAAGAAGGAAAAACGCGA
>JAKLDV010000152.1 GCA_022703335.1 Elusimicrobiota bacterium
CCCATCCCCCCAATTTCAAGGGTTTTTTTGATCTCCCCCGCAAAAAGCGCCCAATTTTCGATTTCGGACCGGTCGACTTGCAAATCTCAAACAGAGGACGGATTTTCCTCCAACGCCCCCCCTCCAACGGACCGGCCGAACACGCAAAAACGGTCCCAAAGACCCGCTTTTAAAAGGAGGCACACCGCGAAAACTCTCACAAAATCATGGAATTTTTTAGTCGTGACACCGGACCGCCGCGCATAAAACTCGATGGGCCGCTCGGCGATCCGGATCCCGGATCGCCGGGCCTTGAACAATGTTTCATGGACGATCTCACAACCGCGCGCCTTCAAAGAAATTCGAACCAGTCGGTCAATGGCGTCGCGGGAATAACAGCGGAAACCGCTGTTGCCATCCCTGTAAGGCACGTTGAAAAGCCGGCGGACGAAAGCGTTCGAAACGATGGTCATCATTTTTCGAAAAACGTGGCACTGCTCGCCTTTTTTGTCGAGGAAGTTCTTTCGGCATCCCAACACCATCCCGACGCCGGGACCCAGGCCGTCCATCAAGGACGCGACGTCGCAAGGGTCATGCGAACCGTCGGCGTCCATCTCTACCAGCACATCCGCGCCGGTCTTATGCGCAAACGCAAACGCCACCTGTCCCGCCAATCCCCGGCCAGGGTCGCCCCGGCGCACGATGAGGCGAAGGTCAAAGGAATGGCTTTTGTAGGAATTGAGGAAGTCGCGGGTCCCATCGCGGCTGTCGTCGTCAACCACCAACAACGTGAACTGCGGCAGAGAAGCCTGTTCGAATCGCGGCAAAAGCCATTGCAGGTTCGCACATTCGTTCAAGGTCGGCAGGAAAACGACGATCTTCTTCATTCCCCCTCCGACCCCTTTTTCCGCGTCTTTCCCGCCGCCTTGAAGACGTAAAGGTCGAACTCCGCCTCCGACGCCACCCGTTCGAAAACGGGGGACGTCCGGACCCTGGCGATCAGCGGATCATTCTCAAACCCGTTGTCGCAGATGACGTATTTGACGCCCCAGCCCGTCGCGAGCTTCCGCCAGAATTCGTCTCCCACCGCCTCGCATCGTCCCTCGAACTCACAGCCCGCGATCGCGCGATGGAACGGGCCGGCCTTCGCTTTTTTTCGCGTCGCGATGTCCAGCCAGGCGATGAAACCGTTCATCACCGGCTTTTCGTGCTGAGTGGCCCGCAACAAAGATTTGTAATAAAACCGGCCGACCACCCGGGGCGCGATCCCGAAGGGGAGGTCCAACACCGCACCACGTTCCGTATTCTTCCGCAGCTCCTCCAGCGCCGCGCTTTTTTTGATGTCAAAAGGCCCGCAGAAAAGCGGGTTCGTTTCGACGAAAAAAAGAACCATCAGGGCCCCATACAGAACCCCACGCAACGCCTTCGGCCGAAACATCGTCTCAAACGCCCGCCATCCACAAGCCAGGAAAAGCCCGACCACAAGGCTGACGATGAAAGCGTAGCGGGCCGGGGCCTTTAAATAGCCCACCATCGGAAGCCCGGACAGAGACCAGTATCCTAGCGCAAACCCAAGGAACACGAAGAAACCGACGATAAAACCGAAGCGTCCGGCAAGAGCTCTTGCCTTCAGCGCGCCTAAAACGGCCAACCCCATGGCGAAAACGTTCAGATAAACGGCGTTCCTCTCGAAGAGGAGCTCCCCGTTCCCCGATTCAAACCTCAAAAAATAATGGGCCGGCCATAGGAAGATTTGTTTCCATCCGCCGACGTGGATACCGGGACTTGAAGCCCCATTCCAGTCTCCGAACACCCTCAAATATTCCCACAGAAGAGGCAAAGACAAAACTGCCGCGCCGGCGCAGAAAACGAGATATTTGGCGAGCCGTTTTTTCCAGACCGGGTCCCGACGCACGGCCTTTTCCACGATATCCACGAACGTCACCACCGTCAGGAACAGCACCGCCATCATCAAGGTGCGCTGTTCATGGTATATCGCCGGAAAGACAGCCGGCAGCGCCCACAACGCCTTCCAACCCCACGTGTCGTTAAAATAGATCAGGAAATACGCTAAGAGAAGGAGTATCGGCCAATGCGTCTGGGCGACTTCCGAACCACTGACGAGGACATGATAATTTTTGAACGGAGAGAAAGTGACAAAAACAGAAGCCAAAAGGGCCCCCCGGTCGTGTTTCGAGAAAAAATAGAACAGATGGAAACTGAGCACACCCGTAAAAACGTAAGTGAGGGTGAGCGTAAGGTTATAGAGGCCGACGGGATTCAGCAAACCGGACAAAGGCACCGTGAAGAAATAGTCCATCAGCGAAAAATTGACGGTGAGCGGGGCCCCGAACGGATGGAACTGCCACTGGGTGAAATAAGGATTCAGACCGTTGTAAAAAGAGAACGGCCCCCACCAGAACCGCCAAAGGTTGTTCCCGAAGTCGTAAGGGCTGATGGTGAAGGCGCTCTCCTGGAAATGTGGAAGGACGCGACCCATGCTCAAAAGAGCCAGCGCCGCATAAAACAATATCAACCCCATCGTCCGACGGACAGCGGGGCTCAAGAAGATCGCCCGAGAAGGGAAAGAAATCCACCGTTTCACATGCCCTTCACGGTCGATGTATTCCCTCAAACGAACAGGGTTGGTTTTATCGATTTCGACTCGGTCAGGATTGGGTGGAATGTCTTTAGACATTTCTGGCGGGGATCGTGGTGTTGGAAACTTCAAATGGCGGTGGAGGCCCTCCCCAACGCCCCCCCCTGGGAACCGGCCCCGTTCAACAGGCCGAGCGCACGGCGCACAAGTTCCAGAGGGGAGGGCGGCTTGGCCATGAAGGCGTCCGCCTTTTTCTCCTCCAAACCGCTTCGGATGACGGCATCATCGGTGACGGAAGACAACAAGATCACCGGCATGCTCGACACGTTGAACTCCTTCACTTTCTTACAGAGGTCGAGGCCGTTGGTGTCCGGCAGGAGGATGTCCATCACCACCAGATCAAAAAATTCATTCCGCATGGCGCTCATGGCTTCGCAGCCCGTTTCAACGGACTTCACTTCGAAGCCCTGCGCCTGCAGGATGGAAGACACATAGAGACGCATGTCCGCGTCGTCGTCGATGACCAATATTTTCTTCATGGCAATTCTCCCACGCGCCGCTCTTGATGCCGCACTTCCACTTAAAGCATACCCGAGGAAGCTCAAAATTCCCTCAAAGCGCCCTCAAAAGACCCTCAAACCTCCGGTGCCCTCTTCAGCGTATTCAAAAACGCATTGATTTATGGATATGTTTGTACTATGCGGCGGGGAGGGAGGTGGGCCCGGGCGAGCTCAAACGCCTTCGAATTTATAGCCGACGCCGGAAAGGGTCTGCAGGCAAGACGACGCGGTCCCAAGTTTTTCACGCAAATGGTTGATGTGGACCTCCAAGGTATGTTCGGAAACAACCTCGTCCGACCACAGGGCGTCGAAAATGGCCGACCGAGACAACACGCGGCCTTTCTTTTCCAGAAAGAGCGCCAGCAACTGGAACTCCTTGGGACGCAAGACGATCGGTTTCCCATGGACCGACGCCTCATGGCGGTCCATGTCCACTCGGACCCCCCCCGCCTCCAGCACTTTGGCGGGCACGCCGCCGTATTTCACACGGCGCAACAACGCGTTGATCCGCGCCATCAGCTCCGGCGGCGACGGCGGTTTCACGATGTAGTCGTCCGCCCCGGTCTGCAACCCCTGCACCTTGGATCGTTCGGCGCTGGCGGAGGTCAGCATGATCACGGGCAGCGTCGCGGTGGCGGGGTCCTGCTTGAGTATCTCGCACATCTTCATGCCGGAGATGCCGGGAAGGTTCAAGTCCAGAACGATCAGATCGAACAGCGTCATCCTCAAGAACCGCAGGGCGTCCTCGGCGCTTTCCACGGATTGGACCGAGAACCCTTCTTTCTCCAGCATCCGACCCACCAGTTCACGGATGGCCGGGTCGTCGTCGACGATCAGGATCTTGTGCATATCACATCGTCTCCGGAGCGCCCACGCCCAAAAGCGAAAGCCCGCTGCGGATGATGACCCGCACCGCGTCGGTCAACGCCAGACGGAACAGCATCACCTTACGGGACTCGTCCAACACGCGGCAGTTCTCATAAAAACGGTGGAAATCCCCAGCCAACGCCAGCAGGTAGGTGGTCAGGTGATGCGGCGACATGTCCCGCCGACACTGCTCCACCACGTCCGGATAGGAGACCAGGCGCACCAGCAGACCTCTCTCCTCCGCGGCCAATTCCTCCGGAGGGGCGAACCGGGAGGTGTCCTCCACAAAGAAACCCCGCTTTTCCGATTCCCGGAAGATGGAACAACACCGTGCGTGCACGTATTGCACGTAGAACACCGGGTTCTCCGGCGCCTGTTTTTTGGCCAGGTCCAGGTCGAACTCCAACTGGCTGTCCGGGCTGCGCATGGCGAAGAAGAACCGGCAAGCGTCTTTCCCCACCTCGTCCAGCACCTCGCGCAGGGTGACGAACTCCCCCGCCCGCGTGGACATGGCCACGGGTTTCCCGCCGCGCACCAGGCTCACCAGTTGATAAAGGAGGATCGTCAGATCGTCGGGGTTGTTCCCCATCGCCTCCACCGCCGCCTTCACCCGGCGCACGTATCCGTGGTGGTCGGTGCCCCAAATGTCGATCAAGCGGCCGAAGCCCCGCTCGAACTTATGGGCATGGTAGGCGATGTCGGAGGCGAAATAGGTGGGCCGTTCGTCTTTCCGTTTGATGACCCGGTCCTTGTCATCGCCGAACTTCGTGGAAAGGAACCACAGCGCGCCGGCCTCCTCCTTGAGGAAACCCCGCCGGCGCAGCGTGTCCAACGACTTGTCCACCAGGTTCTGTTCGTAGAGCCGGCCCTCGGAAAACCATTCGTCCATGCTCACGCCGAACCGCTCCAGCTCCGTGCGGATCATCTCCAACGTATGTTCGATGCCTCTCTGCCGGAAAAAATCGATGCCTTCGGGCCGGGAAACCGTCTTCGGGTAACGCCCCGTCACGGCGAGGGCGATGTCGTACACGTAGTCGCCCTTGTAAAGTTCCTCCTTGTTCCATCCCTCCACGGTCGCCCTTTCCTCGGCCGTCAGGTAGTCTGGCCGCAGTTCCAGGATCCGCCACATCACGGACACGCCGAGGTTCCGCATCTGGTTTCCCACGTCGTTCACGTAATACTCGGTGGAAACGGCGTACCCGAGATGGCGGAAGATCCGGGCCAGACTGTCGCCCAGGGCGGCGCCGCGGCCGTGCCCCTGCTCCAGATGCCGCCGCACCATGTGGCGCAGGGCAGATTCGAAGAGATCGATTTGCCCGTCGGCTGCGCTCAGATCAGTCAACGCCTGCCGCAGCAGGGAGCGGCGCCCGGCGTCGAGCGTCTTG
>JAKLDV010000153.1 GCA_022703335.1 Elusimicrobiota bacterium
GGTCCTGGGCGGGTTCCTCTCGGGGGACCTCATCGCCCGGTTCGACGATCCGGCGGTGGAGGTGGAGCAGAAGGGGAACGAGCTCGTTTACACCGCGTCCTTCGGCGAGCTGCGGATCGACGGAAAGACAAAGACGATCTCCCGGCTGCTTTGGAGGGACGCCTCCGTGTCGGCGATCCCGGTGGAGTTCCGCCTGTCCGGCTATCAGGACGTGGAGGGGCTTCTCCTTCCGTTCCGCATGGACTGCGAGATCTCCCGGGGAACGAACTTCTCGCTGGACTTCAAGCGGCTGAAGATCA
The DNA here is from genome assembly GCA_022703335.1 of Elusimicrobiota bacterium. GTDB lineage: Bacteria > Elusimicrobiota > Elusimicrobia > FEN-1173 > FEN-1173 > JAKLDV01. The sequence goes on from JAKLDV010000153.1 coordinate 300, forward strand.
ATTTTCCGGTGGACGCCGCCCAGTTCCAACTCCCTCCCGCCGCCCGCTGAATTTCGCCATGACGAAAGGGTCCGTTCGCCGCGTCCGTCTTGAGGCCTGCGCCAAGGTCAATTTGTTCCTGGAGATCGTCCGCCGCCGGCCGGACGGCTATCATGAGCTGAAGACGCTTTTCCAGGAGATATCGCTGGGGGACACGCTGGAGGTGGCCGCGTCCCCGTCGGCGACGCCGGTGGATCCGGAAAAGGGGATCGAAACCTTCCGTTGTGTCGGGGCGGCCCTGCCCACGGACAACGGCAACCTGGTGTCGCGGGCCATCCGCGCGTTTCGGGGGGACGGGCCGTGGGACCGGCGATACCGGCTCGTTCTGCGAAAAAAAATACCGGTGGGGGCGGGTCTGGGCGGCGGTTCCAGCGACGCCGCCGCCGCCCTGAGGGCGTGCTGGCATTTGGACGGAAACGGCCGGCGTGCTTTTCCCTGGGAACGTTACGTTCCGCTGGCGGCCCGGCTGGGGGCGGACGTCCCGTTCTTTCTGCGGGGCGGACTGGCCGAGGCCTCGGGGATCGGCGACCGTCTGACCCTCCTTCGTCCCCCGTCCCGGCGTCTTTGGTTCGTGTTGATTTTTCCGCGTGTTTTCGTGTCCACGAAATGGGTCTATCAGCGTCTGCGCTTTCCGTTGACAAAACACCGTTCATGGCGTAGACTTAAGACACACATTTTACGGGGCCGGCCGGCGCGAGAATGGGCGCCGTTGCTGTTCAACCGGCTCGAAGAAGTGGTGGTCCCGCGGGTGCCTGCGGTTCGCAAAGCCAAGGAGGCGTTGCGGCAGGCCGGCTGTTTGACATCGCTGATGTCGGGTTCCGGCTCGGCGGTTTTTGGACCGGTCGAATCGGAGAAACACGGCAAAGACGTTCTGGGCCGGGTGCGGTCCGGGGCGTGGGATGCGTGGTTGGTATCCTCTCGTTGCAGACAAGAGAGTCGTTAACGACAGCGTGAAACGCAGAGAGGTGCCTCGTGGAAATCACAGAGATTCGCGTCACTCTCCGAAACGAAGAGAAACTGAAGGCGTTTGTCACGGTCACGTTCGACAAATGCTTTGCCGTCCGTAATATGAAGATCGTCGAAGGGGAGAAGGGGCCCATGCTCTGCATGCCCTCGCGCAAACTCCCTGACGGCACCTTCAAGGACGTGGCGCACCCCATCAACGCCGAGTTCCGGTCGTATCTGGAAGGGAAGATTTTCGCGGCGTATCAAGAGGAATGCCGCAAGGGCGGTGCGACGCCGCCGACCGCGGCGTCTCCCGCGAGCCACCCCCCGGCCTCCGTCTGAGCGTTGGGGCTGAAAAACACTCACTCGTCCGGGAAAACCCCGGCAAGTGATTTTTTATTGCCCGGCCATGGGCGGGATTCTTCAAGGCCGGGCGGCTGTTCGTCGAAAAGGGTCGAAGTCCCTTGGGGGCGCCCTTGCGCAACACGTCGACGGCCGGAAAGCGTCTGTCTTTTGCGCGAGGACAGCCCTTGTTACACTGATTTTTTGGGGCGTAGCCAAATGGTAGGGGCGCTGGCCCAGGTCAAAGGTCCGGTGGACCTTTGGGAACGTGGGCCGTTGAGCGCGGGCGCGAGTTCGTGAGCGCCCCGGCCCGGCGGCGCTTCCGACGAGGCCGATGTGCGCCGGAGGGCGGAGTTGCCGAAACGTCGGGCGGTGCTTTGGCGATTTCGGAATTGAAGCGATGATTTTTGGGGCGTAGCCAAGTGGTAAGGCAACGGCCTTTGGAGCCGTCATTCCTAGGTTCAAATCCTAGCGCCCCAGGATTTCAGGGACCCCGTTTCGGGGTCCCTGAAATCCGAAGATCGGGGTGTTGAACCGAGGCACGGTTTCGTTGGTAATTTTTAAAAATCGAGGTTATAATTCTTTTCGTATGAGCCGTGTCGTGAAGCGAAGCGTGTGTGTCGTTTTTTTGACACTGGGATGTCTCCCCGCGTCCCTTCTGGCCGGCTGGACGTTCTCCTACCAACTCACCGTCGTGGGCGTCTGTGGCGGTGTTTCCGCCCCGCCGTTGCCGCCCATTCCGGCGGCGATTCCCACCCAGCAAATGTGTGAGACGCTTCGCGCCACCGTCGACGCCATCAGCGAAACGGGATGCACCGACGAAGGATGCTGCACCGCGGGATACACCGTGGGGCCCTGCGTGTACGTGGCGGATTCCGGCGGGGATCTCGGCGGGACGGGGACGGGCGGCGGAACGCAACTGACCGTGACCCTGCCCAACGCGGCGTTGTTCCCGGACGGAAGCCTCCTGCCTCAAAACCAGTTCACGCAGATCGCCGGCGGGTTTTACAACCTGGGGAACGTTTCCCTGCTGGGCACCGATTACGGCGACGCCTCTTTCTCCTCCCATTACCTCTATTCCACGGAAGAATGGTTTCGACAGTTCCAGGAACGTTTCCGTCTTTTCTACGAACAAAACGAATCCCTCCTCCGCCAAGCCGGTCTCTCCATCTACGGCGCCGCCGGGGAGGCCGGTTCTCCCGAACAATCCATCTTCGAAAACTGGTTCGCCCGCATGACGTTCCAGCCGCACGGCCTCCCCGAGGACGCCCGCATCACGGCCCTCCTGGAGAGGATGCGGGAATTGGAGGAGCTGTACGACCGGTCCTACGATCCGGTTCTGGCCGATCAGCTCGAGGACTTGGCCCGGCGCGTCGAGGATATCCGGCGGGACCTTTTCCGGAAACAGCTGGAGAAAGGGGGGCTGTCTCCCCAGCAGATCGACGCCACCCTGAAGAATCTGGAAAACTTTTCCAACAATTTCGGCCGGAACCCCGTGATCGCGGAGATCTCCCAGGCGGACATCGCCGACGCCAAACATCGGCCCGGCGCCGCCCGCTCCTGGGACGATTATTTGAACAGATACTACAAGGACAACGTGGGAGACGACCCCTACGTTTTTCCGCGGGAAGGGATGTCCCGGGAGGACCAGCAAAAATTCGTCCAGGACATAAACAGGAAAGCCCGGGAGATCTACGAGTCCCACGGGCTCGAAAAATCGTTCGACGCCCTCTCGGAGAAAGAGAAGCGCGATTGGGCCATCGTCGCCCGGTCCCGGCAACTCTTCGACGGCTGTCCCGCCGACAAACAGCGGGACATGGAGAAGGTTTGGACGCTTCAGGAAAGATACAACGCCACGTTGAAACGGCCCGGCGCCGAACAGGACGCCCTGGCGGCCGCCGCCAAGGACGGAAAAGGCTCGGACATCGCCTACTCCTCCGCCAAGGGAGGGGTCCAATCGCACTACGACTGCGTCCTCTACGCCATGGCCAACGCCGCGGACGAGCCGTATTCGGTCACCTCGATCGTCGCCCTGGAAAAGATACGGAACGATCCCTGGCGCGACCAGAAGGAACGCGACAACCCCGCCCTGGCCCTGGAGGATCCCAAGAAAGGCGGCGGCGGGGGGATGACCGACCGCGAGATCCTGCAGGTGGGACAGGCCCTGGGGCCGACGGAGATCGTTCGCCGGGAAGACATCGCCCGGGCTCTGGAGGAGACCGGCAAACCGGTGTTCGCCGCCATCGACATCGGCGGCGGGAGCCACGCCATCGCGATTACCAAGGTTTTTGAGAAGGACGGGCAGACCTATTACGAGGTCATGGACTCCAACAGCCGCACCAAGGATTCCAAGACGTACTGGAAAAAAGACGATCTGGAGAAATCGATCGTCACCGGCGGGCTCATTGTCCTGCCGGAAAAGGGCACGGTGCCTCAGTTGCTGCGCGAGCCGGAGAAAAAGAAATGACCCGCGCCCGCCGCGCTCTTTTTGCGCTCGTCCTTCTCTCGTCCACGGCCTTGCCGGCGCACGCGGGGCTGGAAGAAGCCCGGGCACGGCTCCTCCAGGGGGACTTCTCCGGCGCGGTGCTGTCCTATTCCGGCATTCGCACCACCCACGATCCCGAACGGGCGGCCGAATACGCCTACGCGCTGGCTCTGGCGGGCTTCGATGATTTGGCGCTCAGCCGGCTGGATCAGGCCGGCATCCTTTTGAACAAAAACAGGCCGGAGAAGAACGGCACCGTGAATTTTTTCGCGGCGCAGGTGTTTGCGCTTCTGGGGGACGACGACATCGCCGGGGAACTGGCCCTTCAATCCGCGCCCCGGCCGGCCTGGATGGCCGGCGCCGTTCCGCCTCCCCGCTCTTCGCCGGCTCCCCGGCGGCCGTCGGCTTTTTCGGCGGACATGGCGGTGGCCAACAACCTTCTCGTTCAAAAGCGCTATTACACCGCCGCCCGCCGGTTTCAACGGATGGGGGTTTCGTATCCCCGGGAACCGGAAGTCCACGCGGGGGCGGCCGTCGCCCTCGAGCGGATCGGGGCTTATCGAAAAGCCGCCCGGTCGGTGTCCCGCTCCCTCGAGTGGGGGGTCGACCGGATGACGCCCGAACAGCGGACCGCCGCCCAGGCGTACCAAAAGGATCTCGAAGCCCGCCCGCAGTCGCCGCCCGCGCGCCCGGCCCGCCTGGTCCATCGGTCGCTCAAGGGACGATACCTGGCTTTTCTGGGCGGCGATATCAACCGGACGAAACAGAGCACCGTTTCCAACCTCAACGCCCGCCTGGGCAAGTTCCTCACCAACCGTTTCGACGCGAGTCTCACGGCCGGGTACACGGGCGGGAACATCTCCAAGGATTACCGCGGCGGCTCTTTCGGTTTGGCGGGGCGATACAACCAGCCCCTGCCGCTGTTCATGCCGGTCAACGCGACCCTGGGCGCGCGCCTTCAATACAACCCGCGCCCCCGGGACAAGACCTCGCTGGCCCTGTCTCCGGGCCTGAGCTGGGTGATGGAGGACGGAAGTTTCGACGTTTTTCTCGACTACGGCGTTTCCGGTCCGCTGAAGGAAAGCAAAACGATCTCCGTGGGATACACCGCCTATTTCGGAGGTCG
>JAKLDV010000154.1 GCA_022703335.1 Elusimicrobiota bacterium
AAAGCCACCCCGACCACGCGCGGGCGAAGAAGTACCTGCCCAAGGGCCAGGGCGCGATCCTGGGCTTCGGCATCAAGGGCGGCGCGGAGGCCGCGGTGAAGTTCATCAACAGCGTCCAGCTGGCCTCGCACCTGGCGAACGTGCTTGACGCGAAGACCCTGGTGATCCACCCGTCCACGACCACCCACTCCCAGCTCAGCCCGGCGGAGCAGGCCGCCTCCGGCGTCACGCCGGACTTCATCCGGGTCTCGGTGGGGCTCGAGCACATCGACGACATCCGGGCCGACATCGAGCAGGCCTTGAAGAAGGCGGCCCCGTAAGGGGCGCCTTCTTACCGAAAAGGAGGACGTGTCATGGGGAAAATATACGAGGACATCACCAAAACCGTCGGGCGAACGCCGCTGGTCCGTATCAATCGGTTGGCGCGCGACTGCAAGGCGACGGTGCTGGTGAAACTGGAGTCGTTCAATCCGCTTTCCAGCGTGAAAGACCGCATCGGCGTGGCCATGATCGACGCGGCGGAGAAGCAGGGACTCGTTCAAAAGGACTCCGTCATCATCGAACCCACCAGCGGCAATACGGGCATCGCCCTCGCCTTCGTCTGCGCCGCGCGCGGTTACCGGCTCATCCTCACCATGCCCGACACCATGAGCGTGGAACGTCGACAGCTTCTGCGTATCCTGGGGGCCGAACTCGTGCTCACCGAGGGGGCCAAAGGGATGAAAGGGGCCATTGAAAAGGCCGAGGATCTTCACAGGAGTCTGCCGAACAGTTTCATCGCCGGACAGTTCGAAAACCCGGCCAACCCGGAGATCCACCGCCGCACCACGGCCGAGGAGATTTGGGCCGACACCGACGGCCGGGTGGACGTGTTCGTTTCGGGCGTGGGCACGGGCGGCACGGTCACGGGCGTGGGCGAGGTGCTCAAACAGCGCCGGCCGTCGGTCCGCGTGGTGGCCGTGGAGCCGGCGGATTCGCCGGTCCTTTCCGGCGGGAAGCCCGGCCCGCACAAGATCCAGGGCATCGGCGCGGGGTTTGTGCCGAAAGTCTTGAACCGGTCCACCGTGGACGAGGTCGTCTCGGTGAAACATACCGACGCGGGCGAGATGGCCCGCCGGCTGGCGCGCGAGGAAGGGATCCTCGTCGGTATCTCCAGCGGGGCCGCCTTGGCGGCGGGACTGGAGGTGGCCCGACGGAAGGAATCGGAAGGGAAGACCATCGTGGTGCTTTTGCCGGATACCGGCGAAAGATATCTTTCCACGTGGCTTTTTACGGAATAAAATAGACATCCCCGGGAGGGGAAGAGAAGATGGAAGAGAGAGGCATCGGAGTCGTCGAGACGCGCCACGTCACGTTCGCTGAGCCGCCGAACGAGCTGACGTTGGAGTCGGGTCAGAAGCTGGGGCCCGTCACCGTGGCGTATGAGACCTACGGCCGCTTGGACGAAAAAAAATCCAACGCGGTGCTGGTGACGCACGCCCTTTCGGGGGACGCTCACGCCGCCGGGGTGCATTTCGGCGAGAAGAAGCCCGGCTGGTGGGAACCCCTCATCGGGCCCGGCAAGGCGTTCGATACCGACAAGTATTTCGTCATCTGTTCCAACGTCATCGGCGGCTGTCGGGGCAGCACGGGCCCCTCTTCCATCAACCCGCGCACCGGCGCGCCGTACGCGCTCTCCTTCCCCTTCATCACCATCGGCGACATGGTGGCGGCGCAGAAGAAATTGATCGATCACCTGGGCATCGAGAAACTCCTGTGCGTGGCGGGCGGGTCCATGGGGGGGATGCAGGCGCTCCAATGGGCCGCCGCGTATCCGGACCGGGTGCGGTCCGTCATCCCCATCGCCACCACGCTCAAGCATTCGCCCCAGCAGATCGCCCTCAGCGAGGTGGGTCGTCAGGCCATTCTGGCCGACCCCGCCTGGCGCGGCGGCAACTACTACGCGCACGGTCAGCCGGAACGCGGCCTGGCCCTGGCGCGGATGATCGGGCACATCACCTACATGAGCGATAAGTCCATGGAGGAAAAATTTTCACGCAAACTCAAGAGCGAGAACTACCGTTTCTCGTTCGACCCGGAATTCGAGGTGGAGGGATACCTCCGCCATCGGGGCGATAGTTTTGTCCGGCGTTTCGACGCCAACTCCTATCTCTACGTGACCAAGGCCTTGGACTATTTCGACCTTTCCGGCGGGGATCTGATCCCCGAAGGCCGGCCGTGCGACATCCGGTTCCTGGTCATCTCGTTCAAATCGGACTGGCTCTACCCGTCGTATCAGTCGAGGGACATCGTCGCGTTCCTGCGGACGCGCCTGGTGGACGTGACCTACTGCGAGATCAACTCCACCTACGGGCACGACGCTTTCTTGTTGGAGTTCGACGAGGAAACCCGGCTGATCGCGCATTTTCTGGATAAGACCTACGATTCCACGAAGGGCAAGCCATGACCGACAAACAACCCAGACTCGACGACCGGATCATCGCCCAGATCGTTGAACCCGGGGCCAAGGTGCTGGACCTCGGTTGCGGCACCGGCGACCTGTTGGCGCTGTTGGTGCGGGAGAAGAACGTCAAGGCGCAGGGCATCGAACTCCGCGAAGAGGCCATCTACGCCTGCGTGGAGAAGGGGCTCAGCGTTTTCCACGGCGACATCGAGAGCGGCTTGGGGGAATACCCCGACAAGACCTTCGACTACGTCATCCTGAACCAGAGCATGCAGGAGGTGAAGGACGTGGAGTTCGTGATCGACGAAGCCCTGCGCGTGGGCAAGAAGGTCGTGGTGGGATTCCCCAACTTCGCTTTCATCAAGTCGCGCATCCAACTTTTTTTCTCCGGCCACGCGCCGGTGTTCGTGTCGCTCCCCTACCATTGGTACGACACCCCCAACGTGCATTTCTTGAGCATCGACGACTTCAAGCGGTTTTGCGCGGAAAAGGGGCTGGTGATCCTGAGCGCCCATTATTTGGGAGGCGACCGACCGGTCGCCTTCTGGCCCAACCTTTTCGCCCGCGACGCTGTCTTCGTCATCACGAAACCGGCGCCCGCCTCCTCCCGATAAAATCCGTCCGTCCCCTCCCGGCGAATGCCTTCGATTTTTCGGGCCGGGCGGCTAATTCAATTGAAGACGGACCTCTGAATATCCGGGCGATGGTAAATTGACGGGCCGTGGCCCGCGTGTTAGAATGGCGGTAGCGATGAAACTTCCGTCCGTTACGAAAACGACTCAGCGGCTGGCGCCGAAATTCCGGGCGGCCGCTGTTTTTGTTTCCGGCCTGGCCGCGCGCGGGAAAGGGGCTGTCCCTCGGATGGGGAAATCGGCGCGTTGGCGGAGCTGCCTGCGCGCCGTGCGAAGCCGCCTGCGTCCGTCGGCCGGGACGGTCGACGGCTTGGCCGCGGCCCTGGCCGAGGGGATGGCTGAATTTCGTCGGGGTTTGGAGGGCGAGGCGGCGAGGATGTCGCCGATATTCGAGGCCTGCGCCCGCGAGGCGGCGGCGGGATGTCCGGCCGTCGCCGAGAACGCCGGCCGGATGGGGTTCGCCCTCGCCCAGAGCGTGCGGGAATCGTTTTTGATCATGGAGACCCTGATGCGGGAGATGGCGCTCTTCGGTCTTTCTCCGGATCGGTCAATGCGGGAAATGGCCTCGGCGCTGGCCGCGTCGGCGGGACGCCTTCCGCGACTCTTGAAGGGAACGTCGCCGTCCGCCGCGCGGCGCCGGGATTTGGAAACGTTTCGACGGGAGATGGCGGCCGCGAGGACCGTCTATGAGAAAAACCTCGGGCGCCTCTTCCGTCGTTGGGACGCCGTCGAGGTGTTGAAGGAACGCGAGATGCACCGCCACCTCTGGCGGATGGCGGAAAGCCTTCGGCGGCTCCTTCGTCCGCTGGAAGAGGAAATAACGTCGGAACGCAAAGGGGCCGGCGCGTGATGGGAAAGGTCTTAAACGGGGAAGTGGAGGCGAAGTTCTCTGAAAAAAAGGTCCGCCGGGTCGCGTTTTTGGTGTACGCCTCGGCGGTCATCGCGCTTTATTTCTGGAACCCCGCGGTTTCCGCGCCCCGCCGCCTCATCGTTTTCCATACCAACGACATCCACGGCCGGGTATCTTCCGCCCCGTCGTCCGGCGGAGGAGAATGGGTCGGCGGGTTCCCGGTGTTGGCCGCTTTCCTGGCGGAACAATCCCGGCCGTATTTGTTGCTGGACGCGGGGGATTTCTATCAGGGCACGCCGGAAGGGAACCTCACCCGCGGCGACGCCGCGGTGGACGGCATGAACGCCGTGGGATACGACGCGGCCGCGGTGGGAAACCATGAATTCGACGATGGGGTGGAGAACCTGGCCCGCCTGGCCGGGGCGGCGGAATTCCCGTTGCTCTGCGCCAACGTGACGGACCGGCGCGCGCCGTCGCGCTTGGCCGCTCTCCGGCCGTGGGTGTTGAAGGAGGTCGACGGTGTGAAGGTGGGGGTGTTCGGGCTCATCTCCCGCCGCACGTCGGAGATGGTTTTCGCCAAGAATGTGGCCGACCTGACATTTGCCGACGAGGCGGCCGCGGCCCGGCGGGCGGTGGAGGAACTGCGCCGCCAAGGGGCCGACATCGTCATCGCGCTCAGTCATCTGGGATACGAGCAGGCGGACAAGCCGCCGGCGGCCGAGGAATCCGCCGCCGATGACCAAACGTTGGCGCTGTCCGTGGACGGCATCGACCTGATCGTGGGCGGCCACAGCCACACGCCGTTGTTCGCCGGTCGACGGGTCGGGAAGACGTGGGTCGTTCAGGCGGGCACCGGCCTGCGCTGGATCGGCCGGGTGATCCTGTCGTGGGACGGCCGGACGAAAAAGATCGTGGGCGTCCGCAGCCGGTTGATTCCGCTCGATCGGGACCGCTGGGGAGAAGAGCCCAACGTCGCCGCGTTGATGCGTTATTACCGCGAGGCGGCGTCTCGGACACTCGGGCGCGACTTGGAGGAGGTGGTGGGCACGCTCCAGGAGCCGCTGAAACGGAACTATCGGGGGGAATCCTCTTCCGGGGACTGGCACGCGGACGTCCTGCGGGCCTTCGCCGGCGCCGATGTGGCGGCGATGTCGGGGGCGCCGGAGGTCGGGTGGGCGAACCGGATCGGCCTTCCCGTGGTATCAGTGACCGTCGTCACCAACCCGTGCACCGGGATCGATGGTGCGGTGCC
>JAKLDV010000155.1 GCA_022703335.1 Elusimicrobiota bacterium
GCCGCATCTCGGTGCGTTCCCCGCTGGCCGAGGCGTTCTTGGGCCACAAGGAGGGAGAGACGGTGGTCGTCAAACTCGCCGCCGGCCCGGTGACGTATCAGGTGTTGAAGGTGTCGAGGGAAATTTGACGCCGACGGGCCGCGGGGGGAGACGATGAAGGCGTTTGTGGCGGCCGCCGGGCCGTTTGCTCTTCCGGTGGCGGAAGAATTGGTGCGGGCGTGTTGGGGAATCGAAACCCTTTTTTATGACGCGCGTTCCGGGGCCGACCGGGAAGCGTTTGAGAAGTTCGCCAAGCAGGTGTCCTTCCCCGTCCGTCCGGTCCCCGGCGGCGATTGGGAAAAATTTTGGCAGAGCCTGGCTGCGCCGAGCGAGGTCCTCCTTTTTTTGATCGGCGCCGTGGAGCCGGAGACGCCGCTGAGGTTTTCCAGCGTCTACTCTCTGCAGGCGGGTCTTTTGCCGGGCCAGGCGGGGCCGGACCCGCTGCCTTGGGCCCTGTGGAAGGGGGAACCCGCCACGGGACTGACGCTCTACCGTCGAGGGGCCCGTCCCTACAGCGGCGATCTGCTGTTCCAAACCTCCTGCCCGATCGCGGACAGCGACGACGTCGGCGCGTTGGAAGAAAAACTCAAGGAACTCGCCATTCGCCTGGTGCGGGAATTCTGGGAGTCGTCCACCAAGGCGCAACTGCGGCCGAAGGAGTCCTTCGCCGCCGCCGTGGTGAACCCGCCTTGGACCGGCGGGGCGATCCCGTGGGCCAACCCCACCCGCGACGTCCACAATTTCGTCCGGGCCAGCGCGCGTCCGGGCGCCGGCGCCTTCACCTATCTCAAAGGCCGGAAACTCACGGTGCGCAAGACCACGCCGCTCGCCCCCAGGGGGGAGATCGTTTCTTGCCGCCCGGGAGAGATTTTTTCCTATGACCCGTTCCGCGTCTGCACCGGTGACGGGATGCTCCGTCTGGAGCGCGTTCGGTGGGAGGGCGAGGAGGAGATGGACGGCACCGCGTTCGCGCGCACGCGCGCCATCGAGCCCGGGTTGATGATGGGACAGGATTTGGAGGCGGCCGCTCCGGCGGTCCCCTCCGGAAACAACGCCTGAAAGGAGCAAAACTTGGCTGAAGTCATCAAGAAGCTGAAGAAGAACTCAAGCGAAGAGGTCTGGATCACCGTCACCGACTACAAGGAGCGCGAGCTCATCGACATCCGCGTCTACTACCGTTCCATCGACGACATGGAGATGAAACCCACCAAGCGCGGCATCAGCATCCCCCTCGCCAAGGTCGCGGAATTGTTGGCGGCGATCGAGAAGATAAATCCGTTCGCGAAGATCGGCGAACCGGTCGGCAAGATCGACAAGAGCGAGACGGAGATGATCTACGTCACCCTGAAGGAGTTCAAGGGGCACAAGCTCGTCGACGTGCGGACGTATTTCCGGCCGCAGCTCGGCGAGGAACTCGTTCCGTCTCAAAAGGGAGTGACGTTCCGCTACGACACCGCCGTCCTCGAGGAAGTGAAGGAAGCGCTCCGTCGGGCGCAGACGATGGCGAAATAGGGACGGTCTCCTCGGGTTCGGCATCTCCTTCGCCCCGGCGGTTCGCCGACGGGGATTGTGGCCTACGGAACGAGTGAGAGGAGCGAGCGGTGAATTGGATCTATTGGGTCGTCGGCCTTTTTTGGATCATTGACGGTTTCATCTATTTTGTCTTTCCCGCGTTCGCGCGGGGCATGTTCATGCGGGCTTTTGAAGAAGGCCGCTATGTCGCGGCGAGCCTCGGCCCGGCCATGACGGGTGTGCTCTTGTGGTCGGCGGCTATGTCGTCCCCTCATGCCTGGACGCTGCGTGTGTTGGCCCTCCTCTCCCTCGTCCAGGCGGCCTATCTTTTCCGCGCCCTGCGGGGCACCGGTCCCCGCCTCATCGAAAAAATCGTGACATTTCCGAACCGCTATTTCCGCGTCTGGGGGCTTGTCTTGACCCTCCTGGGCCTCTTCCTCATTGGGATCCGACCGTGGTGATGGATCCGTTGGGGCTCTTCAAGGGAGGGAAGAAACCCCCTGAACGTCGTCAGAAACGGAGGTCGTTGAGGGTTTTCCGGCGTGACCGGCGGCTGGACCGCTGGTTCTATGGGGTGGCGCTGGCCCTGGCGGCGGTCCTGTATTTCTATCACGTGCCGTCGAGGAAGAGCGATCTTTCTCCGGCTTCTCAGGATTATTGGCTGGTGGGCACCTCCAGCGGCACGTTTTGCTCCGACCCCGCGGCCTTGGTCCGGGCGTCGGTCCGCGAGACGGTGGACGGCGACACGCTGCGCGTGATGTGGGAGGGCCGCCCGAGGTTCCTCCGCTACTACGGTGTGGACACGCCGGAACGGGACGAACCGTGTTATCGGGAAGCGACGGAACGCAATCGGCAATTGGCGGGGAATACGGTGCTTTTGGGCTTTGACGGCCGCCGCGAGGACTCGCATGGCCGGCTTCTGGCGTATGTTTTTACCGAAGACGGTCTTTTCATCGACGCGCAATTGGTGGCGGAGGGGTGGGGTCGCGCTTGGCGGCGTGACGGCCGATTTCATGAATACGTGGCGCGGCTGGAGGAAAACGCCCGAGCGGCCGGGACGGGTTGCCTGTGGGAGAGGACCGGGAAAAGATGAAACTTTTTGTGGATGACTGGCGTTCGGCTCCGGAAGGGTGGGAAACGGCGCGCAGCGTGCCGGAAGCCATCGAGCGGTTGAGGGTGGGAAAGGTGGAGGAGGTCAGCCTGGACTACGTCATCGGCGACGATTTCGAGAACAATTTCAGTCCTGTGGCCCGCTTCATCGCCGACATGCCGGAGTCCCAGCGCCCGAAACGCGTGATCATCCACACCTCCAGCAGCGAGGGGGCGCGTCTTTTGCGGCGCATCCTGGAGGGGCGCGTGGAGCGTGTTCTCGGATCCTATGACGCCTGAAAAGGACCGCCCGCAGACCGTCCTGGTGGTGGACGACGATCCGCCCATGAACGAACTCGTCAAGCTCGTTCTGGAGACCCGGGGTTACCGGGTCCTCGCCGTCTCCGACGGCAAAGTGGCGGTGGAGACCATTCGGAGCCGGCGGCCGGACCTCGTTGTGTTGGACGTGATGCTGCCGGAGATAAGCGGTTTGGAGATTTGCGAGATGGTGAAGGGGGACCCGGAGTTCAAGGACGTCAAGGTGGTCATGCTCTCCGCCAAATCGCTGAACGTGGACAAGTTGCGGGCCAGGGGGAAAGGGGCCGACGCCTATTTGACGAAACCCGTCCGTTTGGCCGAGCTCCTGGATACGGTCAACGGCCTGCTTGTTCCGTCGGGAATCCCGGGGGCAAAACCATGAAGAAGGAAAAACCCCGCGTCGTCATCGTGGAGGAGGAGAATACGTTTTCCGGATTGGCGGGTTATCTGCCGAAATTCCGCTACGATGTTCGCGCGCTGAGTTTCAGCGAGGAGGCGGCCGGACAGGCGGCGGGATGGAAACCGCACGTGGTGGTGTCGAACCTCCCCGGGGCGGCCGCTTTGAAAATCTGTCGTGGGTTGCGGGGCGGTCCGGGCGGGCCGGCCCTCCGCCTCCTGTGCCTGGTCGGCTCGCGGGCGGAGATGGAATTCTTGAAGGCGTTTCAGGCGGAGGCCAACGCTTACCTGGTCAAACCGGTGGACGAACTGGCGTTCACCACCCAAATAGACGAATTGTTCGAGGAGCGTTCCGCCGGATGAAACCCGTGTCGGAGCCGGTCAAACAGCGGTTGTACGCGGTTCTGGAAGGGGGCGGTGCCGATGCGGCCAGCCGGGCGGTCGGCGTCTCCCTGATGACGTTGATCGTGCTGAACGTGCTGAGCGTGGTGTTGGAGACCGTGGAGTCTTTGCAGGTGGCCTACGGCGGTCTTTTCCGGGCGTTCGAGGTTTTTTCGGTCGTTGTTTTCAGCGCGGAATACGTCCTGCGGATGTGGTCGTGCACGGCGGATGAACGCTATGCGCGGCCGGTGTGGGGCCGGCTCCGGTTCATGCTCGGCCCACTGGCGTTGGTTGACCTGGCGGCGATACTTCCCTTCTACCTGCCGCTGGTGATGCGTCTCGATCTGCGCGTGATGCGCGCCGTGCGGTTGGTGCGGCTGTTCCGCATATTGAAGATGGGGCGTTATTCGGAGGCGTTGGGCGTGTTCCGGAAGATTTTTTGGTCTAAAAAAGAGGAACTTCTGATTACGGTGTTTGCGGCCGGGGTGATGCTGGTGTTGGTGTCGAGCCTGATGTTCTTCATTGAGAACGAGGCGCAACCGAAGGTTTTTTCGAGCATCCCGGCGGCCATGTGGTGGGGCGTGGCGACCCTGACCACCGTAGGATACGGGGACATCTATCCCATCACCACCGCGGGAAAAATATTGGGCACGCTCTCCGCGGTTTTCGGTATCGGCATGTTCGCCCTGCCCGCCGGCATACTGGGCTCCGCGTTCGTCGAGGAGATGCATCGTCGTCGGGAGAAGTCGAAAATCTGTCCGCATTGCGGAAAAGAGATCGAGGAATGAGGCGCCCGTTCGGAAAGGGATCCCTGCGCGTCGGCGGGGCGCTGTGCGCGACGGTGCTGTTTGCGGCGCTGACGCTCCGGGCCGCTTCGGGACAAGTGGCTTTCGAAGAGGGGTGGAAGTGGTACCTCCATCGTCGTTCGCAGAACGCCCCCGGCGAGGAGTTGTTGGATATCCTGTCCACCCTGAAGAAGAAATACACCGGCACGGGAGTGGATATCTCCCAGGTGGACCGGGAAATGGGCCGGTACGCCCCCCCGTCCTCCGCCGCACCGGAAGACGGGTTCGTGGACGGCTGGAAATGGTATGAACATCGGAAGGCCGCCGGCGCCGCCCCCAAGGAATTGGTGGACATCCTGGAAACGCTGAAGAAAAAATACGAGGGGTCGGGGATGGATCTGTCCCGGGTGGAGCGGGAACTGGCGTATTATCATTTCGAGCGGTCGGTCGTTAAGCCCGCCGATGGAGCGTCGACGGAAAAGGACGAGCCTCTTTCCGTCCCCGCCGCCCCGGCCCGTTCGACATGCTATAATGCGGCCGCAAGCAAATCCCCCGGGAGGTCCACCGATGAGCGTGTTCGATGTCCGCGAGATGCTCGACATGGCGATCCGCGACGAGGCGTCGGGGGAGGCGTTCTACGCCGCCCTC
>JAKLDV010000156.1 GCA_022703335.1 Elusimicrobiota bacterium
CGCCCGTGCGATAGCCGGCCCGGCGAAAAATTTCAGGCAAGGAGGAGACCCCCTCCGGAGGTAAAGTTGGTTTCTCGATGTCCCAATAATCCAGCACGGCCGGATGCATCCCCCAGAAGAGGGCGGCATGGGCGGGGATGGTGAAGTTGGAGACGGAATAGGCGTTCGAGTACAGAACGCCTGTTTTGAAATATTTGTCCAGGCGGGGAGAGGTGTCGCGCGGATAGCCCAGACCCCCGAGATGGTCCGGGCGCAACGAATCGAAGGAGATGAGGATGACGTTGGGGCGGCGTCTGGCCGTTTGATCCGTGGCGAGAGCGTGCGCGGCCGAAAGAGAGAAGGACAGAAGTGTCAGAAAGACCCTGCAGATCGTCGGGTTGAAACGATGAAGACGGAAGGATTTTTCAACGGGCACAGAAGGTCCTTTTTTCAATCGTTACAGTTTCGGTTTGGGCGAAAAGAAAGTCCCGCGCGCGGCGTCTGGGGAAGCGGTTTAAAGAGGAATTGGATGTCGGAAGAGGCATTTTAGAAGAAACGGCATCGGGGGTTCAAAAGGATCGACCGATCTCGGGTCACCGGATATAGCCCAGATCCCGCAGCGATTTTAAAAATTCTTCCGAAGGCTGGCCCGGCCGGTGGGGCGCCTGCAAGGTTTGGCGAAGCGTCAGGTTCATCTTTTCGAAAGCGGTGATGTTGTCGGTAAGAAGTTTCAGGGTTCCTTGGTGTTCCGGGGCCGCCGCGAGGTTGTTTTTTTCAACGCGGTCCGCAACGAGGTCGTAGAGCTCGGGTTTTCCCCCTTCGGTTAAGATCAGCTTCCAGCGGCCGGCACGGGCGGCCTGGAGGGAACTGGTTTCCCGAGCGTCTTCGGCGTAAATAGGGCGGTTGCCCCCTGACCCGTCGAAGGGAGGGAGGGGTGATCCCTGAAAATAGGGCGGGAGGGACAGGCCCGCCAAGCGGAGGAGGGTGGGTGGGAGGTCGACCAAACTGACCGGCTGGTCTACGATTCGGCCGGGCAGGTTTTTGTTCTTTGGGGCTCGAATGAAGAGAAGGGCCCGGACGGTTTCGTCGTAGAGCGTTCTTCCGTGGAAATAGTGGCCATGTTCGTTCAATTCGTCCCCGTGGTCCGACAGAAGCACGACGATCGAATTTTCCGCAACTCCGTTGGAGTCCAGCTTTTTCAGGAGGTGACCGATGGCTTCATCCGCGAAACGCACGCTGCCGTCATAGAGGGCCGCGGCAAAAGAGGGAGAAAGGTCGGTTTGAGTGATTTTTTGAAGAAGAAAAAAGCCGGGGGTTGTGGTGGAGGAGGGAAGCATTTCGGCTTCGCGGATGAGTCCGGCATAGAGCTTTTTTTGGTTCGCGGACAGGAATAAGTTGTGCCGCGGCGGCGGCATGTGCGGGTAGTGGACGATAAAAGTGTGGAGGAAGAGAAAGAAGGGTTTGTCCGAGGAGTCAACCCAATGCAGGATGGTCTCCGCATCCTTTTGGGACGAGGGACTAAATCGGTTCATAAGCTCAAAAGTTTCAAACCCACGATCGAAGCTGAAATCTTTGGAGAGAAGTTTCGTTCCCACAAAAGCGCCGGTTCGGTAGCCGGACTGCTGGAAAATTTCCGGCAACGAGAAGACATTTTCCGGGAGGATTGGCGGTTTTTGGACGTCCCAATAATCTAAAACGGACGGATACATCCCCCAGAAGACGGCGGCGTGGGAGGGGATGGTGAAGTTGGAGACGGAATAGGCGTTCGAGTACAGAACGCCTGTTTTGAAATATTTGTCCAGGCGGGGAGAGGTATCGCGCGGATAGCCCAGACTCCCGAGATGGTCCGGGCGCAACGAATCGACGGAGATGAGGATGACGTTGGGACGGCGTGGGGCAGGCGGGGCGGCTCCGCGGGCCGGAGGCGCGGAAAAGAAGGAAAGCAGGAGCGCCGCCAGCAGCTCGAGAACCGTTCGATGAAAACGGAGAAGGTCGCAGGAGGCGTTGTCCCGGAGTGAAGGGGTCATGAGGGTTTCCATATCAATACAAAAGAGTCGTCGATGTCGATACGGTCGGAAAAACCTTGTTCCCGGCAAAAATCCTGCGTCTCCGGAAGAGTCCAGGGGTGACGCCGCATCACAATGGAGCGTAGGACGGGATAGCGGGAAACGATTTTTTTGAACGCTTCCAGGCTCCCGCGTTCGCCGTCGAGGAACCAGGAACAGTCGATTCGTTCTTGGATGTCCTGAAATTGTTCGCGCGCCTCCAGCCACATTTTGAGCTGTTCGAACCGGTGAAGCATCTGCGGATGGCGGGCGCTGAGGATCGTGACGGGGCCCGCGATGGCCGGGGAGGCCAGCATGACGCCCGGCGGGGCGGCCGCCGCGATCTTTTTGGCAAGCGTGAAATGGGGGCGGTCGACCTTGTATTTCGGCCAGCCGACGTCCCAGCGGGACGTGGACGATAATAGGGAGTGCTCCGGGAAAATGAGATGCGCAAGAAGCAGGGCGCCGGCCATGAGGACGGTGGCCATGTTTTTGCGCGTCGGCAGGCGATCAAGGACCGCCCCGGCGGCCAGGGCGATGGAGAGAGGAAAAGGAAAGAGGAAAAACATCCTGTAGTAAACGGACGGCGGATAAACGTTGTCCATGAGGAACGGCGCGGTCAGGGGGTTCAAGAAAAGGCCGACGGGCAGGAGAACCCAGGCCAGGAATCGGCTCCGTCGGCCTTCCGGCAGGAGGAGGGCGCTCAGGGCGACGGAGGCGAGGGCGATGAGAGGAGAGAGCGGAAAAGCGTGGTTGAAGAACAGGACCAATTGTTCCATGAACGTTTGAGGGAATCCCGGCGAGCGCGTCCAGGTGCCCGGACCGAAATCCGACCGTGCAAAAGAGTGGATGGTCCACAGATATCCCCAGACATAGGAAAGGGAGAGACCGTAGAGCGCTGTGGATTTGAGGAATCGGCGTTTTTCGGTGAATCTCAGATGGGCCAGGGCCAGGATCAGCGCCAACGCGGGAAGGAGGACGGCCGCTGAGGCGGTGGCTCCTACCAGGGCGATGGAGATGACGGCAAGAAACGTCCAGGAGGCCCGGGTGGCCTTTCTGTAAAAATCGAAGCTGGCCGCCGCAAACAGGGGAATGCCGACGGCCAGGAAAAAGGTTTTCCCCTGGAACGCGCGTGCAAAGGATTGGATGGCGAAGGATTTCGGCGCGTCGATGAGGAACGGGAGGATGAGGAAAGCGATAAATGTTCCCAGAGCGCTCAACCTGGGAGAGGAGAGGAAATGAGAAGCGGCATAAAACAGGGCCAAGGGCATCAAAAAACCCGCCAGGGGACAGGCGAGAAGATAATAGACGGTCAACGGTTCCAGGCGTGTGTGGTAGGCGAGGACCGCCTGCGCGTATTCATACGGCTGGGAAGTGCCATAAAAGAGAGATGTGAATGGCGGTCCTCCGCTGTGGACGTAATGGATCTCGAAGCCCATGCGTGAAGGGAGGTTCTGAAGATGGTAAATCACGTTCGGCAAATAGGTGTAGTCGTCCGGACTCCATCGGTGCAATACGAGGGTCAATGCGGCGCTCATCAGTCCGGTCACAAGCACGATGAGAAGCGTGGCGTTATCTCGGAGCGTGACGCGGCGGAATTCCGAACGAAGATGAACGAACAGGAACAGGATCGAGCCCAGGCACGCCACAAAGGCCAGCCAGAGGAAATCCTTGAAGACGAAATGCAGCGTCTGCGCAACGTTGGTGAGGATCGTCAGGCAAGCCAACAGCGTGGAGACGACGAGGAACGCCGCCTTGACGGTGCCTAGGCTGAGAGGGAGGTCATTCCCCGCGTCTGGGATGGACGGCGTCCTGGGGACAGCGGATGGGGAGGACATTCCGGTTCAGAGCCCAACCGATGAGCTGCGCGTCGGCGAGGCCGGCGTTGAGGCGGACAGGCCGTCTCTTCGGTCGAAAAAACGCGCCTCGGGCCCGGTCACCGGATGTAGCCCAGGTCCCGCAGGGATTTCAGCAGTTCGTCCGAGGGGGGCCGGCTTGGGGCGGAGGGCGCCCGGAGCGTTTTTCTTAAGGAAAGGTTTTTTTGCCGGTAGGCGGCGATGTCGTTGGAGAGACGTTTAAGTGTTTTCCGATGGTTCGGTTGCTCGGCGAGGTTGTTTTTTTCAGCCGGGTCTTCGACGATGTCGTAGAGTTCCGGTTTCTGCCCGCGGGACAGGATCAGTTTCCAGCGGTCGGTGCGGATCGCTTGGCGGGACAAATCTTCGAGTTCGTGCTGCGCGTAAATAGGACGGTCCCATGGGGGGGCAAACGGCGGCACGGGGCGGCCCTGGAAATATTTCGGGAGAGGCAGTTTCGCCAAATGGAGGAGGGTGGGAGGGACATCCACCAGGCTGACGAGGCGGTTTTCGATTTTATCGGCGAGGTCGTTCCCGGGGGCGCGGATGAAGAGAGGGATCCGAATCGTTTCGTCGTAGAGCGTCCTTCCGTGGAAGTATTTTCCGTGCTCGTTGAGCTCTTCCCCGTGGTCCGACAATAGAACGACGATGGAATTCTATCCGACGCCCATGGCGTCGATCCGTTCCAGAAGGCCGCCCGCCACGTCGTCCGAGAAGCGCACGTCGCCGTCATAGAGGGCGGCGGCAAAAGCCGGAGAGAAGGCGTTCCGGGAGAAGTCGAAACGGTCCAGCGAGAGGCGGTAGAGTTTGGAGCGCTCTCCGTTCGCCGCCGTCTCGATCTCCCGCAAGATCCCTTCGTAAAGGTTTTTTTGGTCCGGGTCGAGAAACAAATTGTATGGGGGAGGCGGTGTGTGCGGCCGGTGATTGATGACCAAGTGGATGAAAAGGAACAGAGGTTTATTTGAGGAGTCGATCCAGGCAAGAGCCGGCGACATGTCGGGCGTGGCGCTGGGGGACGAGGGGACCATGACGACGAACGTGTCGAAGCCGCGTTCGAAACCGAAGTCTTTCCCGAGCATATCTCCGCTCACAAAGGCGCCGGTGCGATAGCCTTCTTTTTGGAAGAGTTCGACGATGGAGAGGACCCCTTCCGGCGGCAGGGTCGGTTTTTCATCGTCCCAATAGTCCAGCACGGCCGGATGAAGTCCCCAGAAGAGGGCGGCATGGGCGGGCAAAGTCCAATTGGAGACGGAATAGGCGTTGG
>JAKLDV010000157.1 GCA_022703335.1 Elusimicrobiota bacterium
GATCTTCGGATAGAGCCCGAGCATGTCGTCCTTTTTGGCGCAGGGTTTCCCTTTCCAGCAGGCGTGGCAGCCGTCGCATTCTTTGAGGGTGAGGTCGCCAAGGAAAACCGTTTCAGCTTGTGAGCCCGCCGTTGAAGCGCTTTCCAATAATTTAGAAACGAGGATATGGGTGTTGCCGTTTTTCCGCGGGCTGCCGACCACGGCGAGTATTTTGGGGGGGCGGGGAGGGGTCAACGTTTTTTACCAGGCCTTTCCGGACGAAGGGGTATCGATCCTGAAATGAATTTTAGCACGATTCCCCGGGCGCTCGAACAGGGAATCGACGGATTAATTTTGTTAAACTCTATGAAAATGGAATGGTTGAAGAGGGAACAACATTTTTATACGAGAAGGGCCCGAACCGTCGGCCTCCTCGTATTTTTTTTGGCCGGGCGTCCGCTGGCCGCTGTTTCGGGTCGCTCTCAGGCGGACATTGAATACGGAAAGGCCGGAGAAGACCGCCTCTTGTTGGATGTCTCTGGGCCGGCCGGCCCCGGCCCGTTTCCGGTGGCGCTGCTTGTCCATGGGGGCGGCTGGACGACGGGGGACAAGGAGGGCGAGATCGCGAGGCTGGCGGAGTTTTTGGGGGCGGAATTCACCTGTTTTTCCGTCAATTATCGGTTGGCGCCCAAGTACCGCTGGCCCGCCTGTTTCGACGATGTGCAGACCGCTGTTCGGTGGGTAAAGGCGCACGCCGCCGAATATGGCGGGGACCCGCGCCGCGTGGCCCTCATCGGCTACTCGGCCGGGGGGCATTTGGTGAGCTGTGCGGCGGTTCGCTCCACGGAGGAGACGCGCGTGGGGGCGGTGGTGGGGCTGGCGCCGCCGACGGACTTGGAGGCGGACAGCGAGCGTCGAGGGAAAGTTTCCCGGGCGCTCCAGGCCTTGTTGGGGCTGTCTTCCGACGGGTTGGATGAAAAAGCCCGTGCGGGGCTTCGGGAAATTTCGCCGAGCCGCCGCGTGCGGCCCGATCTGCCACCGTTCCTCCTGGTGCATGGGACGGGGGACCGCAGCGTGGCTTTCGAACAATCGCTTCGTTTTCAAGAGAAACTTCGGGCGGCCGGAGTTTCTTGCGATCTTCTGCCGCTTCCCGGCGCCCCGCATCCCATGGGGGACTGGGAGAAATCCGACCCGGCGTATAAGGAAAAAATAGCCCGTTGGTTGAAAGAGACGTTGGGCCCGGCCCCGCGTCCCTGATTTTTTACCAGCGGCCCGGAATGGCCGTGGCGCATTGGGGGCATTTTCCGTCGGCGGCCAGCCGGTTTTTCCGCACCTCGAACCCCCGCCGTTCCACCAGCAGTTCCCGGCAGTCCGGACAGTAGGTGTTCTCGTAGTCTCCCACCATCCGCGGCAGGTTCCCCGCATACACATAACGCAGCCCTTCGCGCCGGCCGATTTTGGCCGCGCGCACCAGGGTCTCCACGGGCGTGTTGTCCGAGGAGAGCCGCTTGTAGTCCTGATGGAAGGCGGTGATGTGCCAGGGGATGTCCGGCGAGAGGGCGGCGAGGTGCCCGGCGATCTTTTTCAGTTCGTCGTCGGCATCGTTGAAGCCCGGCACCACCAAGGTGACGACCTCCAGCCAGAAGCCCATCTCGTGGATGCGCCGGAGGCTGTCCAGCACTTTCGACAGGTCGCCGCCCAGGCGTCGGTAATGGTCCTCGGAAAAACTCTTCAGGTCCACCTTGAAAAGGTCCAGGCAGGGCTTGAGATACTCCAACACTTCCGGGGTGGCGTTGCCGTTGGAAACATAGGCGGTCAAGAGGCCGCGTTTTTTGGCTTCCCGGAACAGCTCCGCCGCCCATTCGGAGGTGATCAGCGGTTCGTTGTAGGTGCTGGCCAGGATCTGCGCCCCGCTCCGCAGCGCCGCCCGGAGCAGCTCCGCCGCCGGCATGGGGCGGACCGTTCCGACGGCCGCGGGGTCGCGGAAGATCTGGGATATTTCCCAATTCTGACAATAGTCGCAGTGGAAATCACACCCCACCATGCCGAAACTGAACGCTCCGGCGCCGGGCCGGGCGTGAAAAAAAGGTTTTTTTTCGACGGGATCCGTGTGGAGGGCGGAGACGTAGCCGTGCGGGACAAAAAGGGTTCCGCCGCGGTTGAAACGGACGCGGCAGACGCCTTCCCGTCCGTCGGCGATGAGGCAGCGGTGGCCGCAGGCAAAACAGCGGACGTTGCCGCCGTCGAGTTTCTCGAAGAGCGCCCCCGGCCGCGTGAGGCGCGTCAGGTCAAGAGACATGGGAGAGAAACTCCGGAATCCGAAAAAATCGGGCGGCTCCGAAGGCCCGTCGGTCGGATTCGGCGAAAAAGAATGCGAGGCCGAGAGACGGAGCTATGGGCCAAACCGGAGGGATTCCGGTCAGCCGTCGAGTCCGCAGGCGCCGCCGGCGTTGGGGCAGCCCCGGCAGCCGGGGTTAGCGGGGCCAACGGAGCTTCCCGATGGGGCGGCGGAGTGTGCACTGAACACGCTGACCTTCTGGATGATGTCCGTGGAGGAACAGGAGGGGCAGGCGGCCTTCGTTTCCCGTCCGGCCAGGTGAAGAACCTCGAAATCCTTTTTGCATTTTCGGCAGTAATATTCGAACAACGGCATGATGGCGGTCGCCTCCTTTCTTCGTTAATTTTACCAAAACGCGAGAAGGAGAGGGCGATTATAAGTTTTGAAGGCACGCGCTCATCCGCGCGGGCGCCGGGATTTTTTACGGAAAGGAAAGCGTTTTTGTCTAACGGATGATAAAAGCGAAAGTGAGCCCGATGACAAAACTACACGCGGTGCCGATGATGAATTCCACAGCCATGCGTTTCAGGGGATACGTCGTCAGCAGGAGGCGGTCCACGTCACGCGGCACCATTTTCATGCAGGTCAGCATGAGGCCGAAAAAGAGGCCTTTTGAGAGGGGCGGCCAGTACAAATGCGGGGACAGCCACTTAAAGACCAGGGCCCAAAGGATGGTCTGGGCCAGGATGGCCGCCATAATGAGACCCATGGTTTTCGGTGTTTTCGGCAATTTTTTAACGGCGGGGGAGTTCTCTTCGCTGTTGTAGATCGGTTCGACGAGCGGATTGAAAAACAGGGCTCCGGCCAGCACGAACCAGATAATTGACGCCACCGTCACGGCGATGACAACATTCATGAATGGGCCTCCTTGTGGGATAAAAAGATTTCAGTTGGGGACGGCTTAGACGGACAGGACGATTTTGCCGAAGTTTTTCCGTTCTTCCATGTAGACGTGGGCTTCGGCGGCTTTTTTGAGGGGGAACACCTTGTCCACCACGGGTCTCAGCCGCTTGGCGGCCAGGAAGCGGACGGCTTCGTCCAATCCCCGCCGCGTGCCCATGCGGGAGCCGTGGATGGTGAGGTTCCGGGAGAAAAAAGTGCGCAGGTCGAACTGGATCTGCCGGCCGGAAGTGGAGCCGCAGGTGACCAGGCGGCCATTCCGGGCGAGGGAGAGGACGCTTTTTTCGAACGTGTCCTGCCCGATGTGCTCCACCACGATGTCCACGCCGCGTTTGTCGGTGAGGGCGCGCGTTTCTTTGGCGAAATCCTTTTTGGCGTAGTTGATCACCTCGTCGGCCCCGAGCGCCTTGGCCTTGGCCGCTTTGGCGTCCGTCCCGACGGTGGTGAGCACCCGCGCTCCCCAGAGTTTGGCGACCTGAATGGCCGCGATGCCCACCCCGCTTCCGGCGGCGTGCACCAACACGGTCTCCCCGGGCTTGATTTTCGCCAGCGTCACCAACATATGCCAAGCCGTCAAAAACACCAGGGGGAACGAGGCGGCTTCTTCGAAACCGAGAGGGTCCGGGATCGGGATGAGGTTGGCGGCGGGCACCGCGATATATTCCGCGCAGCCACCGTCGTGCGTTTGGCCGAGGATGTCGAACGTGGAGCAGAGATGGTCCTGTCCCAGGAGACAGTCGTCGCACTCCCCGCACGAAAGGCCGGGAGCCACCATGACTTTGTCTCCTTCGGAGACCGTTGTGACCAGAGCCCCTGTTTTTTCCACCACGCCCGCCACGTCGCTGCCGGGGATGTGGGGGAGGGGGATGGGGAGGCCCGGGATTCCGGCCCGCACCCAGATGTCCAGGTGGTTGAGGGCGCAGGCTTTGACGCGCAGGAGGACTTCGTGGGGAGCGGGGCGGGGGGTCGGTCGGTCGCCGTAGATGAGTTTATCCGCGCCGCCGTGTTCTTTGAAAAAAATCGCTTTCATGCCGCTGGCTCCGAAAGGAGTATTTGCTTCCACAACGTTTGCCGGTGTTGAGTTTTGAGGGGCTCAATGTACAAAATTTCGGGGGGGAAATCAATTTTTGAGGGAAGTTTGTGACAGATTTCACTAGAAAATAAGTAATATAACGCATTTATTTGAAATAACCCCTAAAAATGCGTTTTTTGCCTTAAATCCCCTGAAAAAAAATAGTTCAAAAAAAACCCTTGACAAAACGGGATCAGAGCTTAAACTTAGGGTGCGACAAAGGCAACCCACGACGAAAGTTGTGGGGCGCAAAGTTAACGGGGCTAAGGAAGAGAATCTCTACGTCTCCGGCGAAAGCCGGGGGCGCTCCGATGCGAATCGGAGGCCGGCCGAGCTGCCGACTCAAGAGCATGTGCGCTTCGGCGCATAGGCGTTTGATTCAGCGGTTATCGGAAACCACCCGTACTTTTGCGTGCCGGTGGTTTCTTTGTTTTTCAGACAGGTTGTGGGAAACGGTGTGCTGATCTTTTCATCCGCTCGATAAATCCCCTTTAACCGGGGGGCCCTGGAAAAATCAGGACGGAGTCCGGAGGACGGGCTGAGGCAAATCGCTTCGGCCCGCAGGTCCCGAACTCACTCCTGCTTCGCTCCAGGGGGCAAACCCGTGCCGTTTCTCTTTCATCATCGGAGAGGCCGGCACGTCCCTTGCATGAAGTGAGTGGAAAGGGACGTCGAAAGGCGGGGACGCAAAGCCACGGGCCTAAAGCGTGACCGTGAATTTCGCCAGGGTAGCCGGGTTGCCGGAAGGTTCCCTATGACGAACCATGTCCGGCCGGTCCCCCAGCGGCCGGGTTGTTTTTTTGCCCTCGACCGTCTT
>JAKLDV010000158.1 GCA_022703335.1 Elusimicrobiota bacterium
GGCGTTCGAGGCGGAGATTGCGAAGCGGAAGGCGGAGGACGAGGCCAAGGCGAAGGCGGCGGAGGAGAAAGCCGCTTCGGAGGCCCGGGCGAAAGCGAAGGACGAGCCGGCGCGGCCGGCTGAAGTCGAAACGAAAGCCCCGGCGGTGGAACTGTCTCCGGAGATGGAGGACAAAGTCAGGGATTATCTGAACGGTCAAACGGCGCTGGAGGCCCTGAACGAGGAACTTTTGGATACAGTAGAGGCCTATGTCCGGGGAAAAATTGATGCCGAGCCGGACCCGGCGCAACGCGCGAAGCTGGAGGCTTTTTACGCGGAGGCCCTGGGGATGGTGGCGCAGGATCGTCAGAATTTGAAGAATTTCAACGATCCTCAATGGCTGGAGCGGCAGATCCGTCGAGACCAGGAAAAGCTGACCGGAACGAAAAAGATGTCGAAGGCTTTGCGTGAAGCGGTGGTGGCGCGGGTCGCCCTGCATCAGAAACAGTTGGCCCTGCTTCGCGGGGAACGCGCAGAAGCCCAGCAAGAACAGCCGGTCAAGCTTGAAGTCGCCCGTCAGGGCGGCGGTCGGATCCTCTTTTCCGACATCGGCTCCAAGAAGGCCCTCCTCGACGCGGCCCAGGTGGAGATGGAGAATCCGTTTACCAAAGAAAAGGAAATTGTCTATCGGGAAGTGGCCGGTTACGCCCGCCTGACTCGCTCGCCCAACGGGGACGTGGAAATCGGCGAGATCGTGCCTTTTGTCAATGTTGAATTGCGCGGCGAGCCCGATTCCGATAAGAACCAGGCTTTTATGCGGCGGGTGGAGGACCTGCATCGATCCGGCAAGGCCACGGACGCGGATTATCAGGCGTTGATCAATGAAAATCGGGACCTCTTCGTCAATCCGCAGTCCGTTACGGTCGCGCAGCTGCGGCAGGCCCGGTCCTTCTCGGCTTCCTGGGCGGTGGCTATTGTGGATTACGCCTACGATGATTTGGGCGACGATGTCCTCCCCGTCCATGTCCATCCGCCGGCCATGAACCTGGAACATTTTGCCGGGTTCGCTCAAAGTTTGGGTGAAATCGGTGCGCTGGACACGGTGAGAACCATCGCGTCCTTCATTCCTTCCCGGGAAGACGCTCTGTCTCTTCCCAAACAGGGGCGTCAGCGGGATGCCCGGCGGCTTGGCTTGATCGTGAATCCTTATGGGACCGCCTCGGGATGGGTGCTCTATGAGGTGTCGGCTGGGGCGAAAGGAAAAGTCACGGAAAAAACGCCGCTGCGGCTCTACTACGCCGACGGGAAATTCCATACGGATTCGAAAGGGAAAGAAACTTTCAATGCGGTGGGTGATTTGACTTTGGCGCGTCCGGCGGAGGAGTCGCCTCGGCCGGATCAGTCGCCGGAACAGCCCCAACTCGAGCCGGCGCAACCGAAACCCGCGAAAGACGTGATGGACGCGAGGGAAAAAGAAATGCGGGCGAATCTGGCGGCGGCAAAGACCGACGCGGACCGGACCGTGATCCTGGAACAGTTGCGGACCCTCTTCCAGCGTCGGTTGGACCGGAACGTGAAGATGCTGTCCGCCGCCCAAGTGACGCAAGACGACAAGATGCGGCAGCAGGTTCAGGCGCGGATCGACCGGTATCAGGCGAAACTGCGGGCTTTGGAGGCGGAGATGCCGTCGGTGAGCCGGCCGGCGGAAGAGAGGGTGGATAAGCCGGCGGAACGCCCGAGAAGACTGCAACCCGATATCGCCCAGGAAGACCTGGCCAAACCGGAGAAGAAGAAACGGGTGCGGACGGTCGCGCGCTCTTCCGAAAAAGGTTTTGTCTCCACCGGGCTGCTGACGGCGATGGGCGGCGTGGCCCTGCTGGTTCTGGCTTTGCCGGCCCTGAAAGCGGCGGGTGTGGCGTTGAGCGCCGTGCTTCTGGCGAAAGTCGGGCTGGTGGTCGTGGGCGCGGCCGGCGGGGCGTATCTGCTTTGGAAGGCCGTGCCGCCCTTGGCGGACTGGGCGAAACGGGTTGCCGCCGGTGTCCGGATCCGCGTTTCCGACGATAAAATGCGTCAGGCGGTGGATGCGGAACTCATCCGGCCCAACGCGGCGACCCAGCGCTCTCTGGCCGCCCGTGGCACGGAATCGGCCCTCTTTGCCTCCATTTCCTGGCAGGGACGAGTGAGCGTGGACGTGCTGCCCGGCCTGCGGCTGACCCGGGACGAACTGATGTCCCGCATGAAAGACGCCGTCACCGGCGCCGACAAGAGCGTGATCTATTCCGAGGACGCGGCCCTGCTGCCGAAGAAGCTTCTCCAGCCGCACAAGGTGGTGGGCCACACCCATCTGGGCAACACGACCGACCTGCCGGTGAGCAGACTGGCCGAGTTCCTGCGGCCCACGGTGGACGACCTGCTCTCCGCCTGGAAACACGGCGGCGCGCATTTCGTGGTGAACCCCGCCGATACCCGCGTGCGCGTGTATTACAAGGTGTCGGACAACGGGGCCGTGAAGATCTGGGAATACACCGGCGATACGCCGGAAACCGTTTCCGTCCGTGTGACGGAAACCTCCGTTTCGGCCATCCTGCTGGAGGACATGACCAACCCGGCCAAGTTCGTTACCGTGACCGACGCCGCCGGGGTCCCCGCCACGGTGCCGGTGTGGTTCTTCGCCCTGGCCGCCGGCCTGCAGGTGCGCGGCCTCAGCGATATCTATCCCGATCTTCCGACGGAAGAGAAGGCCCGGCGGCTGATGCAGATCCACGACCAAATATGGAAGAGCATGGACCGCTCCCGGGTCCAGGGGCCGGACGTTAAGCCCGTGGTGGTGAACGCCATGGTGGCCTTCTTCCTCACCAACCTTTCCAAGGACGCCGAGGCCCTGCGGCCTCTGTTGGAGAAGAGCGCGGAGAGGATGCTCGATCCTTTCCTGAACGAACTCTATCAGGAGGCCTACAAAGGCCGTGAGATGCCGCCGTTCGACATGGATTCCAACCTTTCCTGGCGGACGGCGCAGTTGAACGCCCGGCGCGCGGAACTGGCCGACGCGGCTCTCAAGGTCTCCGTGCGGGAACTGCCGGCCGCGGCCAACGACCTCTTCGGCCGTTATCTGGCCGGCGCCCGGTCGGCGGGGATGGAGCCGATGGCCGAACCGTGGTCCATCGAGGTGGTGATGGAGAGCGAGCCGGCCGCCGAGATCGACAACCTCACGGGGAATTCGTGGATGGATCCCCCGGAGACGGCGGAGGGGAAACGGGTCTACCGGATCCACATCATCCCGACGGCAGACCCCGTCCAGAACCTGGCGCGGTTGGCGCACGAGGCGGCGCACGCCGCCTTGTCTCACACCCGCGCCCGCGTGGAACCGGCCGCGCACGACGAGTTCACCGAAATTTTGGTCAACAAGCTGATGGAACGTTCTCTGGAGGGGACGGAGTGGGAGGCGGTTTCCGTGGAGGTGATGCGGCTCACGGTGGACCATATCCGCCGGAACAACCTGACCTCTTTCTGGCGCGGCCAGCAGTTGCTGGATGCCTTGACGGCGCATGTGGAACGCTCCGGCGCCTACACGGAGGCGCAGCGTCTCGCCCTCTTGCAGAGGATCTTCGGCATCCGCGACATGACCGTGGATCCCCTGGCGTTCATCAAGGAGATGATCGTCCAGCTTCTGGAACCCGTCACCCTGCCGGACACGACCCGCATCAACCGGCCGTCGGCCATCGCGTTGGATGAGGACACCCTTTTCGGCAGCGATTCCCCGGCGGCCATCCTGGCCTTGCGGAAGATGTTGGAAAACAACCCGCACGCCTACCTGGTGGTCTATCCCAGCAGCGGCGCCAAAAAGAACGCTCAATCGACCCTGCTGCCGCGGGTTCTGGCGGCCATGCAGAACGTTTCCTCCGACGATATTTCGGCCATCCAGGGGCGCATCATCGCCGTGGACTGGTTCCATGTTCAGGACATGAACAAGGCCGGAAAAGTGAGCCTTTCCCGGCTGATGGGCCTGCTGCCTCAACTGATCATGGGGTTGGAAGGCGTGCGCGTCGTCACGTCGAACGAAGATTTGTATACGGGTCGGGAACTCCTCGGAAAACTGCTGATCTCTCTGGCCAAAGGGGAAACGTTGCTGCAGGGGCTGGGGACCGCCATCAGCGACATGGTGGCGGAGAAAGAACTGCTCGACAAACAGGCCTGACTTTTGGCGCGGCGCAAGGACAAGGAATTGAAATAAAAAATCCTCCGGTCGACGGAGGATTTTTTATTGTCAGTGGAATGTAGGGTGGGAAAAGCCGCTTATTTTATTTCCTTGAATCTGTCCTTGCCGGCGCCGCAGATGGGACATTTGTCTTCGGGAAGGCCGATGTGGGTGTGCCCGCAGACCTCGCAGACATAGATGGGGGCTGTTTCCAGGTCCTTCCCGGTCTGCGAAGCCGCCAGCGCCTTCGAATAGAGGTCGTGGTGGATTTTTTCAACGGCCAAGGCGTATTTGAAGGTGAGGCTCGCCGCCCGATGACCCTCTTTTTCCGATTCCGCCAGAAAATCCGGATACATGGTTTTGAACTCGTAGGCTTCGCCGTCCATGGCGGACTGGATATTCTCCGCGGTTTTTTTGACGCCGCCGAGAACGCGCAGGTGGGCGTGGGCGTGCACGGTCTCCGCCTCGGCCACTGCGCGGAACAGCTTGGCGATCTGGGGGAAACCGTCGCTTTCGGCTTTTTTGGCGAACGCCAGGTATTTTCGGTTGGCCTGGCTTTCGCCGGCGAAGGCGGCTTTTAAATTATCCGTGGTTGACATGGGGCCTCCTGAGTCGGTGCAAGATAAGAATTCGTTTCAAAGCGACGTTCAAGCGGCTGTTTTTATATCCTTTTTGTTCCGAAAATACCAGTGAAAATTTTCTTACGGAAAAGTCCTGCGGGCTTGAATAATTTTTTTCCGGCGGGGCTGTTTTTTCAACTCCCACGGGTCCTTGGGGTGGTTAGACCGGCGGGCGAGAGGATGTCTTGGAGGGGGGGAATGGTGGGAGATATCGGAGGGTCAGAGAGG
>JAKLDV010000159.1 GCA_022703335.1 Elusimicrobiota bacterium
AGAGATAGCCCACGGCGTCCAGTCGGATGTAGCGCGCTCCCTGGGCGGCGTAGTCCAGGAGGGCCCGAACGGTTTCCAGGAACGCCTCCTCGTTTTCCAGATTGAGGTCGATCTGGTCGGCGCTGAAGGTGGTCCAGACGAAGACGGTGCGGGTTTTCCCCGTGGCCGGGTCGCGCACGGTGAACGGCGTCAGGAGGGGGGTGGTCCTGGGACGGAACACGAGGGCACGGGCCTCGGCCGGCAGGTCGGACTCCCGATCGTAAACGTGAAAATAACGCCGCGCACCGGCGTCGCCGTTCAGGAACGCCTGGAAACGCTCGTTGGAGGCGGAAACGTGGTTGACCACGAAATCGTGCATGGCGTCAAAACCGTCACTTTGGATGTCCGCGATGTCTTCCTGGGTGCCGTAGCGCGGATCCACCTCGGCGTGCTTGACCGGCGCGAACCCGCGGTCCGAGGTGGATCGGTTCAGAGGAAGGAAGTGGACGGCGTTCACCGCGCCCCGCAGATGTTTCCGGAGGAACCGGCGCAGCGCCGCCAAATGCGCGCCGGCCCGCGCCCCCTGAATGGAATCGCCGTAGGAAACGAGGACGGCGTCCCGTTCGCTGAGGCGTTCGCCGTAGGGGATGTCTCCGGCCAGCGCGGCGTGCTGTCGGCGGAAATCATTCAGCAACGCCGTCAGTTTCGGCCGCAGAGAAACGGCTTTGTCCCCATAGATCGTTTGAAGCCGCCCCTCGATGCTTTTTTCGAGAAGGCCCCGTTGTGCGGCGACCCGTGCCGCCCGGCCCGGAAGATGGTTGGCCAGGCGGGAGAAGAGGGCTTGGGGTCGGAGCGCGGCGGTGAGGCGAGCTCCCAGACGCGTCAGCGGCCACCCTTGCAGGAGGCCCGCCAACCCCAGTCCTTCGGCCGCCACGGCCAGTCCCAGCCGATTGGGAAACAGGATGGAGCCCGACAACAGGAGAAGGGGCGGGAGAACGAAAGAGAGGACACGGCTGGTCCGGCGAACGGCCCGCTCCCAGGTTTTGGAATGGTCCTGGGCCGGCCGGAGGAGTTCGCGGAACCCTTGAAAAATCCAAAGGACGAAATAGGCGGTCGCCGCCGCCGACAGCAATATCCCCGTCGCCATCGAGAGGATCAGGGGGGGATTTTCCAAGACCATCCAGAAGCTTCCCCGCAGTCCTTCCCACAGGAAGAGGAAAGAAACGAGTTCCACTAAAACGGTGTGGAGAACGCCTTTCCCGGCCGGGGTCAGGGCGATGTCTTTGCGGAATCCGAACGCGCCGAGGGAGAGCGCGTGGCGCGTGATCCCCTGGGGATCGGTGGTTGTGACCAATGCGAATCGCACGGGCCAGACCGAACCGAACCGGCGCTCCGAAGGATCGCGCGGCGCGGTGAGGTCGTAGCCGAACACGTATTTCAGAGTGCTCCGGACGATGAGGGAGAATCGGGCGAGTCGGGGCGTGGTCCACCGGCCGGCCGTCGTCCGCGACCACAAGGCCCCGATCAGGGACGGCTCTTGGGGCGGGCGAAGGACCAGCAGGGTGACGTCGTCGTTGGATTCGAGGATTTTTGTTTTGCGGGCGCGGCGCACGATCTCGTCGGCCGGCACACCGGCTTTGGCCCACGGTTCCACGCGCCGGGCGTAATCGACCAGACCTTTTTCGGTGAGTTCGGGGAGGTCGGCGAAACCGTCGGAAGCGACCATGACGACGCCGTCCGGCGGCAGGTCAAACGTGAAACTGTCGAGTTCGAGCGGCCCCGCGGTGCTCTCCGAGCCGAGCAGATGTTGGTGCGGGAGTTTCCCCGAGAAACGGTAGGAATTGCCGAAATGGACGCCGGCGCTCTGCACGCCGGGATGCGTGATTCCTTTCGGTCGCCCGTCGCCGCTGGGGGACCAGAGGACGGGGGAATCCCCCAGGCAGACGGCGTATCCCGTGGCGGCGCCGTCGGGCACATAGACGATGGAGAGGGTGGCGGCCCCGTCGGCGCGATTGCCGATCCAGTCCACCAGTCCCTTGGCCGTCCGTTGCAGCGCCGCGGCGACGTCGCCTTTTGAATCCAGCAGGAACCGCTTGAAAATCTTGTCGACGTTGTCCCGCGCGGTTTGGGCGACGTGATGGCCGTTGGCGCCCTGCCCGTCGAACACGCAGAGCAGGGTGCCCCGGCCGTTGGGAACCTTCAGGTCCACCCGGCCGGAGAAATGGGCGTCCTGGCAGACCTTGTTCGGAAGGCCCAGGGCGGCGACGGTGAGGTCGGGGACGACGCGGAGGGCGGATTTCCGTTCGGCGGCTTTGAGTTCGGCGATCTTTTTTTGAAGCCGACGGACCCACGCCCCAAGGGCCGCGGCGCGTTGGGAGACCCAACCTCGCGCACGCGTCCACAGGCCAGGCCGCTGGCTCGTCAGCACCACGTAGTAGTCGCCGATGACGCCTTCGGCGACCACGCGGCGCGACTTGACCTTGGAATATTCCGCGCTCTTCTTGAACGCCGCCTCGTTGGCTTTCTGGGTGGCGGTGAAACGGAGGCCGATGGTTTTGTTGAGGCGCACCTCGATGGACGAGATGAACGCCTGGGTCTCCGGCGTGGAGACGTCGAGCCCGTCCACCCCCTCCAGGGCCAGGAGCGTTTCGCGGATCTCCGGCGGCAAACGGCCGTCGGGGTGGGCGGCCATCCAGAGCATGGCGGCGGTGGCGGCGGTGAGGCGCACCTTCCAGCGGCCGTCGAAGCCGCGTTCCGCCAGGTTCCACAGGGCGCCGGTGCCCACGATGGGGGATTTTAGCGTGATCTTTTCGCCGGAAAGGAGTTTCTCCAGGGGCCGTTTGTCGCGGGCGAGAAAATCGAGGTAATGCGCGTTCTTGTCGACGGCCTGGAACTTGGGCGTCACCACCACGTAGGAAACGTTCTTGCGGCGCATCAGGTCGGTGAGCCCCTGCGTATGGAACCCGCCCGCCACCAGGATGGCCGCCCGCTGTTTTTGGGAATTCATCTTTCCCAACAGGTTGTCCAACAGGGCGTCGTTCCGTTGGACCGCCAGGGAACAAAAATCTTCGAAAGGACGGAGGGAGGTCGTCAGGTCGGGGTCGTCGTCCGCTGTGTCGGTGCCGGTTTTTTTCAACAGGGCGTTGAGTCGCCGGGGCAGGGCGAGGACCTCGGCCCGGTTCTTCGAGAAGTAGAGCCAGTCCTCCGGCGCCACGACGAATTCGGCGAGTTTCTTGATCAGGAGGTAATGGTCCGAGATCGCCCGGAGTTCCTTTTGTTCGGGGGTGACGAGCAGCCGCGCCAGGATGAGGTTCTCCACGTCCGACACCTCGGCGAAAAGTTTGTCGCGCGAGATGCCTTCGGCGGTCAGCACATACTCGATGTAGCGGCCCATGAAGACGAACTGAGAGAGATCGATGCCGTTGGAGGAGCAGAGGGTCTTCAGGTAGCGGTGGTAATCGCCATAGCTGAGCCGGCCGAGACGGTAGAGGAGACTTTTCTCAATGAGACGGTCGAGCGAGTCTTCCGGCAGGCGTTGGGAGAGGAGTTCGATCAGCTGGACCCGTTCTTTTTCCACCTGGTCGAAATCCAGGGTCTCTTCCAATTCAAGCGCTTTAACGAAGGAGTCCAGTTGCGGGTGTCGGCCCGTCGCCGGGGTCCCGGCCAGGGTAAGATAGCGGACATATTTTCCGAGGGAGAGGGAGCCTTCCCGCTGGTCGAGGAGCTTCTGGTCGAAATCCCGGAGCTGGACGGAATAGACGTCCGCCTTCAGCCCGTCGATCCGGTTCTTCCAGGTTTTCAGGAGGTCGTTGAGGACGGGTTGGGAGGGAAGGGCCTGCCGGAAGGCCTCGATGTTGGCGAAATACGGTTCGGCGGTCTCCACCCCCCAGAGCTGGGGTTCCGCTTCCGAGACCCATCCGGCGTGCTCGGCGCCGCCCATGAGGTTCTCCCGCAGGAGGAAGTCGGCGGTATCCCGCAGGATCTTGCGGTCCGGGAAAGCGCGGTAGGGTTTGAGGTTGAACCCGCCGGCGGCCCCTTCCAGTCCCACCAGCGAGATGCCGCGTTCCGACAGCAGGGACTCGATGAGCGAGGAGATGTTCTTCTGGGCGTCGGCGTACTCATGGGCGTCCTGGATGTGGACCACGAGGGGCGCGCCCGGCGCCGGGGAGAAGTGGATCTGGCGGATGTGGCCGTACGGGAGGACCACCTGGGTGATCCAGTCCGGTAGATCGAGGGAGGAGAGAGGGACGTCCCGCGGGGTCTCCGGAGCGGGGGACGGGAGACCTTGCGTGACGCGGGTGGGGAGGGAGACGGAGGAGGGAGGCAGGAACTGGAGCGGGGCGGCGGCGGCCGGCAGCTGGGCCAGGAGTTGACGTTCCTCGGAGGAGAGTCCCTGGCGGCGGCGGTGGAGTTCGAGGGGGAGATCCTGTCCGGCGGTGTCGTCGGAGGTGAACTTCTTCTGGGCGGCGTCGCGGCGCTGTTCCCAGAAACTCTTCTCCACCTGGGTGGCGCCCACCACCTGGGTGCAAAAGAACATCCCCGCCGTCGCGGTGGCGACGGCGCGGACCCAAAACGGTCGGCGGCTCAGGCGAGCGCGGTGATCGTTTTTGCTGAGCGTCGGCAAGGATCTCTCCCTCGGCAAAATGCCGAACAACTCCTTCGTGCCTTCATCGGCCCGAAGTTTGCGTTTTTAATGTCTATGTGATGCGGGTGCTGCGAACTAGAGACGAAGTCTCCCTCACCCCCTTTTTACCCGAAAAAAAGCCCTATTTCAAGGGGTTCTATAAAATAGTTTCTACTAGACACAAATTGACACCTCTGGACACAAATTGGTAACTTTTTCTTATATGGACAGCCTGACCATTCATGGATTGACGTTGCGGGTGCGGGTGGGTTGCACCGCCCGGGAGCGAGCCCGGCCGCAGAGGCTCTCCGCGGACATCCGGCTGGAGACCTCTCTTCGCCGGGCCGGCGAGAGGGACGACCTGCGGTTCACGGTGGATTATGCCGCGCTGGCCGGCCGGCTCCGGAC
>JAKLDV010000016.1 GCA_022703335.1 Elusimicrobiota bacterium
GACCCCTTGTCCTGGCCGCCCAGGATCAGATGCAGCCCTCCGACGAAAGAACGCAAAGCCACCGCGGTGGAATCCACGTTCGTCGCCTTGGAATCGTTCACGAAATGGACCCCGTTC
Source organism: Elusimicrobiota bacterium (assembly GCA_022703335.1). Taxonomy (GTDB): domain Bacteria; phylum Elusimicrobiota; class Elusimicrobia; order FEN-1173; family FEN-1173; genus JAKLDV01. The sequence continues at coordinate 118 of JAKLDV010000016.1, forward strand.
CGGCAGCGCACCTCTTCGAGGCGGTGTTCCACGCCGCGAAACCGTTCGAAACTTTTCCGGACCGCCGCCCCTCCGGCGCCGAGGGCCAGCCCGCAGGCCGCCGCGGCCATGGCGTTCTCCACGTTATGATAACCGCGCAGATAACGCGGCGGATCCCAGACCGCCCTCCCTCCGGGAACGGCGGCCCGCAGCCGTTTTCCGTCGAAGAAAACGCCCGGCCGGCCGCGGCGCTCCGCCGCGCGGCCGAACCAAAATATCTTCCCCGGCACCGTGCGCGCCAGACGGCGACACCACGGATCGGCAGCGTTCAGCACCGCGGTCTCCTCCGGCAGAAAGTTTTGGAACAGCCGGAACTTGGCCTCGGCGTAGTTTTTCATGGTGCGGTGCCGTTTCAAATGGTCGGGCGTCACGTTCATCACCACGCCGGCGGCGGGATGGAAAGCGCAGGCCGTCTCCAGTTGATAGCTGGACACCTCCAACACCAGCGCGGCGCCCGCATCCAACCGATGCGCCACGGCGCAGAGAGGCGTTCCGATGTTCCCCGCCACCACCGTGTGGAACCCCGCGGCGCGGCAGATCTCCCCGAGCAGAGCCGTGGTGGTGGTTTTTCCGTTGGTGCCGGTCACCGCGGCGGCCCGGCGCGGCCAACGGCCCGCCAGGGAAAGCGCGCGGTATCCCAACTCCATCTCTCCCCATACCATCCGGCCGGCCGCGGCGTGGGGTTTCCACACCTCCGCCGGCACGCCCGGACTGATTACCAAGAGGTCCCACGACCGACGAAGAAGACGATGCGATCCGGTCTCGCAAAAAACGCCGGGCGGCAACTCCCGGACCCATTTCGCCGCTTTCTGACGCGGCTGTTTTTCCGTGACGCTCACCCGGGCGCCGAGCCGCTTCAAAAACGCGGCCGCCGCCAGCCCCGACTTGCCCAGCCCCACCACACACACCTCCTTGCGGCGAAACCAGGCGGAAAGGACGGGGTGAGCGAACAGATCCATGTTACCGGATCTTCAGGGAGGTGAGGGCCAGGAGGGCCAACACCACCGCCACGATCCAAAACCGCATGGTGACCTTGGTCTCCGGCATCCCTCCCACTTCAAAGTGGTGATGCAACGGCGCCATGCGGAAGACCCGTTTCCCTCCCCGGTAACGCACCGACCCCACCTGCAGGATGACGGACACCGCCTCCGCCACGAAGATCCCTCCCACCAGGACCAGGATCAACTCCTGTTTTATGCAGAGCGCGGCGATGCCGATGGTGCCGCCCATGAAGAGGGAGCCCGTGTCTCCCATGAAAATCTCCGCGGGATAGGCGTTGTACCAAAGAAAACCCAGGCACGCGCCCGCCATGGCCGCCAGATACACCGTCAATTCCCCGGCGCCGGGCACGGTGACGATGCGCAGATATTCGGACAGTTTGACGTGTCCGGCCAGATAGGAAAAAATCCCGAAAGTGATGGCGGAGACCAGAAGCGTCCCTCCGGCCAACCCGTCCAGCCCGTCGGCGATGTTCACCGCGTTGGAGGTGCCGACGATGACGAACAGGGCGAAAAGGATATAGACGTTCCCCAGCGTCAGATACACGTGCTTCAGATACGGCACATCCACCCAGGTGCCATAACTCGCGTTGGGCGGACAAAAATACAGATAGACCGCCACCCCCAACGCCAACGCCACCTGCGCGCCCATCTTCACGGAGTCGGACAGCCCCCCGGCGGGATGCTTCGTCAGCCATTTCCGATAATCGTCCATGAAACCCACCGCGCCGAGATAGACGGCGGAGAGGAGCGTCAACACAATAAACCGGTTGTCCACCCGCGCCCACAGCAGCGTGGAGAAAACCATCGCGACGAGGATCAAGAGGCCCCCCATGGTCGGCGTGCCGGCCTTGGCCAGATGCGTGGAGGGGCCGTATTCCCGTATGGACTGCTGTATCTTTTTGTTCTTCAAGAAATTGATGAACCATTTCCCGGCGAAAAGCCAGATCAACAGCGAGGTCAGGAACGCGCCGCCGGCGCGGAAGGTGATGTATTGGAACACGTTCAACGGCGAGAAAAATTCGCGCAGATAGTGCAGGTAGTAGGTCATGTGTCTCCCCTCTTCATTTCTCCGTCAACAGCGGACCGTAGATGTTCTCCAACGCCACGCTCCGCGACGCCTTGAACAGAACCGCCGTCCCGCCGGACAACCTCCCGCGCAAACCGGCATGCAATGCTTCCTTGTTCCCGAATCCCCGGAACGCGGCGGCTCCCTTCCCGCGTTCGAAACCCCGCCTCACCCAGTCCGCCTCTTCGCCCAAGAAAAAGACCTCGTCCAACGACAGGGCCGCCAGCAGCGCGCCCAGCGCTTCGTGTTCCTTCTCCATGAACGCGCCCAGTTCCTTCATGCCGCCCAACACCGCGATTTTCCGCCGGGAAGGATAGGCCGACACGAAACTTTCCAGCGACGCCTTCATGGAGCTGGGGTTGGCGTTGTAGGCGTCGAGGACGAACACCGCGCCGTCTCGTCGCGTGCGCACCTCCATGCGGCTCGGCGGCGGCGAAAAAGTTTCCAGGGCTCGCACCAGTGTTTTCATGTCCACTTTTTCCCACATGCCCACCGCCACCGCGGCCAAGGCGTTGTAGACGTTGAACCGTCCCGGGGTCGAGAGCCTCACTTCCTGACGGAAAAATCCCACCGTCAGGTCAAAAACGGTTTCCGGCCCCGGACGGATGTTCTCCGCCCGCACGTCGGCCCCGGCGGCGGTGCCGTAGCGGATGACGGAACACTTCAAGCCGCGCGCCCGGGCCGCCAGGGCCGGGTCATCGGCGTTGATCACGGCCGCGCCGGTGGCCGGCAGGGCGGCGGCCAATTCCCATTTCGCCTCGGCCACCCCTTCCGCACTCCCGAAAAATTCCAGATGCGCCAACCCCGCGTTGGTGATCACGCCCACCTGCGGCTTGGCCAGGGACGCCAACCGCGCGATCTCCCCCCTCTGCGAGGCGCCCATCTCCAGCACCCCGTATTCGTGAGAGTCGTCCATCTCCAGCAACATCAACGGCAGGCCGAGTTGGCTGTTGAGGTTCCCCTTCGACGAAAAAACCGAGTTCCCCGCCCGCGTCAGGACATGCGACACCATCTCTTTGGTGGTGGTCTTCCCGTTGCTGCCGGTCACCCCGATCACCCGGAGACCCAGCCGGTCGCGGTGGGCGGCCCCAAGCGCCTGCAGGGCGGAAAGGGAATCGGACACACGCACGCACACCCCCGGCCATGACGGCAACGGACATTCCCGGGAAACGATCACCGCGGACGCCCCGCGCGCCACCGCCTCCGACACGAAATCGTGCCCGTCCTGCCGGTGGCCTTTCAATGCCAGAAAAGTGACGCCGGGCTCCACGGCGCGCGAATCGAAAACGATCGGCCCCAGCTCGGTCTTCGGGTCCCCCGACATCACCTGTCCGCCGCACAGACGAGCCACGTCGTCCATGCGCCATGCCGGTTTCATGAGGAGAATCCTCCCAGACCCGAACCCCTACGCGCCGACCCGGCCGGAAAGCGCCTGCTGAACCGCCACGCGGTCGTCGAAATCGACGGTCCTGTCTTTGAAAATCTGATAGGTCTCATGTCCCTTTCCCGCCACCAGGACGACGTCGCCCGGCTTGGCCAGCCCCACCGCTTTCCGTATCGCCTGTTCCCTGTCCAAAACCACTTCGTAATGGGAGAGTCCCGTCCGCCGGATCCCCACTTCGATGTCCAACGCGATCCGCTGCGGCTCCTCGCTGCGGGGGTTGTCCGATGTGACGATGACATAATCGGACATCCGAACCGCCACATCGCCCATGAGAGGACGTTTCGTCCTGTCCCGATCGCCGCCGCAGCCGAAAACGGTGATCAGCCGTCCGGAGGCGAGAGGCCGCAGGGCCTCCAGAACGTTCTTCAAAGCGTCGTCGGTATGGGCATAATCCACGAAAACGCTGAAGGAGAGCGCCGAGGAGACGCCGCGTTTTTTCGACGGCAGGACAACGCGTTCGAGACGGCCCGGAGCGCCTCGGAACGAACGCAGACCTTTCTGAACGGACGACATGGGGATGCCCAGAGACAGCGCCGCGCCGGCGGCGGCCAGCGCGTTGGAAACGTTGTGCATCCCCACGCTCCCCAACCGGACCGGCACGCGCCGGCCCGCCACCGCCAAATCGAACGATGTCCCCTCCGCGCTCAGGGAGACGTTCTCCGCGGAAAGGTCGGCGGGGGACCTCACCCCGTATGTCAAACGGTCGCAACGGACCCGCGCCAGCATCTTTTCCGCCCACGCGTCGTCGGCGTTGATTATAGCAAATTTCCTTTTTTTTCCCGTCGGAAGCAGCCGGTCGAAGAGCTTGGCCTTCGCCTCGAAATAATTCTCCATCGTCTGATGGAAATCCAGATGGTCTCGCGTCAGGTTGGTGAATATCCCCGCCCGGAACTCCATGCCGTCCACGCGATGCAGTTCCAGCGCATGGCTCGACACCTCCATGGCCACGTGTGTCACGCCGTCGGTCTTCATGCGCGCCAGAAGCCGCTGGATGTCGGCCGAAAACGGCGTGGTGTTGGTGGCCCGTTCCGTCTTCTTTCCCCAGCGGTATTCCACCGTGCCGATAACGCCGGACTTGCGGCCCGCCGCCTTCCAGATGCTTTCCAACATATAGGTGATGGTGGTCTTGCCGTTGGTCCCCGTCACGCCGACGACGCACAACCCGGCGGACGGATGGCCGTAGAAACGGAGGGAGACCGGCGAAAGGGCCTCCAACGTGGACGGCACCAGCGCCGCCGGCGCCGGCGATTCCACCGGCCTCTCCGCCAACACCGCCACCGCCCCGGCCGCCGCTACCTGCGGAATGAAATCATGCCCGTCGGCTTTTCTCCCCGTCAACGCCACAAAGAGATCTCCCGGCCGCACACGGCGGGAATCGTAACACACCCCGCGGATCAGGGGGTTCCCCGCCGGCCCGATCCGTCGACAGGCCATCCCCTTGAGCAACTGGTCGAATCTCATCGAACGCGCGCGCGTGGTCATAAAGGCGACACCTCCCGCAGTTTCCGGCGCGCCAGACGGGTCTCCTTGTCCGACGACACCCCCAGATATGTCATGGCATGCCACGCCACGTTGCGGAAAACGGGACCGGCGTTGTAGCCGCCCCAGGAGACCCCCTGAGGTTCGTCATACACCACCACGATGGTCAACCGGGGCTTCACAGCCGGCACAAAACCGCAGAAGGAAGCCACGAATTTGTCCGCCGAATACTTCCGCGTGCGCGGGTCGATCTTCTGGGCCGTGCCGGTTTTCCCGGCCACCGTCCACCCGTCGAGCAAAGCGTCTTTCCCGGTGCCCCGCAACACCACGCCCTGCAAGATGTCCCTCAGCCTGGCCGCCGTCTTTTCGGATATCACCCGCCGAATGGCCGTCGGCGTTTCCCACGTCTTTCGGCCACCGATCTGGTCCACCGCCTCCACGAACAGCCGCGGTTCCAGCAGCACCCCGCCGTTGGCGATGGCGCTGTAGGCGCAGGCCAGTTGCAGGGCGGTGACGCTGACCTCCTGCCCGAAGGAGGTGATGGGCAGGCTCACCCCGCTCCATCGCGGGATGGGCTTCAAAAGCCCGGCGCTCTCCCCCGGGATCTCGGACCCCGTCAATGTCCCGAACCCGAACGCCCGCACGTAATCGTAAAACTTCTCCTTGCCCAACCGCAGGGCCACCTTGGCCGTGCCGATGTTGGACGACCGCTCGATGACCTGGGCGAAGGTCAGGATCTTTTCCCGGGAATGGTCGTGGATGGTCAGATCGCGATATCTCCATTCGCCGTTCTCGCAGTAAAACGTCTCGCCGGGTTTCACCGTGCCCTCTTCGAGCGCCGCGGCCGCCAACACCACCTTGAACGTGGACCCCGGCTCGAAAACCGCATGGACCGCCGGGATCTGTATCTCACTCACATGGCTCAACGTCTTCGCCGTCAACTCCAGGTTCGGCCGACTCGCCGCCGCCAGAATCTCACCGGTATGGGGATCCTGCACCACGATCATTCCCGTCTTGGCACGGGAACGTTTCATCCCCCACTCCAGTTCCTTCTCGGCCAGATACTGGATCGTCCGGTCGATGGTCAGGCGGACATACGTGCCGCCCGGCTTCCCTTCCGTCTCTTCCGAGGGGAGAGAAAGACCCGTCCCGCGGCCGTCCCGCAGAGCATGGCGGGGCGGGCGAGTATCCAACAAGGAGTCGTTGAATATCCGCTCCGTTCCCGATAAGCCCTGCCCCTCCCCCCCCACGTACCCGAGCAGATGGGAGGCGAGGTCCCCGTTGGGATAAAACCTCTTATATTCCCACTGCAACCCCACCCCCAGGAGGTTGGCCTTTTCCAAGGCCTGAGCCTGTTCCACCGGCAGATGCCGCGCCAGCCAGACGAACGACCCGGGCGCCTTTCGTATCTTGGCCGCGATGGCCGACACCGGCATCTTCAGGATGGGCGACAACCGCCGGGCCACGTCGTCCACGCGCGAGATCAACCGCGGATCGGCGTAGCAGGATCCCACACGCACCGATTCGGCCAACACGCGTCCCTGGCGGTCCAAAATGGGACCCCGCCGGGGCGCTTCACGTATGCAACGCTGGGATTGGTTTCTGGCTCGAAGGAAAAGGTCGTCATGACACCACAACTGAAGGTAGCCGAGACGCAGGAGCACCGCGGAAAAACCGGCACAGAGGAGGGCTTGTACGAGACGAAATCGAAACTTCATAGTAACAAGAGCGGACCCTTAAAATAGCCCGGCGGACCGAGCGCCGCCGAACTCCGCATCAATGGGGATTGCCATTATCTATCGCCGGGGTCCGTCAGCAGGACAATCTGGGCAGGGCCCGGCGCCTGCAGACCGAACTTGGTCCGCGCCAGAGCATCGAGCCGCGAAAGGGAGAGATTTTGCTGCAGGCGCTGGTCAAGAGTTTCCTCTTTCTTGCTCAGGTCGTCTATTTCCTGCCGCACCTTCTGCGCCTTGTATCCCCACCGCACCGCCTGTATCTCAAACCAGGCGGTCGCCAAAAACGTCATCACCACAACACCCAGCCCAACCGGAACAATCAACGACACTTGTTTCCAGAAGCGCACCCGCATCTCCCCTCATTGACGATTCGACCCCCCGCACAGAGGAGTCGTTAGCGGATAAAAAACCGTGTCCAGGACGAGAGAGGGAGAAGGAAGCCTCCTCCCTCTCCGTCCCGGACGATGTCGTTCGTGTTGTCAAATTAAGGGCGGGTATCCCGCCGAGAGAGATACCCACGCCCCCAAAATTCCAGTGTCACTTGGGCTGTCCCAACGCTGGGAGATCCGCTCTTTTCGAATCTCCGTTGGGGCGCCCCCAAAAGCCGCCTTCGTGGCGGTCCGTCGAGCCCACCGTCGACACACTTCACCTACCGTTTTTCAAAGACCCTCAACTTTGCACTACGACTTCGAGGATTCCGCTTTCTTTCTTCCCACGTCGGGATCAACGGTGATTTCGTCACACTTTTCATGCTCGAAAATCCGGGAGTTTCCTTGTAAAACCGCTTCACCACCCTGTCTTCCAACGAATGGAAGGTGATCACCGCCAGCCGGCCGCCGGGTCCCAACCACGCCGGCGCATTCGTCAAAAATCTCTTAAGACTTTCCATCTCCCCATTCACCGCCAACCGCAGCGCCATGAACACCCGCGTGGCCGGGTGGGTTCTTCCCCGTCGAGGCACTGTTCGGGCCACCGCCGCCGCCAAATCCAGCGTGCTCGAGAACAGCCGGCTCTTCAACAGACGGGCCAGTTTTCCCGCGAACCGGGTTTCGCCCGCCTCCACCAACCGTTCTTCCAACTCCTCCACGTTCACCCGCTCCACATAGGAAGCGGCCGTCTCCGGCTGGGCGGGGTCCATGCGCATGTCCAGCGGCCCCTCCCGCTGAAAGCTAAAACCCCGTTCCGGGGTCAGCAATTGCAGCGAGGAGACGCCGAGGTCGGCGAGGATGCCGTCCCATGTCCCTCCCGGGACATCTGGGAACAACTCCCCCGCGCGATCGTAATTGCCGCGGGCCAGCCGGACCCGAACGCCGAACACCGCCAACCGCGATTCTGCGACCGACAAGGCTTCCGGGTCACGGTCGATCCCCCACAACCGCCCGTCGGGCGAGGAGCGGGCGAGGATATCCGCCGCATGGCCGCCGAAACCGACGGTCGCGTCGAGGAATCCCCCCCCGGGGCGAGGCCTCAAGGCCTCCACCGCCTCCTTTAATAGGACCGGGACATGCTCAACAGGGACTGTCAAAGATCAAAAAACCGCGTTTCGTGCTACAGATCGATCTGTTCGGCGATACGATTGGTGTAACTCTCAGCGGACCGCCGGTATTTGTTCCATTTCTCCGAAGACCAAATCTCGATGTGTGTATCCATCCCGATGATCATCACGTCTTTTCGTATTCCGGCGTAACGCCCTAACGATTCGGGGACCAGCAGGCGCCCCTGCCCATCCACCTCCTCCAACGTGGCTCCAGAAATCAAAAGTCGCTTGAACGCCCGCGCCTGGCTTTTGTTGGCGACGGGCAGGTTCTGCAGTTTCTCCAATAATTTTTTCCATGCCCCCTCCGTATAGAGAGACACACACCCTTCCAAGCCCCGCGTCAGCACAAAACGCGCGACGGAGCTTCTCAGGCGCGCCGGAATAAAGACGCGGCGCTTCCCATCGAGAGTATGTTGATACTCGCCGCCCAAGAACATTCTTCAGTGTCCCCCACATTTCTACACTATTCACCACAGTTCACCACTTTCCACCACCGTGGTCTTAAATATACATTGTCCCCTTTTTCGTGTCAAGCGTTTTTTAAGATTTTTTTAAATATTTTTCGGGGAGAGAGGCGCGGGGTTTTATCGACGGAGAAAATGCCGGGGCGGGGAGCGGATCCGTTTTTTATTAAAATATTTTTCAACACCGATGCGCGTTTCTTGCGCGCCATCGGCATCGCGGCCGAAACTTGACGGGTGCCACGACCGCGGCCGCCCCCCCTCCGCGAAAACCGGCCAAGGCCGCCGGGACGCGCGGCACTCCCCAAAAAAACGGATGAGTGAAACGGGCGGGGCAAAAAAATAGGGCCGTCGGATGGTATTCCCATTCGACGGCCCGTAGGCGCCTGACGACAACCTGTACACCGAGTTCTGTGCCCGCCCTCGTTGGACGGGGTGGATCATTTCTCTAGGCCCGGACTTTCGTCCGGGGACCTGGGCCCCGCCTTGCGGCGGGACTCCTGCGGTCTACCTGAGGCTTTGGGACCGGAGCCGTCCCCCTTTCCGCCGAAGCGGAAGGCGCCTCAATTTGACCTTACTCCCGGTGGGGTTTGCCCGCTCCCTCCCTTGCGGGAAAGAGGCGTGAGCTCTTACCTCACGTTTTCACCCTTACTCCACCCGAAGGCGGAGCGGTTTGTTTTCTGTGGCACTGTCCGTACCTGCGCGCCGGCAGGCCCCGCACGTTATGCGGCACCGTTCTCCCGTGGAGCTCGGACTTTCCTCTCCGTTCCTATTCAACGGAGCGATCCTCCAGTTGCCGTTACAAAGAGCCGACGACCGAAAAACGGGTGTTCCGTTACGGCGCCACCCGTTCGGCGGTCTTAAAGTGTATTTTAGCAACTTTTCGCAGGTTTTCCTTCCCGTGTTTTGCCACGAACTGTCTCGCCGCGGCTTCCACCGCCGGCGAAGCGCCCTTGGGGAACACCTGACCCCACGTCCGCTCGGCGGACCGGGACCATTCCAACAGCCGCCGACGCGCCAGGATGGAGGCGGCCGCCACCGCCAAATTCTGTTCCGCCCGGGGGATCTGTATCAACCGTATCCGCCGGTCGCGGGTGCCGCGAAGGAGCTTGGACCGGAGGAACGCCTCGTCCCCGAATTTGTCGGCGATCACCGTGGGGCATTCCTTTTGTTCCAATATATTCTCGATGGCCCGGGCATGCCCCCAGGCCAGCAGGTGGTTTAAATTCTTCCCTTCCGTGACGAACTGCTGATAGAGCCGATTATACGGCTCCGGATCGAGTTCCACCACGGAGAAGGACTTTCGATCGAACCCTTTCAACAGCTCGTCGCTGATCTCCATGATCCGCTTATCCGACAACAGCTTGCTGTCTTTCACGCCAAGGGCCCGCAGGGCCTTCTCTTCCGTCTCGCCTGCGTAAAAACCAGCGGCCACCAAGGGGCCGAAAAAGTCCCCCTTGCCGGATTCATCCGTGCCGATCCACGGCGGCGGAGGGAGGGGCACGGCGGAGGAGGACCCCGTCCGGAGGTCCGCCGGCCGGCCGAAGGACGTCAACACCTCGTTTCGCACGGACTCCAACATCCGCTTCAGTTCCCCCTCTTTGCCGCCGAGGACGACGCTGACGCCCTGTTTCCCGAAGTAAACGTTCACCGTGGCCTTTTCAGCATCGCCTTCACAAACGAGCTGTCGGCCGTGAGCAATGGGTCTTTGTTCCCGCACAACGAGGCCACGGCTTTCACAGGCCCGGACGAAACGGGACGCTGCGGTTGCAAGCCGATCTTTGGGGGAGGCGGGATCCGGGGAAGCGGGTGTGGGTTGCACGAAGAGGCCGGCAGGCCGGGGACGTTAGGCGGTGGCGGCGGGCGCCTTTGCCGGAATATAGAGAATGCGGGAACAGGTCTCGCAGGAGATCAAATCCTTGCCTTTCATCACATCGTTGACAACGCTGGGCGGGAGCTTGGTGCGGCAGCCGCCGCAGGTGTTGTTGACGCCGATGGGGGCGACCACCGCGTCGCGCTTTTTGCCGCGCGTGCGGTATTCGTAGGGCGTGCGGACGTCGTCGGGCAGGGTCTGAAAATAGTCGTCGCGCTCCTTCTTCTTCTGGTCCCACTCCCCCTGCAGGCGTTGTTCCTCGGCGTCCAGGTCGGCAATCTGTTTCTCGAACGCGGCCTTGTCCTGTTGGAACCGTTTGTCCTGTTCCTTGGAATCCCTCTGGAGTTTCTCTATCTTTTCCATCATCTCCAGCACCTGGTCCTCCGCCTGGGACTTGGCTTTTTTGGCCTCGTCGATCTGAGAGAGGAGCGCCTTATACGCGTCGTTGCTTTTCACGGAGTTCAGCTCGTTGCCGAACTTGCGGATGGCCTGCTCCTTGGTGTCCACGTCGAGTTCGAGGTTCTTGCGGTCCACCTGGGTCTGGGTGAGGGTCTTCTTGGCCTCCTCGAGGGCGGAGGCGAGGGACTGTATCTGCGATTGGATGTTTTCTTTTTCCGGAGCGAGGCGGGCTTTGGACTGCGCCAGGGCGTCCAACTGGGAATCGAAGTCTTGGAGTTTTATCAACGATGCGATTTTGTCGTTCACTTCATCAACCTTTCCACAGCCGCGACGCTCCCATCCCCCGTGTGGGCGGTACAGGGTTTGAACCTGTGGCCCTTCGCGTGTGAGGCGAATGCTCTACCGCTGAGCTAACCGCCCGCACGGGAGACGGAACTTGCGTCAAATTCAAAGTTGGGCCCTGGTGGATTTGAACCACCGACCTGCCCGTTATGAGCGGGATGCTCTAACCGCTGAGCTAAGGGCCCGAAAATCCGCGGGCCGCCGGCCGAACCCGGCGGGGCAGGCTACTATTGTACTCAGTCCAGATATTCCCGCAACAGGCGGCTGCGGGACGGGTGCCGCAATTTCCGGATGGCCTTCGCCTCGATCTGGCGGACGCGTTCCCGCGTGACGTTGAAAATCCTCCCCAGTTCCTCCAGGGTGCGCGGGTATCCGGTGCCGATGCCGAACCGCAGGCGGATAATCTCCGCCTCGCGTTCGCTGAGCGTCACCAGGGCCCGCTCCACTTCCTTCTGCCGCAATATCTCGTTGGCCGACTTGGTCGGCGTCGGGCCGCCCTTGTCCTCCAGGAAATCCTCCAGGGAGGAATCCTCCTCCTCGCCGATGGGCGTGGTGAGGGAGATGGGCTCCTGCATGATCTTCAAAATCTGCCGCACTTTTTCCGGGGAAAGCCGCAGGCCGCGCGAGTATTCCTCGATGGTGGGTTCCCGACCCAGTTCCTGCCGGTGTTTGCGCGACACCTTGGACAGCTTGGAGATGATCTCCTTCATGTGCACCGGGATGCGGATGGTGCGCGCCTGGTCCGCGATGGCCCGGTTGATGGACTGCCGGATCCACCAGGTGGCGTAGGTGGAGAACTTGAACCCCCGTTTCCATTCGAACTTCTCGACCGCCTTGATGAGCCCCAGGCCGCCTTCCTGGATCAGGTCGGAGAGTTCCAGGTTGGTGCCCACATGTTTCTTGGCGATGGACACCACCAGTCTCAGGTTGGCCTTGATGAGCTGGAGCTTGTCCTTGAGGATGGCCTCCTCGAGGTTGCGGAGCTGGGTGTCGAGGGACAGGAGCTGTTCCACGGACACCGGCAGGGTGCGCGCCATCTTCACCAGGCGCAGGTTCACGTTTTCGATGTTCATCATGGTGGCTTCGATGCCGGTGAGGGTATAGCCCGTGAGGCGGCGGAACGCCGACGGCGATATCTGTTTGCGCAGGGCCCGCTGATAGATCTTCTTCAGTTCCTGGTACGGCAGGCGGATGCGCTTCTCGTAGCGCTGGATCTCCTCCTGATATTCCCGCAGTTTCAGGCCGAGGTTCTTGATCTTGTTGATGAGCCGCTTGATCTTGTCCTGGTTGAGGTTGAGGCTGACGATCTTATTGACGATGACGCGGCGTTCCTTCTGCACCATCTCCTGGAGGCGCTGCTTGCGCGGCGGGTCGAGGCGCTGTTTAAGTTTCTCCTCGAGGGCGACGACGCGCTTTTCGCTCTTATTGATGGATTTCACCACCGTCTTCACGCGGCGGCGCATGCCGGACAGCTCCGACGCGGTGCGTCGGCCGCGCGGCATCAGCTCCTTGGGGGTCATCTCCTGCTGTTCGAGGAGGGCTTCCCAGTTGCGAATCTCCTTGTGGGTGATGGGCGACTCCAGCACCAGAAGTTTCAGCGCCTTCTCGTTCTCCTTGATGCTCCGCGCGAGGGAGACCTCCTGTTCGCGGGAGAGCAGGGGCACCTTGCCCATTTCGGAGAGGTACATGCGGATGGAGTTCTGGGTGTCCAGCTCCAGCTCGGGCAGGCCGGCCTCTTCGTGGGCGTCGGCCGGTTTGTGGCGGCCGGCCTCTTCGCCGCGTTCCACCACGTCGATGCCGAGCTCCTCCAGGCGGCCGAAGAGCGAGTCCAGTTCTTCGGTGGTCAGGTTCGTTTCAGGGAGTTTCCGGGAAATCTCCTCGTAGGTGAGGAACCCGGCCTCTTTGCCGTGTTCGATGAGCCCTCGCAAAATATCCTGGTGATTCATTCGATGTCCGTCCATTCTTTCCGTTTCAAACTCCGCTACGTCGCGCTTTTCGCCTCGGCCCGCACCACGCCCTTAAGCAGCCGGGTGAGACTCTGATACCGTGAAATCTTCGTTTCGTCCCTCGGGATGCGGCCTTCCAGCATCTGCAGGACTTCCTTCTCCAGCGTCCGGCGTTCGCGTTCGGTGGTGACGAGTTCCAGCCGTTTGAGCCGGGCGCCGAGGGTCTCGTGCGGGTCGTCGAACTTCTTCTCCTCGGCCGCCAGCGCGGAGAACCAGGCGGCGTCCTCGGGGGGCAGTTCCGCCAGCAGGGGACCGAGCTCCACAGCCCCCCTCTCCTTCCACTGAGCCAAAAGTTTCGAAAACACTCGTTCGCAGCGCGGATCGTGGAACAACTCCGCCGGCACCTCCGGCAGCCGGGGCCAAGCCTCGGCGTGGTTGCAAAAGAGCTGAAGGATCTCCTCTTCCAGGCTGCGCACGTGCGGGGCGCGTCGTTCCTCCGCGGGTTTCGGAGCCGGCCGGGCCGCCGGGGGAGGGGCGGCCGCCGCGGCCCGTTTGGCCGCCACCGCGGAGATCTTGTGCAGTTCCCGGCGCAAAGAGCCCTCGTCCAACGACAGGCGCGTGGCGACTTTCTTCACCCACTCTCGCCGAAGCATCTCGTTCGGCACCGCCTTCACGAAAGCCAAAAATTCCTGGGCCTGCCGCACCCGCGCGTGGAGACTGTCGAAATGCGGCGAGGTGCGGGAAATGTCGTCCAGCCAAAAATCGGCCACATCTTTGGCCGCCCGCAGCGTCTCGTCCAGCGCCGACAGGCCTTTTTCCAGAACCAGCTCGTCCGGGTCCTTGCCGCCGGCCACGTGCGCCACGCGCACAAAAAGGTCGCTCTGCAAAAGCACGTCGGCGCTGCGCCAGGAGGCCCGCGTGCCGGCGTCGTCCGGGTCGAACAACAAAATCACTTCCTGCACGTAGCGTTTCAGCAGCAGCGCCTGGTCGGTGGTGAAGGCGGTGCCCAAAGGGGCCACGGCATAATCCGCGCCGGCCTGGTGGCACCCCACCACGTCCATGTATCCTTCCACGATCACCGCCTGGCCGCGGGTGCGCAACCCGTTGCGGCCCTGATAAAGACCGTAGAGGTTCCGCCCCTTGGAATAGACCGGGGTCTCGGGGGAGTTGAGGTATTTCGGACCGGACGACTCGTCGCCAAGAACGCGGCCGCCGAACCCCACCACGCGGCCGTAGGAATCAAAGATCGGGAACACCAGCCGGCCGTGGATCGGGTCGTGATACCGTCCGGACTTCTCCGAACGCACCGCCAGGCCGGCCTTGATCAAATCCTCGATGGGCTTTCCCCGCCGCAGGGCGGATTCCAGGAACCCCGACGCCGGGGCGTAGCCCAACTGAAATTTTTCCACCGTTTCCGGCCGGATCTTGCGCTGGGCCAGGTGACGACGGGCCGGCTCGGCGTCGGCCGATTTGCGCAGGGCCTCGTTATAGAAAACCGACGCCTGGGTCAGAAGTTCCAGAAGCCGTTCGCGTTCCTTGGTCTCGCGCGAGGCGGTCTCGTCGGAAGCGGCCCATTCCAGCGTGACGCCGGCCCGATGGGCCAGGTGGCGGAGCGCCTCGGGGAAGGTGAGGTTCTCCAGCTTCATCACGAACTTGAAAATGTCGCCGCCTTCCTGACAGGCGCCGAAACAGTGCCAAAGACCCTTTTCGGGCATGAAATAGAACGAAGGCGTCCGTTCGTTGTGGAACGGACACAGGCCGCGCCAGCGGTTGCCCGCCTGTTTCAGGGTGGGGACCGCTTCTCGAATGATGTCCAGCGGGTTGAGGGCATTGCGGACTTGTTCGACGCCGTTACGGGAAACGCCCATTTTTCAACAACCCCTTAGCCGACGATTCACACGCGCCCGACCGGCCCGCGGGGCGGACGAAAACCGTTCCGCAACGCCGGCGGCATCCTCGAAAGAAACGGACGATGTCTGTTTGAGAGTCAGTCGGTTGAACGCGTGGAGCGAGGAGCCGGTCAACCCCGGTTGTGGCGCATCATGCGGCGGCGCATCTTGCGCCGCGCTTCGGCCTGTTTCTTTTTACGTCTTACCGAAGGGGACTCGTAGAACTCGCGTTTCTTGATCTCCTGCATGATGCCGTTGCGCTCACATTCTCTCTTGAACCGGCGCAGGGCCTCTTCGATGGATTCCCCTTCGCGAACTTTAACCAAAACCATGTATGAAACACCACCTTCCTGAAATGGGTCCGGCGAGGACCCCTAAAAAATATTTCCCGCTGGCAAAAAAAGACCGCCGGGCCGGAGTACGTTCGGGCCGCGTTGCGGGATGCTTCCGATGAGACGCTGTTTACCGTCGAGGATCGGCGAATCAGCCGGGAGGCCAACCCATTTTGCGTCCACCCAGCAGATGATAATGCAGGTGGTCTACCGCCTGGCCGGCGTTGGAACCGTTGTTCGCCACGAGGCGAAAACCGCTTTCGTGCAGGGTGAATTTCCGGGCCAACGCCTGCACGATTTTATGGATGTCGGCCACCAGCGCCATGTCGTCGGGTTTCAAGTCCATCACCCGGCCGATGTGTTTCTTCGGCACCAGCAAAATATGAATCGGCGCCTGAGGCTGAATGTCCTTGAAGGCGACGACCGAAGCGTCCTCGTGGATGATCTCCGCCGGGATCTCCTTGCGGACGATCCGGCAAAAGATGCAATCACTCATGGGGGGAGTATAAACGATTTAGGGCGATTTTTCAAGGGTTTTCGTCCGAAACCCCGGAGGGCTCCTCCGACCCCACCCGCACCGGCACCAAACGGCCGACGGGGGACCCGGGAGGCAGGGATACGCGCAGGTAATTGTCCGTCCAGCCCGCCCCGGAGGGTTCGGCCAAGGCCCGCCGGGTAGTGCCCACAAAACGACGCCGGAACTCCCCCCTCAACCGGTCGGCCAGGGCCAGCAGTTGGGCGGCCCGGGCGCGGAGGACGGCCGGCGGAAGCGGTTTCAATTCCGCGGCGGGCGTGCCGGGGCGGGACGAGTAACGGAAGACATGAAGGCCGCTGAGTCGGAGTTCCTCCACCCGCTCCAACGTGTTTCGAAAAGCCGCATCGGTCTCCGTGGGGTAGCCCACCAGCACATCGGAGGTGACGGCCGCGTCCGGCAACCGTTCCCGGATGCGGCGAACGCGCTCCTCAAAAACAGAGTATTTATACCACCGGCCCATGTCTTTAAGAACCTTGTCGTCCCCCGATTGAAGCGGCACGTGAAAGTGCCGGCAGATTTTTTCCGTGGAGGCGGCCAGTTTCAAAAGATCGTCGCTGACTTCCGTCACCTCCAAAGACGAGAGCCGGAGGCGGAACTCGCCGGGGAGCCGGACCAACTCTTTCAGGAGTCCGACGAGGCCCAACGTCCCCTTTTTGCCCCCGAGTTCCCCCTTATACAATCCCAAGCGGATGCCCGTCAGCACGATTTCGCCGTGCCCCTCGCGCGCCAAGGTTTCCACTTCTTTCAAAACGTGGCCCACGGGTTTACTCCACGCCTCGGACCGCACGGTGGGGATGATGCAATAGCGGCAGGGCGCGCGACAGCCGTCCTGGATTTTCACGAACGCGCGGGCGCGCGTAGGGTAACGGGAAAGACCGAAGACCTCCGGTTTCAGTTCGAACCCCACGCAGGCGGGCAAATTGTCTTTCTCCTTGTTGCTGTAAACTTCGACCTTCGGCGACAAGGAACGAAGTTCCTCGGGCGAATGGGTGGCGTAACAGCCGGTCACCACCACGCGGGCGCGGGGGTTATCGCGCAGGAGCCGGCGCACGAACTGGCGGCATTCCTTGTCGGCAGCGGCGGTGACGGAGCAGGAGTTCACCAGGCACAGGTCGGCGTGGCGGGAATCCTCGACGGAGACCCCGCCGGCGCGTTCCATGCGGGCGCGAAGAAGTTCGGTGTCGTATTGGTTGGCCTTGCAGCCGAAGGTGTGCAGGAAGATTTTCACTTCGTCTTATTTCAGGTGCCTCTTTTGTATTTCATGTCCTGCAGCCAGGCGCCGACGATGCCGCCCATGATGGACATGCCGGTGCTGACCACCGAGGCTGGCACCACCAGCCGCCAGTAGTCCACCTCGCCGAACAAGGCCGCGAGGGATGGATAGTCCGGCAAGGCGGACCGGGTGAGGTGGAACAGCGCCAGCGGCAGGCCCACGATGATGCCGCAGAGCCAGCCGGCCCGGCGAGCGTTCCAACCGGCGACGACGCCGAAGATGAAGAGTCCCAGCAACAGGCCGACGGTCCCCGCCTGCCAGAAATAACTGACCAGCAACGCCCCCAAAAGCGACAACACCGACATCACCACAACCCGGCTCATGGACGTTTTCATTTGGTTTGTTCCCCCCATTCATAAAGAAGTGCCGAAGCGACGAAGAGCCCCGCCGTTTCGGTGCGCAAAATCGCCGGGCCCAAGGTGACGGAGACCGCGCCGCCCTGGAGGGCCAGAGACACCTCGTCGGCGGTGAACCCGCCTTCCGGCCCGATGAACACGTTGACGCTCTCCGCCCGGCCCCGTTGTTCCCGCAAAACCTTTTTCAAACCCATGTCGGTCTCGGATTCCCACGGAACGAGCGTGAGCCCGTTCCGGCCGGCGCGGGCCAGCGCCTCCCGGAAAGACATGGGCGGGCGGACTTCCGGAACCTGCGGCTGGCCCGACTGTTTGGCCGCCGAGAGGACGATCTTCTTCCAGCGTTCCAGGCGTGCGGGCGCCTTTTCCGACGACAAATGCGCCACGCAGCGTTCCGTGTGCACCGGCACGATCTCCGCCGCGCCGAGTTCCGTCATCTTCTCCAGGATCCACTCGAACTTGTCCCCTTTGGGCAGTCCCTGAAAAAGACGGAGCGCGTACGGCCTTTTGACGGCGGGAGACAACGTTTCCAAGCGCCCCTCCACCCGGCCGGCCGAGACTTTTTCGATGACGCCGCGGTAGAGGCCGCCCTGCCCGTCGAACAACTGGAGCTCGTCGCCCGGCGCCTTCCTTAAAACCTGGGACAGGTGCCGCGATTCCCCCTCGGACAGGAAAAATCTGTTTTCGCGGATTTGGTCGGGAGGGACGAAGAAGTGGGGCATGCGGAAAAGTTAGAAGTGAGAAGTCAAAAGTTCAAAGTTTAACGGGGAAAGTGCAAGGCTTAATGCGTGCACGGCGTCAAAAACCCGGCCCTTTCAACCTTAAACTTAAAACCTTCAACTCTCTTCCTCACCGGCCGAAGACTTTCTTGAAGAGTCCGTCGTCGGTGGAGACGCCTTCCTCCCCCATGGACTGGGCCAGTTCCGCCAAGAGCCGTTTCTGTTCCTTGTTGAGCCGCGTGGGGACATCCACCACGACGCGCACGATGACGTCGCCCCGGCCGGACCCTTTGAGGCGCGGCATGCCGGCGCCGCGCACACGCAACAGCGTGCCCGACTGGGTGCCGGCGGGGATGTTGATGCGGACGGATTTTTCAACGGTGGGGATCTCCACCTCGCCGCCGAGCGCCGCCATGGCGATGGAGACGTGGCGATCGGTGAGGAGGTTCTCGCCGTCGCGTTCGAAGCGGCTGTCCGGGGTGATATGGACGACGACGTACAGGTCGCCGGCCGGGGTACCGCGTTCCCCCGCCTCGCCGGCGCCGGGCACGCGCAGAGCGGTGCCGTCCTCCACGCCGGGCGGGATGCGCACGGTGAGGTTGTCGGTGCTGCGGACGCGGCCCTCGCCGCGGCATTCGGAACAGGGGCTTTCGACGATCTGCCCCTCGCCGCGGCAGCGGGGGCAGGTCTGGGCCAGGGTGAAGAAACCCCGGGTGACGCGCACCTGGCCGGCGCCGCGGCATTCCGAACAGGTGCGTCGGGAGGTGCCGGGCTTGGCGCCGCTGCCGTTGCATTTGGAACAGGTGGTGCGGCGCGCCACGTGCAGAGAGGATTGGGTGCCGGTGAAGGCCTCGTGCAGGGTGACGGTGTGGTCGTACCGCAGGTCCGCGCCGCGGCCGCCGCGCCGCCCCTGCCCGCGCCCCCCGCCGCCTCCGCCGCCGAAAATGTCGCCGAAGAGGTCAGAGAACACGTCGCCGAACCCGCCGCCGGCCATGTCCTCGAACCCATGGAACCCGCCGGGGCCGCCCGGTCCGCCGCCCTGCTGGACGCCGGCGTGGCCGAACTGGTCGTAGAGGCGGCGCTTCTCGGGGGCGGAGAGCACCTCGTAGGCCTCGTTGACCTCTTTGAACTTCTCCTCCGCGGCCTTGTTGCCGGGGTTGCGGTCGGGATGATGCTGAAGGGCCGCCTTTCGATAGGCGGCCTTCAGTTCGTCGGCACCGGCGGTCTTGGAGACGCCGAGGACTTCGTAGTAATCGCGTTTTGTCGGCATGTTATGTGGTGAATGAATAGTGAAATGGTGGAGTGGTGAATGATGGAATGAAAAAACGCGACATCCTATTCACCTCTCAATCCTTTTCGATCCGTCATTCCCCCCTCTCTCCGGAACGGAGAAAGAAACGCCTCTTTCCCTTCAAACCTTCGACGTTTCAATCGTTCTTCTTGTCGTCACGGTCCACGACTTCGGCGTCGACCACCTTGCCGTTGCCGCCGGGTTCCCCCTCGGCGGACGGGCCGGAGGCGGACGCTCCCGGCTGCGGGCCGGAGCCGGGCTGGGCCTTGGCGGAGGCGCTTTTATACATCTCCTCGGCCAGTTTATGGGACGCCTTGAGCAGGTCTTCCTTGGCACGTTTGATGCGGTCGATGTCGGACCCTTTGAGGGCCTCTTTGGCGTCGGAGAGGGCGCGGTCGATGGCCATGCGCTCCTCCTGGGACACCTTGTCGCCGTAATCCTTCAGGGCCTTTTCGGTGGAATAGACGACGGCGTCGGCCTCGTTGCGCGCCTCGATCTCCTCCTTCTTCTTCTTGTCCTCGTCGGCGAACTTCTCGGCCTCCTGGACGAACTTCTCCACCTCGGCCTTGTCCAGCTTGTTCTTGGCGTGGATGGTGATGTGCTGGGTCTTCTGGGTGCCGAGGTCCTTGGCGGACACGTTGAGGATGCCGTTGGCGTCGATGTCGAAGGTGACCTCGATCTGGGGCATGCCGCGCGGGGCCGGTGGGATGCCGTCGAGGTCGAAATGCCCCAGCGACACGTTGTCCTTGGCCATGGGCCGTTCGCCCTGCAGCACGTGCACGGTGACCGCGGGCTGGTTGTCGGCGGCGGTGGAGAAGGTCTGCGACTTGCGCGTGGGGATGGTGGTGTTGCGTTCGATGAGGCGCGTCATCACGCCGCCCAGGGTCTCGATGCCCAGGGAGAGCGGGGTGACGTCGAGCAGGAGGACGTCCTTCACCTCGCCGCCGAGCACGCCGGCCTGGATGGCCGCGCCCAGCGCCACGCATTCCATGGGGTTGACGCCGCCCTCGGACTTGCGGGAGATGAAGTCTTCCACGAATTTCTGCACGATGGGCATGCGGGTGGGCCCGCCGACCATGATGATCTTGGTGACCTGCGACGGCGAGAGCTTGGCGTCGGCGATGGCCTGTTCCATGGGGTGCCGGCAGCGGTTGATGATGGGCGCGATGAGGGCCTCCAGTTTGGCGCGGGTGAGTTTCAGCGCCAAGTGTTTGGGGCCGGCGGCGTCGGCGGTGATGAAGGGCAGGTTGATGTCGGTCTCCAGCACGTTGGAGAGTTCGATCTTGGCCTTCTCCGCCCCCTCTTTGAGCCGCTGCATGGCCATCTTGTCCTTGCGGAGGTCGATGCCGTTCTCCTTTCGGAACTCCTCGGCGATGAAGTCGATGAGGGCGTTGTCCATGTCGGTGCCGCCGAGCTGGGTGTCGCCGGAGGTGGAGAGCACCTCGAAGGTGGCCTCCTTGCCGACGGTACCCATCTCCATGATGGTGACGTCGAGCGTGCCGCCGCCGAGGTCGAACACCAGGATCTTGTGCGGCTGGCCGGCCTTGTCGAGCCCGTAGGCGAGGCTGGCGGCGGTGGGTTCGTTGACGAGCCGGACCACTTCCAGTCCGGCGATGCGGCCGGCGTCCTTGGTGGCCTGGCGCTGGTTGTCATCGAAGTAGGCCGGCACGGTGATGACGGCCTTCTCCACCTTGTCGCCCAGGTAGGCCTCGGCGTCCCGTTTGATCTTCTGCAGGAGGAACGCGGAGAGCTGCTGCGGCGTGAACTCCTTGCCGTGGATGCTGTATTTGTGGTCCTGTCCCATCTTCCTCTTGAAGGCGAACACCGTGCCTTCCGGGTTGGTGACCGCCTGGCGGCGGGCGGGTTCCCCCACCAGCAGCTGGCCGTCCTTGGTGAAAGCCACGTAGGACGGGAAGGCCTTGCCGCCGAGGGTGGTGCCTTCGGCGGACGGGATGATGACCGGTTTACCGCCTTCCATGACGGCGGCGGCGGAGTTGGACGTTCCCAAATCAATTCCGATGATCTTTGCCATGTTTGTTTACCCCCTTAAAATGATGGTGATGTCGGTTCAGACAGACAAATCTTCCGGCTTCTTGTCGACGGGCCCGGCGTCTTTTTCGGCGGCGGCCTTTTTGGACACCTTGACGCGCGCCGGGCGGAGCAACGCGTCCTTGAAGCGGTATCCCTTCTGCAGCACATCGAGCACCTGTCCGTCGTCGTCATGTTCCACGATCTCCACGGCCTCGTGCTCCACGGCGTCGAACTTTTGCCCCTTGGGGTTGATCTCCGAAACCCCCTCTTTTTCCAAAAACCGGCGGAACTCCTTATACAGCATGTCCAACCCGGCCACCACGGACTTCAGATCGGTGGTTTTGTGCGCCGCGGTCTCGGCGTGTTCCATCACGTCCAGCAGGCCCACCAGCTGGATGAGCACGTCCTCCCGTCCGCGGCGGGAGACCTCGATCTTTTCCTTTTCGGTCCGTTTGCGGAAATTCTCGAACTCCGCCTTCAGCCGCACCAGCTGGTCGTAGTATTCGGCGGACTGGGCACGGGCCTGGTCGAGGGACTCCTTCAAAATGGCCAGCTCCGAGGTCTTCTCGTCGGCGGCCACGGCGCCGACATCGTCGGTCCCCGACTTCTTCTCCTTCTGTCCCGGCGGCGCCTCTTTCGATTTGCCCCACATGGTCAGGATTTCCCCCCCACCAGTTTGTTCAGGGCGCCGCTGACGGTGCTGGCGATGTGGCCCACCAAGCTGATCATGCGGGAATACTCCATGCGTTTGGGTCCGATGATGCCGAGGATGCCGACCTTCTTGTCGCCGATGGCATAGGTGGACGATACCAGGCTGAGGTCCTTCAAGTCCGCCAATTTGTTCTCCGACCCGATCTTAACGCGGACGCCCTTCCACTTGTCCTCCGCGGCCGGACCGGAAAGCTCGCGCAGGAGGAGTTCGCCGAGGTTCTGGCGCTGGTCGAGCAGGTGGATGAGGTGACTCATGTGTTCCTGGTCCTGAAAATCGGGGAGAGAAAGGATGTTGCCCGCGCCTTCGAGATAGAGGCTGCTTTCGTCGATCATGTCGAAGGTCTGGGACGCGAGCATGTGGGCCAGGTCGAACATGTCCTCATGGCGCTGACGGGCGGCGGCGAGGTGGTCCAGGATGGAGTCGCGCACCTCGTTGAAGGACCGGCCGCGGAGATAGTCGTTGAGCATCTTCGACATGGACGAGAGGGTGTCGGGGGCGCAGGGCGATTCGAACATGACCACGCGCTGTTTGACGATGCCGGTGTCGGACACCAGCACCACCAGCACCCGGCAATCGTCCAGCGGCACGAGCTGCAGGTGGCGGAGCTTGGTCTCCTCCAGCTTGGGCGGCACCACGAACCCGGTGTAGTGGGACAGAACCGAGAGGGTCTTGGAGGTGGACAGGAGAACCTGTTCGATCTCCCGGATACGCGCCTCGTATTCCTGCCGGATGCGTTGTTCCTCCATCACGGCCAGGTGTTGCAGTTCCACCAGCGTGTCCACGTAATAACGATAGGCCTTGTCGGTGGGTTCGCGTCCGGCCGAGGTGTGGGGATGGGTGAGATAACCCTCGTTTTCCAGTTCCGCCATGACGTTGCGGATGGTGGCGGAGGAGAGGTCGAGCTTGTCTTCTTCAGCCAAAAAAGCCGACCCCACCGGCTTGCCGGTTTTAATGTATTGGTGAATGATGGCCTGGAGCAGTTTCCGCTTACGGTCTTCCTGCTCGGCGATGGAAAGGGTGCGCATGTCTCTTCCTGTTCTTTATAGGTAAAACAATGTTAGCACTCTTAATTACTGAGTGCTAATAGTATAACACTGGCACTGGGGACTGTCAAGTGCCAAGAAACACGGCGTGGTTCAGGCGGGCGACGGGGTCAGAAGTTCCTGGAACAACTGGTTGGAAAGACGCCAACCGAGGCGGGTGGGCCGGACGGTGTTGGCCGTGGGGTCGAAAGTCAAAAAGCCCAGGATCTGATACCGCCGCAGAACGCCGCCGTAGAGCCGGTCCATCTCCGGGGAAAGCGACATCCCTTCCTTCAGGCGCAAGGCCAGCATGAGGTCTTCCCCCTTTTGTTGGTCGGTCGGGAGGCGATCCTCCTCAACGGCCGGGGACCGGCCGGACTCCACGGCGCGGAGGTAATCGTCCAGGGAGGCGGTGTTTTTGCGGCGAACGCCGTTCTCATAGGAAGCGGCGGACACGCCCACGCCCACGGAGGGGAGGTTGCGCCAATAGCGCAGGTTGTGGCGGCACTCGAACCCCGGCCGGGCGAAGTTGGAAATCTCATAGTGGACGTACCCGGCCGATTCCAACGTGTCGGCGGCGGCCTCGTACATGTCCGCCTGCAGGTCGCTGTCGGGCTTGACGCCGCGGCGGTGGAATTCCGTCCCCTCCTCCACGGAAAGGGCGTAGGCCGAGACATGTTCGGGAGAAAACTCCAGCGCGCGGTCGAGGGTCTCCTTCCAATCGGCGAGGGTCTGGCCCGGAATGCCGAAGATGAGGTCCAGGTTCACGTTGGAGAAACCCAAGGAACGCGCCAGGGCCCACGCCTCGCGGAACCGGGCGACATCGTGGAGCCGACCCAGGCGCGCCAAAAACTCGTCCCGGTCGGACTGCAGCCCGAAGCTGAGGCGATTGACGCCCTCGGCGGAGAGCGCCGCCAATTTCTCCCGGGTGACGCTTTCCGGATTGCATTCCACCGTGGCTTCGCAGGGGCCGGAAAGAGAGAACCGCCGGCGCACCGACGACATCAGCGAGCGCCACTGGCCCGGTTCGAGCAGGGTGGGCGTGCCGCCGCCGACATAGAGGGTCTCGAGGGGTTTGTCCCGATGGGCCTCCATTTCCAGCGACAGGGCGGCGAGGTAGCGGGGGATGTCCGCGGCGCGGTCCGGGAAGGAGGCGAAGTCGCAATAGCGGCACTTGGCGCGACAGAACGGCAGGTGGATATACAGGGCGGAGGAACCGCCCGGGGACGTCGTCAACGGATCACCTTCGCCCGGCGGATGGGAAGATAGACGACCCAGGCGCGGCCCTTCAGGTATTTGTCCGACAGGGGCCCCCAGAAGCGGGCGTCGAAGGAGCGGTCGCGGTTGTCGCCCATCACAAAATAGTGCCCCGAAGGGACGGTGACCGGACCGAAATTGTCCCGCACGGTCTCCCCCGCCAGCTGCGCCATGGCCCCGATCTCCCATTGTTTCTGAAACTCCCCGGGTTCCGGGAAGAGGCGGGAAGGCGGGATGACGTAATCCTCGGCGAAGTTGGTGTAGGGTTCGACCACGGGTTCGCCGTTGACGAACAGTTTCTTCCGCCGGATCTCCACGGTATCGCCCGGCAAGGCGACGGCCCGTTTGATGAAATCTTTCCCGTAGTGGGGGCTCCTCTTGTCGTTGGTGGGGAAGCGGAACACCACCACGTCCCCCCTCCGCACCTGCCGGAAGCGCGCCATCTTTTTGGTGGTGTAGGGGATGCGGACGCCGTAGACGAACTTATTGACGAAGAGGTGGTCGCCCTCCATGAGGGTGTTGCGCATGGAGCCCGAGGGGATCTTGAAGGCCTGCACGAAGAAATACATGATGAAGGAGGCGAGCAGGATGGCGGAAAAACCGGTGTCGGCCCATTCGAGGTCCTCGCGAATGAGTTTCCAGGAGATCTCGGCCGAGGAACGGTTCCGCAAGGCGCGCAGGAGCACGCCCAGCACCGCGCCGGCGGCGCCGAGCCCGGCCATGAGCGGCCAGGTCAATTCGGCGCGCTCCGCGTAGGAAACGAAGAGGGACCCCGCGACCACGCCGGTCAGCATCCAGAAAATGCCGTGCATCGCGGCCGTCAACCGCCAATCCTGGAGACGCGCCTCTTTTTTAACGAACCAGCGCAGCAAGAAGGCGTAGGCGCCGCAGGCGATTGAAATCCAAAAAAGCTTCTCTTCCATCTTCCTCTCGTTTCCCGCCGGTCAGGCCGAAGGCCGCCGGACGCGTTGAAGTGTTCTTTTCGTCGCTTCTAGAAAATCGGCCGAATCATTCCTCGGTTTTCGTCTCGCCGAGGCGCAGCACCGCCAGGAAGGCCTCCTGCGGGATCTCCACCTGGCCGAACTGCCGCATCCGTTTCTTCCCCTCCTTCTGTTTTTCCAGGAGTTTCCGTTTTCGGGTGATGTCGCCGCCGTAACATTTGGACAGCACGTCCTTGCGCATGGAGCGGATGGTCTCGCGCGCGACGATGCGTCCGCCGACGGCGGCCTGGATGGGGATCTCGAACATCTGGCGCGGGATGAGTTCCCGCAGACGTTCGGTGATGTCCCGTCCGCGGTAGTAGGCGGCGGCCTTGGGCACGACCATGGAGAAGGCGTCCACGATCTCGTTGTTGATGAGCACGTCGAGCCGCTCCAGGTCGCCGGGGCGGAACCCGATGTGCTCGTAATCGAACGAGGCGTAGCCCTTGGAAAGGGACTTCAGCTGGTCGAAGAAATCGATGATGATCTCGGACAACGGCATCTCGTATTTCAGCACCACGCGGGTGGGCGTCATGTAGCGCATGTCGAGGAAATTCCCGCGCCGGTCCTGGCAGAGCTGCATCACCGGGCCGACGTAGTCGGACGGCACCACGACGGTGGCCAGCACGTAGGGTTCCTGGATCTCCAGGATGTCGCCGTGCGGCGGAAACTTGGCGGGGCTGTCGAGCTCTTTCTGCACCCCGGTCTGGTCGGTGACGCGGTAGATCACGGTGGGCGCGGTGACGAGGAGGTCCACGTTGAACTCTCGACGGAGCCGCTCGCTGATGATGTCCAGATGCAGCAGCCCCAGGAACCCGCAGCGGAAACCGAACCCCAGGGCCACGGAATTCTCCGCCTGATAGAAGAACGCGGCGTCCTGAAGATGCAGCTTCTCGATGGCCTTTTTCAGGTTCTCATAGTCCCCCTGCGCCATGGGATAAAAACCGGCGAAGACGAAAGGTTTCATCTCGCGGTATCCCGGATGGGGACGCGAGGTGGGCCGATATTCCTCCGTGAGGGTGTCGCCGACTTTGACGGAGTGGATGTCCTTGAGGCCGCAAACCACGTAGCCCACCTCGCCGGCGGAGAGCCGTTCGGCTCTCACATATTTCAGCTTGAGGTGGCCGACCTCTTCAACGGTATAGGAGGCGCCGGTCGCCATGAAACGGACGTCCATGCCGGGCCGGAGGAAGCCGTCGAGGATACGGACGTACACGATGACGCCGCGGAACGCGTCGTACACCGAATCGAACACCAGGGCGGCCAGCGGCTCCTGTGGATTCCCGCGGGGCGGCGGGACCTGTTCCACGATGGCCTGAAGGACCTCCAGCACACCGCGGCCCTCCTTGGCGCTGGTGGGATAGAACGGCCCTTCCAGTCCCACCGCCTCCCTCAACTGTTTTTTAACGCCTTCGGGGTCGGCCGACGGCAGGTCGATCTTGTTGATGACCGGGATCAATCGGAGGCCGGCCTCCTGTGCCAGAAGGGCGTTGGCGAGCGTCTGGGCCTCCACGCCCTGGGAGGCGTCCACCAGGAGCAGGGCGCCCTCGCAGGCGGCGAGCGCGCGGCTCACCTCATAGGTGAAATCCACATGGCCCGGGGTGTCGATGAGGTTCAGGAGATATTGGGGACCGTCGGGCGGGGTCCAAAGCATGCGGACGGCCTTGGCCTTGATGGTGATGCCGCGTTCGCGTTCGAGCTCCATCCCGTCGAGTATCTGGGCGCGCATCTCGCGGCGGGGCACCGTGCCGGTGTCCTCGAGGAGCCGGTCGGCGAGGGTGCTCTTGCCGTGGTCGATATGGGCAATGATCGAGAAGTTTCGGATGCGGGAGATGTCCATGGGGCGGGAACCTAAAAACGCGGGGCGCGGACGGCGGTCAGCCGCGGTCCAGGTTCTTCAGCTGGCGCATCGTCCGCTGGATGGTCTCGCGTGTGGGGCTCGATAGAATTTCCTTGGTCAGGGCCTGGCACTCCGAATATTTCAGGCCGCGGACCATCTGTTTCACCTTCGGGATAAGCGACGGCGACACCGACAACTCGTCGAGTTCCAGTCCCAGCAGGATGGAGGTGACGTCGGGGTCGCCGGCCATCTCACCGCACATGCCCACCCACTTGCCGGCGGCATGGCAGGCCCGAACGGTCTGCGCGATGAGCCGGAGGATGGACGGGTGGAGAGGTTCGTAGAGATGAGCCACGTCCTCGTTGACGCGATCCACCGCCAGGGTGTATTGGATGAGGTCGTTGGTGCCGATGGACATGAAATCGGCCTCCTGCGCGAGGAAATCCACCACCAGGGCGGCGGACGGGATCTCGATCATCAGCCCCACCTCCACGCTCTCGTCGAAAGGGACCCCTTCCTTGCGCAGGTCCTCCATAACGGCGAGGAGAGCCTGTTTGGCCAGACGGAACTCGTCCACGCCCGAGATCATGGGGAACATGATCTTGACCTTGCCGTGGGCGGAGGCGCGGAGGATGCCGCGCAGTTGGGCCCGGAAAAGGTCCTGGTATTTGAGCGACACCCGGATGCCCCGCAGGCCGAGGAACGGGTTCTGTTCGACGTTGCGTCCGGAGATGCCGAAATCCATCAGCTTATCCCCCCCGATGTCCGCGGTGCGGATGATGACGTGGTAGGGGATGAGGGACTGCACCACCTTGACGTAATGCTGGAAATGCTCCTCCTCGGTGGGAAGGGTGTTGCGGTTCAGATAGAGGAACTCCGTGCGGTAAAGGCCCACGCCCTCGCCGCCGTGGCTGCGCAGGGATTTCATGTCTTCGGGGGAATCGATGTTGCCGGCGAGAATGATGCGGCGGCCGTCCGTGGTCTGCGCGGGCTGGTCGCGCAGGCGCTCCAGTTCGCGTATCTCCGCCGAGCGAATGTCCTTTTCACGGCGATAGTTGTCGACGATGTCCGGCAGGGGGTTGATGATGACCGAGCCGGTGAAACCGTCCACGATAAGGAGATCGCCGGGGCGGACGTGCCGCGAGATCTCATGGAGCCCCACCACGGCCGGGATCTCCAGCGAGCGGGCGAGGATGGCGGTGTGGGACGTCTTGCCGCCGATATCGGTGGCGAACCCCTCGCAGAGGTGCGTGCGCAGATGCAGCGTGTCCGACGGGGCGAGGTTGTGGGCCACCACGATGGATTTCTCGTGGAGGTCCTCCAGGGTCTGGCGGTGGCGGCCCAGCAGGTGCATCAAAATTTTGCGGCCCACGTCCAACACGTCGTGGCGCCGTTCCCGGAAATACTCGTCGCTGGCC
>JAKLDV010000160.1 GCA_022703335.1 Elusimicrobiota bacterium
CCAGCGAAAAGTGTCCGATCAGCCCAAAGACGTCGGCGACAAACCGGCGGAAACGAAACCGGCCGTCCCGCGGACGGCGCCGCCCTCCCCCTACTGATCCGCGACGGACCTTCGGATGAAACCCCGCTCCGCCCGCACCGGCGATTCCTCCGGCCTTGAATCCGCCCTCGCGGACTGGGCCCGAGGGGCCTTCAAGCCCGTCTACCTCTTCGCCGGCGAGGACACCCTCCGGAAAGAAGAAACCCTCAAGAAATTCCAGGGACATTTTTTCGGCAAGAGTTCGCCGGAGATGAACACCGACATTTTTGAAGGCGGGACCGCCGCGGCCGGACACATCCTCACCGCGGTCAGAACCTTCTCCCTGCTGGGGGACCGGCGGCTGGTGCTGGTGAAACGGGCCCAGGACATGCCCGCCGCCGAGATCAACCCGCTGGCGGACGGCATCCCCTCCCTTTCCGGTCCCAACTGTCTCGTGCTCCTCCTGGATGAGAAGGCGAAAGAGACCAGCGTGCTGGTGCAGGCCGTGAAGTCGGCGGGGAGCGTCATGACCTTCTGGATGCCGTTCGACAACCAGCTGCCCGCCTGGGTGCAGGAACGCGCGCGATCGCTGGGGAAATCCATCTCCACGGAAACGGCCAAGACCTTGGTGGAAAACGTCGGGCCCAGCCTTCCGGATCTGCTCCAGGAACTGGAAAAGCTCTCTCTCCAGCTGAAAGGGAAATCCACGATTGACATGGCCGATGTGGAATCCATCCAATCGGACACGCGGGTCTTGCAATACATGGAACTCGACCGGGCCCTCTGGCGGCGGGACCGGGCCAAAGTGCTCTCCCTTTTGGAAACCTTGCGACACCAGGGGCAGAAATCCGAAGGTTTTCCGCCGCGGCTGGCCGGCATCTACCGGAAACTTTTCCTCGCCAAAGCCCTGATCTCCGAGAAAAACTCACCGGACGACGTCTGCAACCAGTTCCGTATCAAATCCTGGCAGTTGAAAAATGAATTCCTGGAGGCCCTGCGGAGTTACACGTGGGACGAACTGCTGGGCTGCATGGAGGCGGTGCTGGAAGCGGAAAGGGATTTCAAAACAGGCCGGATGGAAGGGGACTCCGGGATGACGCTGCTGATCTGTCGGTTGACGAAAACGGAAGAAGAGGCGGGGTTACTTCGCTGAAATGCGGAGGACGGCCTTGGAGAGCCGGGCGATCTTGCGCGACGCCATGGCGTGATGGACGACGTTGCGGCGGCCGATGCGGGACCACACGGACATGACCTGGGGCAGAAGTTCCTTCGCTTTCGCCGCGTCCTTTTTGGACACGGCCGCGAGCAACTCCTTGGTCAGTTCCTTGGCGCCGTCTTTGGCGGTCGCGTTCCGCCAGCGGTGTTTCACCGCCTGACGCGCCACTTTGAGCGCCGATGTATGACGACCGGTTTTCAGTTTAGCCATAAGAGAGCATAATAATACTTGTGCGCCTGTTAAAAGTCAAGGAAATTCAAATTTCGACATGAATTCTTCCCATACGCTCATCCGGCACGTCGGGGCCGTCTCGTTCGCCACGCTGATATCCCGCATCCTCGGGTACGTCCGCGATGCGCTGGTGGCCTATGCGTTCGGCGGGGGACGGTTCACGGACGCCTTCTACGCCGCCTTCCGGCTCCCGAACCTGTTCCGCCGTTTGCTGGGGGAAGGGTCGCTCACGGCGGCCTTCGTGCCCATCTTCTCCGAACACATTTCCAACGACCGCCAGGACGCCGCGCGGGAGTGTTTCCAGGCCCTGTTCACCCTGCTTCTGACCGTCCTCTTCTCCATCGTCGTCCTGGGAATGTTCTTCGCGCCCCAGGTGACCCACCTCGTGGCCTGGGGGTTCAAGTCCGACCCCGACCTGTTCGATCTGACCGTCCGCCTCACCCGCCAGATATTTCCTTTCCTTCTGTTCGTGTCCCTCGCCGCGCTGGCCTCCGGCTCCCTCAATTCCCTGGGGCATTTCTTCGTCCCTTCCGTGGCTCCCGCCATGCTGTCGGTGGCGGAGATCACCTTTGTTCTCCTCATCGCGAAATCCTGTTCGGACCCGCTCCAAGGTCTTGCCGTCAGCGCCGTGGCGGGGGGACTCCTCCACTTC
The DNA here is from genome assembly GCA_022703335.1 of Elusimicrobiota bacterium. GTDB lineage: Bacteria > Elusimicrobiota > Elusimicrobia > FEN-1173 > FEN-1173 > JAKLDV01. Next base: position 2,118 of record JAKLDV010000160.1, read on the forward strand.
GGACTCCTCGTGCCGCTCCTCTACAAGGAAAAGATGCCCCTGGTGTGGCGTTGGAACCCGCTGCATCCGGACATCCGCCGCGTGGGGAAAGCCCTCCTGCCCGCCGTCTGGGGAATGTCGCTCGACCAGGTGAACGCGTTCATCGACACCATCTGCGCCTCGTTCCTCATCACCGGTTCCGTCACCGCGCTTTACAACTCCAACCGGCTGATGCAGTTCCCTCTGGCGCTGTTCGGCATCGCCATGTCCACCGCGGCCCTGCCCAACCTTTCCGCCAGCGCGGCGAAACAGGACTGGCCGGCCATGAAGAACACCCTCAACCTCGCCCTGCGGCTGATCCTTTTCGCCGTCCTTCCCGCCATGGCCGGACTGATTCTCCTCGGCCGACCCGCCATCGAACTCCTTTTCGAGCACGGAAAATTCACCCACCGGGAAACCCTCCTCACCAACGCGGCGTTGGCCATGTATTGTCTGGGCCTTCCCGCCTTTGCCGGCGTGAAAGTGCTGGCCAGCTTTTTCTACGCTCTCAAGGACACCAAGACGCCGGTGAAAGTGGCCAACGCCTGTCTTTTGATCAACATCACCGGGAACCTCACCCTCATGTGGAAATTCGGCGTGGCGGGACTGGCAATCGCCACCAGCCTGGCCTCCACCGCCAACGCCTTCATCCTCTTTCACCTGCTGCGGCGACGGCTGGGATTGATGGGCGGCCGGCGGATCTTCAAAACATTCCTGCAATGCGCGGCGGCCCTGTTCCCGATGATGCTGGCGGCGGGAGGGATCGCCTACGGATTGACCGGCAGTCTGATTTGGCGCGTGCCCGCGGCCGTGCTCGTGGGGACGGCCGCCTATCTGGGAACGGCAAAACTCCTCCGTATGGAAGAATTCCAGCACCTGCGAAACGCCCTCACGGGGTCCCCCGACCCTCGGGAGACGCCGCAATAACGGTCGATCCCCCTTGAAATCCCACCCCTCCCTGCTTCAACAACTGCCGCACTCGCCGGGTGTGTATCTCATGCGGAATTCCGCCGGAGCCATCCTTTACATCGGCAAGGCCGTCGACCTGCGCAAACGAGTATCAAACTATTTCCGTCCCACCGGCCTGGACGTGAAGATACGGGCCCTGATGGCCGAAGTCAAACACATCGACTACATCGCCGCGGGGAACGAACGCGAGGCCCTGGTGATCGAACAGCGCCTCATCAACCGCCACCAACCCGCCTACAACACCATGTGGCGCGACGACAAAAGCTATCCCTACGTCCGAATATCTTTGAACGAGGATTTTCCGCGCATCGACCTTACGCGCCGCAAAAAAAACGACGGCGCCCGGTATTTCGGCCCCTTCCCCGACGTGCGTCCGATCCGCCGCCTTCTGCAGTGGATATGGAACCGGCACATCTTCCCGTTGCGGCCGTGTCGGCTGGCGTTTTCGGAAAACCAATGGCCGCCGCGTTCAAAAGTCCAATCCTGCATCTATCTCCACACCGGCAAATGTCCGGCCCCCTGCGTGGGACGGATTTCCCGGAAAGACTACCGAAAAATCGCCGAGCGCGTGGTGCTCTTCTTCGAGGGGGGGCACGCCCGCCTGGAAAAGACCTGGCGGCGGGAGATGAAGGCCGCGGCCAAGGCGCGGAATTTCGAATTGGCGGCGCACCTGCGCGACAACATTCGCGCCGTCGAACAGATCCGCCAGCGCGTCACCGTCCGCGCCCTGCGTCCGGAAGAGGTTCAGAGCCGCATCGAGGCCACCCAGGCCCTCTCGGAATTGAAAAACGCCCTGGCCCTCCCCCGGCCGCCCCTGCGGATCGAAGCTTTCGACATCTCCCATTCGCAGGGCACGGCGACCGTGGCTTCCCTGGTGACGTTCGACCGGGGGAAACCGGCGAAGGCCGGATACCGGAAATACATCATCAAGACCGTGCGCGGCGTGGACGATTTCGCGTCCATGGAGGAAGTGGTGGGCCGGCGATATCGTCGCCTGATGGAGGAAGAAGCGGCGATGCCCGATCTGATCCTGGTCGACGGCGGGCCGGGCCAACTGTCGGCGGCGTTGAAAGCCCTGGAAAAGGCGGGGGTGAAAAAACAGCCGATCGCGGCGCTCGCCAAACAGGAAGAAGAGATCTACCGACCGGGCGCGCCGGAACCGGTCCGGCTCCCCAAGGATTCACCCGCCCTGCAGCTTCTCCAGCACGTGCGCGACGAGTCCCATCGCTTCGCCGTGGGCTTCCATCGCCAACGGCGCGGAAAAGGAATGTGGGGAGATGGAAACAGACTCCCCGGCCGGCAAAGCGCGGGACCGGCAGGCAACGTTTGAACGGCGCCGGCGACGGCGCCCAAGAGGGCTCATGAAAATTCCGAAACTTCTCCAAAAGCGAATGGCTTCCTATCCTCGGTTTTACCAAGCGGTGTGGCGGGCCTGCGCCCAAATCCCGCGCGGGGAAACGCGGACCTACGGATGGATCGCCAAAAAAATAGGCATCCCGCGGGCCGCCCGCGCCGTGGGGATGGCCTTGGCCGCCAACCCGTTCGCTCCTGTCATCCCCTGCCACCGCGTCATACGCGCCGACGGCTCCCTCGGCGGCTATTCCGGGGCGGGGGGATTAAAAAAGAAACGCCGGATGCTCGCCAAAGAATCCTCCGGGCGTCTTCGTTTCAACCGGACAGGCAAAATTTTAACGGCGCTCCTCCTCGCCTCCCTCGCCGCCTCGACTGCCGTCGGCGCCGCCAAACCGCCGCAACCTCGCCCCAACGTCATCCTCATCTCCATGGACACATTGCGCCCGGACCATCTGGGCATCCTGGGGTACCCCCGCGACACCTCTCCCCGGTTGGACGAATATTTCAAAACCGGCGTTTTCTACTCCAAC
>JAKLDV010000161.1 GCA_022703335.1 Elusimicrobiota bacterium
TGGTGTCGCTGAACATCCCGTTCGACGTCATCGGGAAAGCCGCGCGCGGCGAGATGCGCACGGACGACCGCTATCGGCAAAAAGGCGACGATCTTTTGAGGGCGGGACGGGTGCGGAACCTTCTGATGGCCGGCGGGTCGGCGTCCCGCTGGAAGTGTTCCCTGGAGACCCTCATTAAGGCGGGTTTGGTGGATGAGGCCGAGGTGCCGGAAAGCCTGCCGCGGGCCCTGGCCGCCTATTGGCTGGGCAGTTACACCGACCCCGACGACAGTTATACCGGCGTGGGACTGGCGATCGACAACGCGGTGAGCCAGGAACAGAACGGATACTTGGCGCCGTTCGGATACGTTTTGAGCCCGTACACCTGGGTCGACTTCATGAAGGAAACCTGGAAACGCATCGATCGCGCCGACGAACCCATCGAGGTCGCCGCCATCTCCCAGAACAGCGGCGAAGCGCTGGTCGTTCAGGACGGCAAGATGACGGGGGAACGTCTTCCCGGAAAAGTTTTGGGGCACGGCAACGTCCGCGGCTGGATTTTGGGGGTCATCGAAGGCCTGAAGAAAGGCGTGGTGTTCGACATCGCCCATTCGGCGGACAACCCCTTCTCCCAGCCGCCCATGACGCAGTTCCGTGAAATCGTGGGCCGTATGTCCGAGGATGTGCTTGTTCACGTGGCCCTCGGCAACTGGCGCAACATCGGCCAATTCGGCGGCGGGTTCGTGAACGTCAACGGCACTCCCAACGTGATCGACACCGCCATCGCCAAGGAGGAGAACAAAGACGGATTCTCCGCCAATCGCGACATCAACATTTTCTCGCTCTTCATCAACGTCGTCAACAATGCCGCGCTCCTTTACGCCGTGAGTGACGGCATGGTCGTCCTGGACGAGGCGTATCGCGAACAACCTCTGATTTCCTGGGAAGAGGTGCAGGCGCTTACTCGGGGAGACGACGCGGCGGTGTGGCAACGGGTGAGTTCCCGGTTGGAACGTCTGACCGAAGCGGCCCAGGCGCAATTGATGGACAACTTCATCAGCCTCCTCCCGTCCGAATACGTGACCAAGAGCGAAGGCGGCAAGGATTTCGTCCAGTGGGAGCAGATCAGCGGCATGCTGCACGGGGCCATGGTGCGGGCCATCCAGGCGCGGCACGCCAAAGAGGGCGTTGAATGGCGCCGGCCGTTGAACATGGCCTATGTGGACATCAGCTTGAACGATATGGGGATCCTCTACGGCCGCACGCCCGACCAGGCCGCCATCGGGGAATACACGCCGACCTTCGCCGAAGTCAAATCCGCCTCGGACCTCTACACGGTTCTGGACCGGGTCCGCTTCCTCTTGGGCGTCATGAAAAGCCGCAAAATGTTCAGCGATGCCGTCAAATTGGGTTCGACCGCTGCGGATTTGGCAGCTCAGACAGCGGCCGAAGCCGGGAAATTGGTCAAGACGGTCGCCGCCGATGCGGCCCCACAGCCTCTCGTTGATATTCTCTCGCTCCTGGCCCCCCGGGAGGTCGAAGATTCGGCGAGATGGTTTGAACGCCAAGAACAAACCGCGGGGAACATCGTCATGGAACAGATCATGGCGGATTCAGAGGCCGTCATAAAAGAATTTTGGCGCATGGTGCAACCGGGGAAAATGATTTCCGCCGAAGACTTGGACGCGTTCTTCGTTTTCCTGGCGAAGAGACTGCGGGAGAACGCCCCGGCGCTTCAGAAGGCGATGGGAGACGTGCGCATAAAAGGATTGTCGGGCGCGCCCCAGTTCGATTTTGCCAATATCCGCATAGAACGGTCCCCCGCCGATCGTTTCAGTTACAAACTCATCCTCCCTATAATCAAAACACCCGATATCACCGATCTGCCGGACGCGGAGTTTCTGGAAATCAACGTCGTGGATGTGCTTGAAATTGGACAGGAGGAGGCGACTCGCAAAGAGGCCTCTTTGGAGATCATTCACCGTTTCCAGTCGCCTCTCAGCAAGAATTCATTTGTGGCCATCACCATTTCCTTGGTTACTCGGACGGACTTGACCTTTAGAGGGGTGGCCATAAGAGGGTGGCCGTTGAGAGTGATCAATTGGCTGACGAGCACACGCCTCTATATTTGGCTCTCTTATCGACTCATGGCCCGGGCATCGCGTAAAACTCAAGCGACATCTCCGACAGAGGGGGCCAAGCCGCCCGCCGGAGCCGGGCCAATCGGGAATCTTCACGTGGGCACGGTGCGGGAGCTGGTGCAATTCTTCGCAAGTCGCGTGCCGTTTGCGAAGGTCGCCAAAACCGTGGCGGCGGAACTGGAAATATCCCAGAAAACCGCCAAAGAATTACTCCAGGCTTTGGCCGGGGGAGTTTCCGACGGGATCGTCCGGGAGTTCCGCGGCGCCATGCCCCGCCTTTTGTCAATCTATCTGGACGCGGCATGGAAAAAGGCCGCGGCCAAAGGCGATCAAAAACTCGGCGCTGAAATCTCCGGCCTCGTCAAGAAAGGCGTGGCCACGCCGGGGTTTGAGGGGCTCGGACTGAAAGGCAAGCCGGTCCAGGTGGTCGTGATGGACGGCGAGTTCGGCACAGGCGTCGACCTGTACGCTCTGGCGCGGTTCCAAATCCAGGAGGGGAAACCGGCGCAGTTCCAGATCCATCGGAAACTGGTGGATTATATCCAGAAGATGGACGGCAAAAAACGGGCGGAATTCCTCCAGACGCTCGTTGTGCGGGAATTGACCCTCCAGCTTTTGCTCTCCCAAGGCTCCACTTACGACAAGGCCTCTCAGGAAATCCTGCAATCCCAAGAACAATTCGACCTTTTGAAAGAAGTGAACCTCAACGTGGTGTTCCCGGCCCAGGGCCTCACGCTGGAATTGATGCGTCGATACGCCGGCCAGCGGGTGTCGGTGGCCTACGACGCACTGCCGGAACGGGGCGGACGGGGCACGGTGGTGTTCCGCATGCCGTCTTCCCCGGAAGAAGCCGTGGGGTATTCCAAAGACTCGGCGAGGCCGTTCGTGAAGGTCTTCGTCGAAGAGCACGATTGGGACAAGGAGAAGGGCGGCCCGGCGGAACCCTCCCAAGACCTGACGCTCCGGCTCGACCGGTTCGACATGCAAACCGTGAAGGGGTTGGATCAGGAAGTCGCGGCGAAAGTCGAGGCCCCCGCGGAAGCGCCGACGGCGAAGGTTGAAAAACCGGCGTCACCTGTCGCGCCGGCCGAGATTGTGTTCGCCTCGAACGGCGACGACTGGGAAGGGCTCTACGTCGACGGACAACTGGTCTCGGAAGGACATTCCTTGCGGCCGGGGGAAGTTCTGGAAGCGTTGAAATTGGATTTCGCGGAACTCGATGACGACGGCATTATGGCCTATCTGGAAGACGCCGGCAATTTCCCGGAAAACCTCGGTGAGTTGACGAAGAAAAAAATAACCAACAAGATCGTCCTCGTCCACGGGGACGATTGGAACGGGTTCTATATCGACGGTAAATTGGCCATGGAGGGGCACTCCTACGACTCGAGGCATGTCTTGGATGCGCTGAAAATAAAATCCACAAGGCTGCCGGAAAAAGTCGTGAACAAGGGGTTGGATCGGTTCGGCGGACGGTTGCCCGAAAAGTTGTCGGACATGGTTAAAAAAGAAGAAAAGAAGCCCGCCAAGGTCGCTTCGGCGCCAAAAACAAAAACGTCTGAGTCCGTCGAGTTGTCGCCCGAACAGAAAGATTTTGAGAACTACCTCAATTTCCTTCGTTTTGTCGTGAGCGAGCTTTCGGCGATGCCGCTCGATGAAATGAAGGTGGGCGTGTTGTATGACCACCCGGTCAACGGCCCTGAACTTAAAAAGGCGCTCGGTAAAATTGTGACTGCGTTGGGAAAATTTGAAAAGGCGGGACGTATATCGGAAGAAGATGATGAGAAGTTAAGACAGGCGGTTCGGTCTTCGTTCAAGCTTCCCCGCTCGATGGAGTATTACGATGTGGACGGCGATATCATGCTGGAGGAAGGTGATTCCCGCGCCGCCATCCTGGTGAAGCTTTTGACGGAGTATGCCCTTGTCCGGAATCATCCCAGCGAAATCGCCGAGATCTATAAGGTGGATATCAGCAAAGCCCGGCCCGTTCCATCCGTCGCAAAAACTGCGACGGTTCCGACGATTAAATCGGCCGAAGGCGGGGTTGTCGTGGAAGTCCATACCGACGGCCATGTGTATGTCGTGGGCGATGCCAGCGGCAAACGCGTTCAGTTCCCCAGAGACCTCCGCATTCCCGGCGCCCGATTTAGAGTGGCCGGAGTGGTCGACGCCGGAAGTTTCTATCGGCTTGCCAAGGGCGGCAAACCCCAACAGATTTCAGGCCTCACCGCCGGGGCCTGGCATGAGGGCGACATGGCCGAACTGCTGACCGAAATCGCCTCCGCCAACGCGCCGCAACTGATCGCCGCCCTCCAGTCGGCGGCGGAAATGACCCTCACCCTCACCAGCGCCGGGTTGAACCAATGGGCCTCCCGCCTGATGGACCTGGCCGAGGAACTGCAGTTCGGCATTTCCCGCGAGGAGTTCCTCGCCGACGTGGCCGATCTGCCGGACGGCGTGCGCATGGCGGTCCTCCACGCCCTGGCCGTGGACCAGACGGTCCGCCAAGACTGGACGGACGACCAGCGCAAGAATCTGGAAACCGTTTTACGCGCCGCCGGGGCCGAGGTGAGCCTGGTGGAGGCCACTCCGCAAGTCCTTCTCTACGATGTCACCCGCGAGGGCCGAACCCAGCGGGTCCGCGTCTATCTCTCGAAGACGCCGTCCCTCCTTCAACGGGAAGGGCTGCACGCCCTGGCCACCATTCGCGGCCCCACGGCGGCGGACGTGGTCGCCGAGATTTCCTTCCAGGCCGCCTTGTTCGAGATGGAGGCCGCCCGTCCGCTGGAGATCGTCGCTCGGCACGAACTGGACGAACTCTTTGATATTG
>JAKLDV010000162.1 GCA_022703335.1 Elusimicrobiota bacterium
TGTTTCATATCTTAACAGTTCGAACGGAACTATTTTCTCTTCCGCCTCGGCTAATGTTTCTGTTTTGACTCCTCCTTTGCCTCCAACTCCTGGCAGCGGTGGTGGAGGCGGTGGCGGAGGAGCTGGCGCGCGCCGCGTTGGCGGCCGCGGGGGCGCGGACGGTGTCGGTGCGGGTGCGCAAAAAAGTTTTGGCGGGGATCGACGACGTCGAGGTGGAGATCAACCGTTCAGCGTGAGTAGCTGGCGGAGGATTTTTCCGTCTCCCAGAGGGTGACCCGGCGGACGGGGAGCCCCTGGCCGCGGGCCACGCGGAATATTTCGCGGGCGATGTTCTCGGCGGTGGGGTTTTCCTTTAAAAGGTAGACCGGCTCCCCGGCTTTTTGAAGAAGTTTGGCGAGGGGATCGGCCTGGCAGAGGATCATCCGGTGGTCTAGGTGGTCGTCGATCCAGGTTTGGATCTTCTTTTTTATTTCGTCGAAGTCCATCACCATGCCGCGCCGGTCCAGGCGGGGGGAGGAAAGTTCCACCTGCGCCCGGCCGTTGTGCCCGTGCGGATGCCGGCACTTGCCGGCGTAGCGCATCAGCCGGTGCCCGTAACAGAAATGGATTTCCCGCGTCACTCGAAACAAGGCCCCTCCGCCGTTCCCGATTTGCCCCATGAATTATGCTAATATAAGAATTGAGAGAGGGTCAAGAAGAATACGTTCCTCCGTCGGGAAAAAGCGGGGCAGGGCGAAGGGCGCGTAAATATCGGGTGGAGGTGTTCGCATGAACCGCGGTGAAAAAATGGCCGGGCTGGTCCTGGGGATCGCCTTGTTCGCCGGTCTTTTCTATCTCATTTACGATTCTTTCATCACCCGGCCGGTGGAGTATGAGGAGCCGGTGGAGGGGCTGGAACAGACGATGGAGGCGGGAGAAGAAGAGGCCCCGCCCGAAGAGGAATTGACGGACGAGGAGGAGGCGGCGGCGCCGGCCGCTTCGCCCCAATAACCGCCCGACCGGGGCTTTTTCCGGAGGCTTTTCATGGCCGGCCGTGATTTGTTCAAGGAGATCATCGAACAGACCCAGGTGGTGAAGTTTCCCCGCCACCGCCTCTCTACGTTCGGTCTCAGTGAAATCCATTACAACCTGGTGAGCGCCGTTTCCCAAGTCCCGCCGAGGTCCCATCTGCGCATGGGGCTGGTGGTGGCGGAACGGCCGCGCATCCTCACCCCCGACGCCCTGGCCAACCAGTTCGAGGGGTTCGGCGAGCACTCGGAATCCTTTGAGCGCTGGCTGAAGGAAACCTTCCATGAAGAGTTCCGCGGCTTGGAATACCGGTTCCGCAACCAATTGTCGGAGACCGCCCCCCATTCGATGGACGCCCGCGAACTCGTCGAAAAGATCCAGAAGGACATCGAGGGGCGCGACACGCCCCAGGCCGCCCTGATCTTCGGCCCCGAAAAGGGCTGGCAGTTCGCCCTGATGAAATTCCTTCTGGAGGAAACCTCCCAGTCCTTCCCCATGAACGCCCGCGAACTGGAGGAGCGGGGTCTTTTCAACCCGCTGGAGGCCGCCATGAACCGTCGGCGATATGAAATCGAGAATCTCTTCCTCCAGGCGCGCAACAACCCCGCGCGGGTGGGCCTTTTGGGACAGAAACTGCGGGAATACAAACTTTTTTCCGAATACCAGGACCGCTTTTTTTCGTTGGTGAAAGGGACCCACTAAAAGCCGTTTCGCCCGTATCCCCGCTTTCGGAATTTTTTGCGGTCTCAAGACAACCGAGGAGGGAATTGCTCATGGCTTCTTCCGTCAAACCGCTCTGGTCGAAAGACAAGGCTTTCGAATGGATCAAGCTTCATAAGATGGTGGCCATCGTGCGCACCCGGCACGCGATGCAGGCCCGGGGCACCGTGGAGGCCATCCTGAAGGGCGGCTTCAAGTTGGTGGAGGTGGCCATGACGGTCCTCGGCGCGACGGATGTCCTCCGGGAATTTTCTTCTCGGCCGGGCGTGCTGGTGGGCGCGGGGTCGGTGCTCTCGGAAAAGATGGCGAAGACGGCCCTGGCTTCCGGCGCGCAGTTCCTGATGACCCCCCACACCGATCCGGCCATCCTGAAGTTGGCCCAGCGCGCCAAAGTTCTGTGCATCGTCGGCGCCCTCACCCCGACGGAAGTCGTCCGGGCCTGGTCCCTGGGGGCCGACGTGGTGCGGGTTTTCCCCGTCCGCGCCGTCGGCGGGGCGGAGTATGTCCGGGCCTTGAAGGAACTCTTCACCGATGTGCCTCTCATGCCCAGCGGCGGGGTCACTTTGGAAAACGTGCGGGACTATTTCATGGCCGGGTCCTTGGCGGTGGGCGCCGCGGGGGCCTTGATGAACGACGACGCCGTGGAGGCTTCCCGCTGGGCGGACATCACCACCCAGGCCCGGAAATTTCAGGAGATGCTCCAGCGAATTTAAACACCCCGGGTTCTTCCCTTGGGCCGCTTCCGCGTTTTTTCGAACGGCTCCCGTCCGCCCGTCCGATTTTTGAACCTGCCCCCGTCCTGCCGGTCGAAGACAAAATGCTAAAATGCCGATGAGAGAGACATGTCGATGAAAGTCTTGGTCGCCGATCCCAGGGGGTTCTGCGCCGGCGTGGTCCGGGCCGTGGATGTGGTGGAGATCGCCCTGAAACGGTTTTCCGCTCCCGTCTACGTGCGCAAGGAGATCGTCCACAACCGGTCGGTGGTGGAGGCTTTCCGCGCCCGCGGCGTGGTCTTCATCGACAACCTCGACGAGGTCCCGTCGGGGAGCCTGGTGGTTTTCAGCGCCCACGGGGTCGCTCCGGAAGTGCGGGAACAGGCGCGCCGGCGGGGATTGCGCGTCATCGACGCCACCTGCCCGCTGGTGACGAAAGTCCATCTGGAGGCCCATCGCTTCCTGCGGGACGGGTATTCGCTGGTCTTGATCGGCCATAAGGAACACGACGAGGTCGTCGGCACCATGGGCGAGGCCCCCGGCCGGATACAGCTCGTGGAGTCGGTGGACGACGTGGCGACCCTCTCCGTGCCGGACCCCGCGCGCGTGGTGATCCTCACGCAGACGACGTTGAGTCTGGATGAATCGCGGGAGATTGTCGCGGCGATCCGCCGGCGGTTTCCCCAGGCGCGCACCCCGCCCAAAGACGACATTTGTTACGCCACGCAGAACCGTCAGGACGCGGTGAAGGAACTGCTTCGCCGGGGGGTGGAACTCCTTTTGGTGGTGGGCTCCAAGAACAGTTCCAATTCGCAGAGATTGGTGGAGGTGGCGCGTCAGGCGGGGTGCCGGGCCCACCTGCTCGACAACGCCGCGGAAATCGACCCGTCCTGGTTTTCCGAAACGAGCGTGGTGGGGGTCACCGCGGGCGCGTCGGCGCCGGAATATCTGGTGAGGGACGTTCTGGATTTGCTTCGTGAGAAGTTCGGAGCCGTCGTCGAAGAGGTCCGGGTGCGGGAGGAGAACGTCCATTTCTCCCTGCCGAAGGAATTGATGTGATCGCCGGGGGTGCGGCATGATCGATCGTCGTCTGAACTACGGCCGTCATCAGATACGGAAATTCCTGGCGGCGGCCCCGTTCCATACCGTGCTCGACCTCGGCGCCGGCGCCGGGGAGGACCTTCTCATGGCCCGGGAAGTCGATCCGTCCGCGGAACTCCACGCCGTCGAGATCGAGCCGTCCTTCGTCCGGCAATTGAGGGGATGCGGCATCCGGACGCACGAGGTCGACATCGAAACCGGGCGCTGTCCGTTTCCCGACGGGTCGCTGGACGTGGTGATCGCCAACCAGGTGCTGGAACACGCCAAGGAGATCTTCTGGATCGCCCACGAAGTGAGCCGCGTCCTGGCGGTGGGGGGCCGCTTCATCGTCGGCGTGCCGAACCTGGCCTCGCTGCATAACCGCTTTCTGCTGGCGTTGGGCCGCCAGCCGACACCCATCCAGAACAATTCGGCGCACATCCGCGGCTACACACGAAACGATCTTTGCCGGTTCCTCGAGAGCGCGTTTCCGGGAGGGTACGCGCTCCGGGCTTGGGGAGGCAGCAATTTTTATCCGTTCCCGCCGTTCCTGGCCAAACCCCTGGCCGCGCTTTTTCCAAACATGGCGTGGGGGGTGTTCCTGCATTTTGAAAAAAAGAAACCGTATCGGCGCCAGTTCCTGGAATTTCCCATAACCCAGAACCTGCAGACGAAGTTTTTCCTGGGAGACGGGCCGGCGGAGGGAGGGAAGGGATGAACGAACGTTTTTTGGAACTGGCCCGCCGGAACGAGATCTTCCCTCAGTCCGCCGATCTGGACCTGGCCGACCGGCTCATCCGCCGGAGCATGAAATTTTTCGCCGCGGCGTCGCGGCCGCGGTCCGCGTCGTCGGAGGAGACGACGCTGTTCTGTTATCTGGCCCTGACCCTGCTCCTGCGTTCTTGGCTGGCCGCCAAAGGGTATCGTCCGCGCGGCGGGGATTCCGGCGGCGTGGTGGGGGAGGCCGTCGGGGCGATGCCGGGTTCGCCGGCGGAAGAGATCGCCAAGGTCTACGGGGATTTGCGGAGCTATTGGGTCGCCGGCTTTTTGGAACCGGACATGCCCCTGCCCGTTTTGTCCAAGGAGGCGTCTCTTCGGGGGAGCCGCCGTTTGGCCGCCGCCTTGCGGCGACGGATGGTGAAAGAATTCCCTGGCCTGAAAAAATCCTTCGGGGCGGGGAAAAAGGAAGCCCCCTTCGCCAGTCCGGAAAGGACTTTCCGGGGCGGCGGCGCGCCGGCCCGTTCGGCCGGGTCGGCGAAGAAGAGGGGATGAAAAAAAACGCGATGGCCCGGCGGTCCCCGCGGCGGCCCGTGTTGGTGTTCCGGCATGTGCCGCACGAACATCTGGGGGAGATCGCCGTCGCTTTCCGTCGGGCGAAAC
>JAKLDV010000163.1 GCA_022703335.1 Elusimicrobiota bacterium
TTGATGCCGATGAGGGCGGTGCGGGCGATTTCGGAGACGGAAAGCTGATATCCGGAAGCCCGGTCCTTGTCGATGGAAATGCGTGTTTCGGAGGACGGCAAGGCGAAGCTGCTTTTGATGCCGTAAATGCCGCGGACTTTTTCCAGTTCGGCGGTGATGTCCGTGGAGATCTTTTTCAGGGTGACGAGGTCGGGTCCCTTGATCTCCACCACAATGGGCGCGGAGGTCTCGAACGCGGTGGAGAGGATGCTGTCCTGGAGGATGTACTGCACCTCGGCGCCTTCCAGGTTGGTTTTTTCCAGGGCTCGTTTTAGGTCGGCGAGCACGTCTTCCGTGGAACGTTTTTGTTTTTCCCGGTCGATGTTGATGATGCATTGGGCCTGATGCGAACCGAGGGCCTCGATGGATTCCGTGCTGCTGGAACCGACGTTGGTCGTCTGGTCCTTGACCCCCGGGATCTCCTGGATGATTTTTTCTATCCGTTCCGACACGCGGTTGGTCACTTCGAGCCTTGTCCCCACGGGCATGTCGATGCGGAGCATGAACTGTCCCTGATCGAACTTGGGCATAAAGACCTTTTCGTGAATGGCGAGAACCCCCATGCTGAACAGCAGGAGCCCCGCGATGATGAGAGAGGTGTTCTTGGGGTTGTTCAGGATCCAGTTCAACAGGGTTTGATAGCGTTCGATGATTCCCGCAAAGGCCTCTTCCGTTAGGCCCCTCTTGAAAAAACGGTAGGCGGCTCCCAGGGGTCCGAGGACGGCTCTTCCCGGAGGCGGCGCTTCTTCTCCCCCCAGGGGGAGATGTTCCGAGGGCGTCGGCGGCTCGACGAAAGAGGGTTCTTCCTTTTTTTTCTTTTTCCAGAAGAGCAAGAACGGCGGAAGAGCGAGGGGGTGGGCGGCCAGGCGCGGGATGAGGGTCAGGGAGACGATCATGGACACGATGGAGGCGCCGACGGAGGCGAAGAAGAGGTCCATGAAGAGCTGTTGGGCCACGCCCTTGGCGAAGAGGAGCGGCAGGATGACGGCCACGTTGGTGAGGGCGGAGGTGACCATGGAATTGCCGACCTCTTCGGCCCCCTCGATGGCGCCGCGTACCACGTCCCCCCCCTCCTTGCGCAGGCGGGAGGTGTTTTCGACCACCACGATGGAGTTGTCCACCAGGTTGCCGATGGCCAGTCCCAGGCCCGCCAGCGAGAGCATGTTGATGCTGATGCCCTTGAAATACATGGAGATGAAGATGATCATGGTGGAAATGGGGATGGCGATGCTGACGATGAGGGCGTCCCCGAAACTTTTGAGGAAGAAGTAGAGCACCAAGAAGGCCAGCACTCCCCCGGTGATGCCGTCGGTGAAGACGCCGTTCACCGCCGTCGTGATGAAGATGGATTCGTCGTAGACCAGCTCCACCTTGAGCGTCTTGGGGAGGCTCCCGGAAAGTTCTTCCATGGCCTCCCGCACGCGCTTGGCCACCACGATGGTGTTGGCGTCCGCCTGTTTCTGCACGGAGATGGAGACGTTTTCCCGGCCGTTGTAGCGCGAGTAGCTGCTTTTCTCCTTGAAAGTGTCCTTGATCTCGGCGACGGTGGCCAGGTTGACAAAGCGCTGTTCTTTGGGATTGGTGGAGCGTGTGGCGTCGTGGTCTTCGCGGTAGCGGAATTCGGGCTCCGGCGGTGTTTCCACCATGATCACCGTCTGCCCGATCTCCACGATGTTCTTGTATTCTCCCATGGTGCGGACGAGGTATTCGTAGAATTTCCCCTGGGTGGTGCCGGCGGGGTAGTTCAGGTTGGTGTTGCGGATGGAATCCACCACGGCGGAGATGGAGATCTTGGAGGCCTCCATGCGTCCGCGGTCCACCTCCACCAGGATTTCCCGCTCCTCGCCGCCGCTGATGGTGGCGGAGGCCACGCCGGTCACTTTCTCCAGCCGCTGTTTGATGACTTTTTTCGATATGTCCGTCATTTGGGACAGGGACAGGTTGCCGCTCACCGAATAGATCATCACCGGGTGCGCGAAAGGGTTGTGCCGCTGGATGATGGGCTCGTCGGCCTCGTTGGGGAGGCGGTCCTTGATCTGGTCCACTTTTTCGCGGGCCGACAGGTGGGCGAAGCCCATGTCGGTCCCCCAGTCGAATTCCAGGGTGACGAGGGAGATGCCTTCTTTGGAGATGGAGCGGACCCGTTTCAGGTTGGGGACCGTGCCCACCGACTCCTCGATGACTTTGGTGATGAGGTTCTCGATCTCTTCGGGGGCGGCGTTGCCGTAGCGGGTGACGACGGTGAGCTGCGGGAACGAAATGCTGGGGAAAAGTTCCCGCGGCATGAGGATCCAGGAGACCATGCCGAGGAGGAGGACCCCCATATAGATCATGGAGGTGGTGACGGGGCGGGTGACGCAAAAACTGGCGACGCTCATGGCGGGGACTCCCGGCGGTTAGGGCAGATCCACCAGGGATTCCAGAGGAAGGCCGACGGCTTTTTCGAGGGAAGCGAGGGAGATGTGGTAGAAGGCGATGGCTTCTTCGAGGCCCACCCGGGCTTCGGTGTGGGAAGACTCCGCCGCCAAGGCCTGGGACGGTTCGATCAAATTCATTTTTTCTTTCTGCCGGGCGATGATGGCGTCTTTCTCCCGGTAGTTCACCTCGATTTGGGCGCCCTTGAGCTGCAGCTTGGCCTTCTCGAGGTTGTAGTAGGCCTCGCGGACATCCACCTCGGTGGACCGGCGGGTCTGTTCCTGTTCCATCAACGCCCGTTCCTTGTTGATGGCCGCCTGCCGTCGGTCGGAGATGACCTTGATGCCGTCGAACAGGCCGATGTTGGCCGTTTGGGCGCGCGTCTGTGTGCGGGAGGTCTCGCCCAGGTCGGGGCTGGTCTTTTCCGCCATGCCGGTTCCCTTGATGGAGTTGCCGCCGAAATAGGTGCTGGCTTGAAGCCCCACGTTCCAGCTGGAACGGAGCTGGAGGTCCTCCGTTTCAAAAGCCCCGCCGGATTTTCCGACGAAACCGCTGACGTCGAAACGCAGGCGGCCGTCGGCCTTGGCGACCTTTTCCGCGTAACGTTGGAATCGAGCCGAATAATCGGCGGAGAGCGCGTCGGGCCGGTTCTGAAGGGCCTGATCCACGAGAGATTCGACCGGAATGTTCAACTCGGCCAGACGCCGGGGATTGAACGGCTCGTCCGGTTCGGGGATGATGTCCGGCAGGGGGTCGGGCGAGTTCAGCAGCGCCTCCATGCGCAGGCGGGCGATCAGGAGGTCTTTGTCGTCGGAGAGCATGCGGTAGTTGATCTGGCTGGCCTGCGATTCCACTCCCAGGAGTTCCGCTTCCGTGACGACCTCCAGTTGTTTCTTTTTCCGGGTGAGTTCGACGACCTTCTCCGCTCTCGCCGCCAGGTCTTTCCGGTCGGCGAGGGCGTGTTTGGCTTTGAGGAGGTTGTAGTAGGCCTTTTTGATCTCGAACGCGGCCTCCGCCTTGGTCTTGCGGACGCTTTGCTCGGACATGCGTTTCTGCATGGAGGCCTGCCGAAGAGAGTAATAAAGGCGGCCGCTCTGGAAGATGGGCTGTCCGATCTGGACGCCGTACTCTTTCCGGCGGAAATCGGTGTCGTCTTCGGGGTCGGTGGGGTCGAGGAGCATGCGTCCTTTGGATTGTTCGTAACGCCCCGTGATGGACGGGAACAGCGCCCGGCTGGCTTCGACGAAGCGGAGCTTGGCGAGACGGTGTTCCTTTTCGGCGATCTGCAGGGCCGCGTAGTTGGACAGGCCGACGTCGAGGAAATCCTGAAGTTGGGGCTGGGAGGGCAAGACGGCCAGTTGTTTCCCTCTCTGCGGGGCGACGTAGGGTGTGTAGTCGTAGCTGTGGGCCGCCGAGGCCGGGGAGGGCCGGGCCGAGGCCGGCGTCCGGCCGCCGGAAGGGGACAGCTCAATGACCAGGATCCATTCTTTCTGTGAAATCTTATATTTGGCGTTCTCTCCCAGTTTGAGCAGGATATAGTCCAGCGGCAGGGCTTTGTCCGTCGGCGATGACAACCCGCCTTTGTAACCGAAGCGCACGTCCTCCAGGAGTTCGCCGTAGACCTGTTGAATGGCGGGACGTTTGGAAAGAGTGTCCGCCGACATGTAGAGGAAAAGGCCGGGCGGGGTGGCCTGATAGATGTCCCGGTATTTGAGCGGCGCGCTGCTTTGGATGATGACCTTGGTGAACTTGCCGGTGGTCTGCACGTTGACGTTCTCGACGAGGATCCCCCCCGACTCGCTTTCCGATTTCCAGTCTTCCAGGGCGGCCGATCGAGGAGGAACGGCCGGGAGGGCGAAGAGAAGGCTGAGGAGGAGGGCCCCGCTTTTTCGCAGGGGGTGTTTTTCCGAAGGAAGATGTGACGCGGAGCGTCCCATGGGCGGTTATTTCTTTTTTGTTTCGACGAGGGCTTTGATCAGGGCCTGACGCGCTTTCTGGTAATCGGGGTTTATCTTGATGGCGTTCTGCCATTGTTTGATGGCGTCCGTCGGGCGGCCCTGGGAATAGGCGACCAGCCCTTCCTTGTAGGATTTTTCCGCCAGGTTCTGTTGTTTGGCGCGGGCTTCCTGGAGCGTGTCCTGGGCGCGCGCGTCGTTCGGGTTCCGGCTCACGTAACGTTCGAGGGACTCGATGGCTTCGGCGTAGCGTTCTTCCTTGAGGTACTCGAGTCCGCGTTGGTAGCCGGTGGTCACGGGCGCCGCCGAGGCGTAGGACGACCCGGAGGAATAGCCCGCGCCGACGGAGGTCTTCCGGGAACGCGTCTCGATCCGTTTCATGTAATCGCGGGCCAGGGTGTTGTCCGGATCCAGGTCCAACACGCTCTTCCAAAGTTCCACGGAGGTGGC
>JAKLDV010000164.1 GCA_022703335.1 Elusimicrobiota bacterium
GCGAAGATCTTATGGGCCAAAGCGTCGTCGAAGGCCGCGGTGGCGGAAAACCGGCCGGGATGTTTTTGGGTCAGATGTCCCAGCGCCGTCTCGATCCCCTTCTCGCCCCGGCTCAACACCGCCCATTGAACGCCCTCCGGCAGGAACTTTTCGGCGAGTTCCGGGATGAGATCGAGCCCCTTCTGCGAATCCGCGCGGGACACCACGCCGACCAAAGGGGCGTCGGCCTCCGGGGCCAGGCGGCAGCGGTTTTGCAGATCGCGCTTGCATATCCCGCGGCGTTCGGCGCGCCGGGCGTTGAAGGGCGCCGCCAGATGTTCGTCCCGGGCGGGGTCCCAGTCGTCGGCATCCAAACCGTTCAGGATGCCGACGAAATCCTGTTTGCGACTTTGCAGGATCCCCTCCATCCCCCGCCCCCTCTCCGGATCGGACAGCACCTCCTGGGCGTAACCGGGGCTCACCGTGTTAAGTTTATGGGCGAAGACCAGCCCCGCCTTCAGGAAATTCATCTGTCCGAAATATTCCAGCCGTTCGGGAGTGAAATCGGCCCAGGAGAAGCCCGCCCGGAAAAGGGCGTCTTTCGGAAAAAGGCCCTGATAGGCCATGTTGTGGACGGTGAAGCAGGCGGCGGTGGGGATGAAAAAAGCGTCGTGGCGGTAGACGGTGGACAGATAGGCCGGCGCCAGGCCGGTCTGCCAGTCGTGCGCGTGGAGGACGTCGGGACGGAAATCCACGGCCTTGGCGGTTTCGAGGACGGCGCGGGAGAAGAGGATGAACCGGTCGTCGTTGTCGGCGAAGTCCCGGCCGGTCTCGTCGACATAGAGCCCGGCCCGGTCGAAATATTTCGGCGCGTCCACGAAATAGACCGGCGCGGTGCGGTGAAGGCGCGCTTCCCACAGAGCGGCCGTTTCGTCGCCGTCGCCCAACGGAAGGGTGAGTCGATACGGGAGGCGGCGGAGGCCGAACCGTTTTTCGTTGATGGCGCGGTGTTTGGGCAAGACGAGGCGGGCGTCGTGCCGGAGGCCCCGCAAGGCGGAAAGGAGGGAGCCGACCACGTCCCCCAAGCCGCCCGTCTTGCAGAACGGGACGGCTTCACTGGCGGCGAGGAGGATTTTCACGCGGAACGGATCAGCGGACGGAGAACTACCCGGCGATGGTTTCGATTTCCTTCAAGTATTCGGCGGCCTGTTCGGGCGGGGTGGGATTGATGTAGAACCCGGTGCCCCACTCGAAACCGGCGGTCTGCGAGAGTTTGGGCATGATCTCGATATGCCAGTGATAGTACTCGAGGTGAGAGTCTTTCAGCGGCGAATCATGCAGGACGAAATTATAGGACGGGTTGTCGAGAACGCGGTTGAGGCGCTGGAACACGCTCTTGATCATGCGGCCCAATTCGATGACCTCCGATTTCGGGATCTCCGAGAAATCGGACCGGTGTTTCTTCGGCAGCACGCTGATCTCGAAGGGGAACCGGCTGGCGAACGGCGTAATGGCGACGAACCCCGGGTTCTCATCCACCACGCGCACTTTTTGGGCCAACTCCTGCTGGACCATGTCGCAAAAAATGCAGCGACCGCGGCGTTCGTAGTAATCATCCGCGCCGCGCATCTCCTGCTTGACCCGGATGGGGACCATGGGCGTGGCGATGAGCTGCGAATGGGCATGCGCCAGGCTGGCGCCGGCGGCGACGCCGCGATTTTTGAAGATGAGGATGTACTCCAGCCGCGGGTCTTTTTTCAGGTCGTTGATGCGGTCCCGGTAGGTCCAGAAAACGTCCTGGAGGCGCTCGTCGCTGAGGTCCTCGAGCTGTTTGCCGTGATCCTCGGTCTCGATGATGACTTCGTGCGCGCCCAAACCGTCCATCTTGTCGTAAAGATGGTCGCCGGTGCGATGGATCTGTCCCTCCACCCGCAGGGCGGGGTACTTGTTGGGAACCACGCGCACCCACCAGCCCGGCCGGTTGGGAAGGCGCCCGGGGGAGCTGTAGGCGCTGATCTCCGGCGGCGTCTTTTCCTCGTTGCCGGGACAAAAAGGACAGGGGACGCTCCCCTGGCTTTCCCGGGCATGCATGAAATCGCTCGGACGGCGTTTTCTTTCCGTCGAGATGATGACCCAACGACCGATGAGAGGATCACGACGAAGCTCTGGCAAGGTTATTCCTCCTCCTACGTATGGATGTTCGCGGGAAAATCCGATGTTGCTCTCTGTCGGAAGGAGAAAGCGGCGCACAAGAACCGCCGCCCGATGAACTCATGGTGTCACATCCGCAGCCCGCCGATGCATTTGCCGAATGAGGGAAAAGTCTACTTCTTTGCCGGATGCTTTTCAAGAAGGTCGTTAAGAGCGTCCCGGCTGTCGGCTCGGGCGGGCTCCAAAGAGAGCGCCCGGCGAAAACATTCCGCCGCGAAATCAAATTTATTCTGCCGTTCAAGAACCCGGCCCAAACTGTGCCAGACGACGGCCGTTCGAGGGGCCAGCAGCAACGCCCGATGGAGGTGCATCTCCGCTCCTTTCAAATTCCCCTCTTTGCCTAGAAGGATGCCCAAATTGAAGTGGGCTTCCACGGATTCCGGTTTCCAGCGGAGCGCGGTTTTATAAAGTTCTGCCGCCTCCGAGAGCCGACCACGCTCCTCATAAAGTATCCCCACCTGGACATAGGCATCGGCATCCCCCGGGTCATATCTCAGGGTCTCCTCCCAGTGTCGAAGCGCTTCGTCCTCTCGATGTTGTTCCGAGAGAATGACACCCAGATTGTAGTGTGCCACGGCGGAATGGGGTTGAACGCGCAGCACATGCCGCCAGAGCGTTTCCGAATCCCGCCAGACATGCGTTTGGGCCCACGTCGACGCCCCCAGCACCGCCGACACCGCCGCGGCGCCGGCAAGCACACCCCGGCGCCAGGCAACCGAAGGGAATTTTTGCATGGCCCATCGCAGGGCCGCCCCGGCCAGAAGCGCCCACCCCCCGCAGGAGGCGTAACTGTACCGATCGGCCGCGATCTGGATCCCCCGCTGGAAAAGACCCGAGGTGGGGGCGATCAGAAGCAGATAGGAAATCCAGGCGGCCACCCCCGCGGGCCAACGGCGACGCCGCCGCCACAACTGCCAGGAGAGAAGGACGACGACGGCCCCGCTCACGACGAAACGCGCCTCCCACGGGGAGAACCTCAACGGGATTTCATACAGGGGCGACAGACGCAACGGAAAAACCGTCTTCCCCACATAAAAGACCGCACTGAAAGACGCCAGCGCCAGGCGCTGGAAAATCCCATGCCGGGCGAACGACACGGAGGAATTAACCTGCAGCAATCCTTCCAGCCCCCAAACGACAGCCGCCGCCGCGATCAACGCGAACGGGACCTTTTCCCAAAAGAGCCGATCCCTTCCGGCCACCCCCTTGGAAAAACGGCGCAACGGATAAACGTCGAGCACAAGAAGGAGGAGCGGCAGGACGAAAAGATTGGCCCTTGACAACAAACACACGGCGTAGGAAACGAAACTGGCGATGTAATTCACGAAGCGGGCGCGGCCGCCCGACGGCGAAGCGACGTAGCGAAGATAGAAGAGGAGGCTCACCAGGCAGAACAACCCGGATACCACATCCCGCCGTTCCGTCACCCAAGCCACGGATTCCACGCGCAACGGGTGAAGGGAGAAGAAGAGGGCGGAAAAACCGGCCGCAAAGAAGCGCAACGGCGCCGCGCCGGGAGGTTCCCCGCCGTCCGCTGGCCCCAAAAGCCGAAGGGCGAGAAAATAAAACAAACCGGCATTGACGGCGTGCAAGAGAAGACTGGTGAGATGATATCCGGCCGGATTCATTCCCCAGAGGACATGGTCCAGCCCCAAACTCATCCAGGTCACCGGCATGTAATGACCCATATGGAACGACGTCCACATCCATCGAAGATGTATCCACCCCAGCCCCCGATAATGCGGGTTGTTCAAGAAGTTGACGTCGTCGTCCCAATTGACAAAACCGTTCTGAAAAACGGGCCAAAAGAAAAGGATCGTGACAAAAACGACGGCCAGGGGCGCAAGGCGGACAAGGACAGCGTCCGTTTTTGGGGAGGGGGAGCCCCTTGATTCAGCGGGCGGGGTTCCCATGGTTTTGGTCAAGGATAAGCCTCAATTTCGTTCGCGCGTCGCGGTCGTTGGGATTTATTTTCAGCAACGTCTGATACTCCGCGGCGGCTTCCAGCGGCCGGCCGGACAGATAAAGAAGTCCCGCCAGATTGAAACGGGCGTCCGTATGGCGCGGGTCATGCCGCAGGGTCTCCCGATACCTCTCGACGGCCTCCGGCAGGCGGGAAAGTTTGACGTAGAGGTTCGCCAACGTGTAATGGGCCTTCGCAAAAGACGGGCTCAACCGAACGGTCTCCTGAGCCTCACCGAGCGCCTCCTCGAGCCGACCCAGATCCATCAGTGCGCAACTCAGGTTGTAATGGGCCTGGACATTTTCCGGATCGGACTGGAGGGCGGTCCGATATTCATGGAGGGCCTCCGCGATCTTCCCCTCCCGCGAAAGGGCATACCCTAAATTTGTCCGGATGACGGCATGACGGGGTTTACGTAGAAGCGCCAAGCGAAAATGTTTCGCCGCCGCCGCGGGGCGGTCCAACGACAGGAACGTAATGCCGATGTTGTTATGTATTTCCGGGAAGAACGGGAAAATCTTCAACGCTTCCGCGTAGTGGGTGAGCGCCTCTTGATATTTTCCCTGTCCCAGCCGGA
>JAKLDV010000165.1 GCA_022703335.1 Elusimicrobiota bacterium
CACAGCTGGCGGCAGTCGCCGGATCAGGTACTCGGCGACTGCCGCCAGCTGTGCGGCGGCCGGTGTGGCGATGTGCGCCAGCCGGGCCTGCAGGGCGGCGCTCTCCTTCTGCTGCTTCTCCAATCGCTCGCGCCAGGCCTGCCGCTGCTGTTCCAGCCGACGGGCCAGGATCTCCCGCCGCTCCCGCTCCGCTTTTTCGTGGACCTCCTTGAGCCGCTGGATCTGTTGGGTCTGTAGGTCCGACTCGCCCTGAGACCAGAGGGCCTTGGCCGCCCCTTCTCCCAATTCGCGGCTTTTCTCCTCGACGATTTTGGCCCACTGCTCCCGGTCGGCGGCGATGCGGGTCTCCCACGCGTGCAACGCCGCCGCGGTCTCCTCCTGAAGGGTCTTTATCTCTTGGGAAAAAGTCTCCCGGTCCGTGCCGGAACCGGCGGCGGATTCCTGTATCTTCTCCAAAAGGGTTTTCTGTTCCTCCAGGAGCTTTTGGAACGCCTCCTGGGAACGGGTCTCCTCCTGAAGCAGGGCCGCCTCCAACTCCTGCAAGCCGGGCAGGACGGATCTGTCCGCCGGAAGGACAGACGCCCCCGTCGGCGGCTCGACCGGTACGCCGCCCGAGGAGGGGTCGGGATTCTTTTTGGAGAAGAAACCGAATTTATCCGGCATGATTCGTCGTCGCGTCCTCTCTCATGGTGTCGAAAAATCGCCTCACGCCGTCGTGGAAACCCCGGCGCGGAACTGGTCCACCCACCGTTTCAATTCCTGGTCCTGCGGATTGAGCGCCACCGCCCGTTCAAAGGCCGCCAACGCTTCCGTCACGCGCCCCAGCGCGTAGTAAGTGTTGCCCAGATACTGCTGGATCTCCGGCAGGGCCGGTCCGAGCTGAGCGGCGTATTCGAAATAGGACAGGGCCTCGGCGTATTTGCCCTCCGCGTAGAACTGGGCCCCGGCGGCCGAATATTCCTGCGCCTTGGCGGGATCCTGCGGAACGGCCGACGCCGCGGCCGCGCCGGCGGGGGCGGAACCCAGCTGCCCCGTGGCGGTGAACCGGGAGAGCAGGTCCATGTCCTCCCATTCGAGGAAATCCTCCTGGGACTTCTCCCGGACCGCGATCTTGCCGTCCGTCTCCAGTTTTTTCACCACTTCCAGGATTTTCTGCCGTTCCTCCTGCATCTGGTCCTGCGTCAGAGGCCGGCTGTATTCGATCTCTTCCTTCAGGAGGGCGGCCGCGCCCTTGGACATGTTGTTGAAGAACTTCTCCGTCATCTGGGGCGGCATGTCCTTCAAGGCGCGCGCCAGGTTTTCCGCGCGCAGTTCCCGCACCACGATCTGCAGGGCGGCGTCGGGGAAATTGGCGATGTCCTCGAACGTGAGGATTCGTTTCCGCACCTTCTCGAAAAGATGCGGCCGCTCGTTCTTCAGATATTCAAGGATGTTGTCGCGTATGCGGTAGTCCACCTGTTCCAGCACCTGGATGAGGGACTGCAGGCCGCCCACCACGTAATCGATCTTCTCCTTGATCTCCTTGTCCAGCGCCCGGATTTCCCCCTCGGAGGTTTGCTTCACCGCGGCCATGTGCATGGCTACCTTCGCCTGGAGTTCCGGCGACAGCGGCGTCAACACCTCCTTGACGAATTCGGGCTTCAGATACGACACCACGATGGCGATCACCTCGGGCGGTTCCCGGCTCATCAGATAGGTCAACCGCTGAAGGTTGGTCTCGTCCACGTAGGAAAAGGGGATGAACTTTTTCATTTCTTCCTCCTGGTTCTCCAAATCTTCTTCGCCTTCTTCATTTTCCGTCTCCCCTTCCAATTCGTCTTTGTTCTGGTCCTCGTTTTTCCCTTCCATGCGCATGTTGGTCTCGGTGTTGTATTCGGCGCTGCGGCGGGCCGTCATGGCCTTCAGGAACGACCGCAGGAACGTCAGGAGCGGACCGAACAGGAAAAAGAACAACAACAGGGCGACGATCCCCGGCAGGAGGTATTGGGGCTTGAGGAAATCCCAGAAACCTTCCTTGATCTTCGTCGACATCTCGTATTTGGCGAATTTCGTCGGTTTCAGAATGATGCGCAAAACCTTTTCGAACCGGACGTAGGCGGATTTGATCGCCTCCTCCACCAACGAAAGCTGGGCCTTAGAAACGCTGTCGTCGTGGATCACCGTCACGTCGAACCGGCGCACCGTCTGGCGCACCGACGCGGTGGCGATCTCCCCCGAGGCCGCCTCCATCTTGGCGTCCTTCGGGACCTCGTTCTCCTTGTTGACCGTCTTGGGCGCCGGCACCCACGGCAGGATGTAGTCCTGGTCGCCCAGCCCCTTCTTGTCCTCGACCTTGCCTTGCGAGGTGGAGGAGTCCTTTCGTTCGCTCTCCAGGGACACCTCCACGTTCACCAGCACGGTGGCGCGGCCGTCCCCGAGGATGCGGTCCAGAATCTCGTTCTGGATTTTTTCTTCCGCCTCCCGGCGGATCATGTTCTCCTGGTCCATCACCAACGGGTCGGGCACATCCCCGGACGGGGCGGCCCGCCCCCCGAAAGGAAGCGGCAGAACGATCAAAAACAGGCTGAAAATACGCAGGATTTTTGTCATGTTAGCCCATTTTTTAAGTATATCCCCCGCCGCCCTCCTTTTCAAGATGATGTTGCTACTCTGTAGATACTGCATGTTACGGGTTATACTCGCCCAACTGCTGCAAGTATTCGATGGCCGGCCGATGGCTCGGATCCAGTTCCAACGCCCGTTTCCAGAGCGCCACGGCCTTGTCTTTTTCGCCCAACAGGAAGAACGCCGCGCCCATGCGGCCGATGGCCACCACGTTGGTGGGCTCGATGCGCAGGACCTCGTCGCATTTCTGGATGGCCACATCGTAACGGCCCTCGTAGATGGCCTGCAGAGAGTCGTGCAGTTTCTGGTCCACCAGCGTCCAGCGGGCGGCCGCCGCCGGGCCCTTCGGCGTTTCCACCAGAGGTTTGCCGGTCATCTTGGCCACGCGGTTGGTCAGGCTCATCAACTGCGAGTTGCCCGGATCCTGGTCGAACGCCGCGCGGAAGGAATCGTAGGCGTTCTCCAGGTCGCCCTCCATATACGATTTCACGCCGCTGGCCACCAGCCGGCCAATGTCCCCCGTCGGCGCCTTAGGCAGGTCGCCCACGATCTCCTGCAGTTTGGCCACCATCGCCTGCACCTCTTTGTTGGACGGATCCACGTCCAGCGCGGCGCTGAACTTCTGGATGGCCTGCAGGTAATTGCCTTTGCGGAAGAGCTCGTGCCCTTCCTCGATCTTGGCGCGGGCGTCTTCCCGCTGGCTGCTCTTGACGGAACGTCCGAACCGCCAGGACGCCGAAAAACGCTGGGAAACCCCCAGTTCGTGCAGGGCGACCGCCATGTCGAGACTGTAGTTTTTGTACCTCAGCCCCATGCCGGCCGCGGTCTCCGCCACCCCACCCGCCCCGCCTTCCAGCCCGATGCGCAGGGACGCCCACCGCGTCACCCAGTATTCCGCTCCGAAGTTCCATCCCGAACCGGCGAAATCGTTCTGGCTGAAATCCAGCGCCAGGTTGATGCGGTCGCGCAACATGGAGTAGGCGTTGCCCACGCGCAGCGTCAGGGGCAGTTTATCGTCGGTCTCGCCGGACACCTGCGTCACCACGTTCTGCGCCATCAAGGCCAGCCGGTAATGGGGGATGAGCTCCTTGGCGAAGAACGCGGCGTCCAACGAGAAAAAATTCTGCCGGAAATCGTCGATGGTGTGGTTGATCACCTTGCCCGTCACGCCGATGGACATGTTCTCCACGAACTGCCGGCCGTAGGAGATGCCGTAGGCCTGGTTGATATCCGAGAAATCCCCCAGTTTCTGAAGTTTCACGATCTCCTGAGAGGTGGGGTCGAGGGTGATGGCGATCTTTTCGAATCCGCCGGAAACCAAACGGGTGAAGTTCAGGCCCAGGGTGCCCGCACGGGCGGTGGGGTGCACGTAAGAAACGAAATCAAAGCTGGTGTCCTCGAACAACGACACGTGCATGGCCTGCAGTTCCTTGCGTTCCATCTGGACCATGGCCGCCGGGTTCCAGTAGGTGGCGGAGGCGTCGTCGGCCACGGCGGTGAAGGCCTTCCCCATGCCCATGCTGCGCGCCCCGGCGCCCCAGGAGAGGAACTGTCCCGGCGCGCCGCCCTGCCCGCCCGCCGCCCAGACCCGCGGGCCCGCCGCCACCGCCGCCAAAAACGCCGCCGCAAGGACCGTTTTCAGGCCCCCTTGGACGATTTCGGCGATCGGACGGCGTTCGCTGTTCATGGCGCCCTCAGTGAATGACCGCAATCTTCCGGATCCCCTGGATCAATCCGGATTCTTGTTCCACCAGCACCTGGCAGACATACCCGCCGGCGGACACCTTCGCGCCGGACTCGTCGGTTCCGTCCCAGCTCAGCCGGTTTTCGCCGTTCCGGGCGCCGTTCTCTCCGGCGTGGAAATTCCACTCGCGCACCGGCCGGCCGAGAAGGTCGTACAGGCGGACCGTCACCGCGGCGTCGGTCGGCAGGGAATACACGATGGAGGTGGCGGTGAGACGGGAATCAAACGGGTTGGGATAGTTGGCCAGGGACTCCAGCCGGGGGGTGGGAATGCCGTAAACGCCCCAGACGCTCCATCCCAGGAGCATCGCGGCGCCGACGATCATTTGCACACTTTTTCGATTCATC
>JAKLDV010000166.1 GCA_022703335.1 Elusimicrobiota bacterium
CTCTGTCCGGAGGTCTGTCGGCAGACGTTCGGCGCAAAAGCGGGTTTCCCCGCCTTGACCGTTCTGGACACCACCGACCCCTCCGCGGTGCTGGCGGTGGAGAAAAAGGGCGACTTGAAAAAGACCCTGTTCGTCGTCTCCAGCAAGTCGGGCGGAACCATCGAGATGCAGTCCCTGTTCAAGTATTTCCATGCCCGGCTGGAAACCCTGAAAGGCGAAAATGCCGGGGAGAATTTCATCGCCATCACGGACCCCGAAACCTCCCTGGAAAAACTGGCGCACCAGAAACATTTCCGCACCCTCTTCATCACCCCGCCGGACGTGGGGGGCCGCTATTCCGCGCTCACCTATTTCGGGCTGGTGCCGGCGGCGCTGATGGGCGTGTCCGCTCCGGAACTCCTGGAGCGGGCCTCTCAGATGGCCCGGGCCTGCGCCGCCACCCTGCCGGCGGCGGAGAACACCGGGTTGAAACTCGGCGCGGCGCTGGGCGTCCTGGCCAAGGCCGGCCGCGACAAGGTCACCTTCGTGATGTCGCCGAAGTTCGCTTCTTTCGGCACGTGGGTGGAACAGCTGATCGCCGAAAGCACCGGCAAGGAAGGGAAGGGCCTCATCCCCGTCGACGGCGAAGAATTGGCTTCCCCGGCCGCCTACGGCGACGACCGTGTGTTCGTCTCCCTGTCGATGGAACGTTCCCGGGATGCGGGCCTGGAGAAAAAGCTGGCGGCGCTGGAGAAGGCCGGCCATCCGGTGGTGCGCATCCCGTTGACGGACGCCTACGACCTCGGCCGGGAATTCCTGCGGTGGGAGATCGCCTCGGCCGTGGCGGGCATCCTGCTCGGCATCAATCCGTTCGATGAGCCCAACGTGACGGAGAGCAAGCAGAACACCGGCCGCCTGTTGGAAGCTTTCAAGTCCGCCGGAAAATTGGCCGAGGATCCGCCTCTGTGGGAACGGGACGGGATCCGCCTGTGGGCCGACCCCTCGTCGGCCGCGGCCGTGGGCCGGTCCGGTCCGGCCGCCGCGGGGACCGTCGGCGAGCTGCTCGCCGCGCACGTCCGCCAGGCGGTGGCCGGCGATTACGTATCGGTGATGGCCTATCTCACGCCCGACGGCGCGCATCACGCGTTGCTGCAGAGGTTGCGGCACCGCCTCTTCGCGCTGACCCGCGCCGCCACCACGCTGGGATACGGCCCCCGGTTCCTCCACTCCACCGGCCAGCTCCACAAGGGCGGCCCCAACAAGGGCGTTTTCGTCCAGATCGTGGCGCGGGACGCGGAGAACCCGGCCGTGCCCGGCGAGTCCTACGGTTTCTCCGTTCTGAAAAACGCCCAGGCCTCGGGAGATTTCGAGGCGTTGAAGAACCATGCCTGCCGGGTGCTGCGGCTTCAGCTGTCTTCATCGACGGTGAAAGACCTGCAGGGGCTGGTCCGTTCTTTGGAGAAGGTGAAGGCCGGCTGAGCTGAGGTCACGGCCGGCGGAAAGGAGTCTTTATGGAACTCGGGTTCATCGGATTGGGGCGCATGGGCGCCAATATGGTGGAACGCCTCCTGCGCGGCAAACACCGCGTGGTGGCCTACAACCGCACCGAACAGAAAACGCGGGACATCATGAAGAAGGGCGCGGCGGGCGCGTTCTCTCTGGAAGAACTGGTGGCGCAATTGAAGCCGCCTCGCGCGGTGTGGGTGATGCTGCCGGCGGGCGATGCGCTGCAGAAGATGTTGGACGCGCTGACCCCGCTGTTGGCGCCGGGCGATCTGATCGTCGACGGCGGGAACTCCCGTTATTCCGACTCCGTCCGCCGGGCCGACGACCTTCGCGCAAAGAAAATACATTTCATGGACGCCGGGACCTCGGGCGGAATCTGGGGGTTGGAGATCGGCTATTGCCTCATGGTGGGCGGGGAAAAGGAAGATTTTCGCCGCCTGGAACCGGCGTTGGCCACGCTGGCCCCGCCCGACGGCTATCTCCATTGCGGGCCGGCGGGATCCGGCCATTTCGTCAAAATGGTCCATAACGGGATCGAATACGGCATGATGCAGGCGTACGCCGAGGGGTTCGAGATCATGAAATCGGCGCCGTTCAAACTGGAGATGAGGGACGTCGCCCGCCTGTGGAACCGGGGCAGCGTGGTGCGTTCCTGGCTGCTGGAACTGCTGGATCGGGCGCTGTCCAAAGATCCGGAGTTGGCTTCGCTGGAGGGATACGTGGAGGATTCCGGCGAAGGCCGTTGGACGCTGCAGCAGGCCGTCGACGCCGCCGTCCCCGCCCCGGTGCTGGCGGCCTCCCTGTTCGCGCGCTTCGCTTCTCGTCGGCCGGAATCGTTCGCCGCCAAAGTGCTGGCCGCTCTCCGGAACGAGTTCGGCGGCCACGCGGTCAAGAAGAAATAGCGGGGAAGGAACTTTTGTTCGGAGGCCGCGTTTTATTCATCCAAAGGGAGAGGGGCTTTTCCGGTCCCTTTCCCGCGTCCACGGCCTCCGCGTTGACTCGGGGCCGGGTTATCAACGAAGGGAGGGTCTGATGGGGCCTCTCCGGCTTTCGGCCGTCCAATCCTCGGTGCAGCAGCAATTCTGCATTGAGACCCGGCCCGACCCCTGCGGGTTGGTGATCTTCGGCGCCTCCGGCGACCTGGCCGAGAGGAAACTTTTCCCGGCTCTCTACCGTCTTCGCCGGAACGGTTTCCTGCCGGAAAAATTCTTTGCGGTGGGCATGGGACGCACCCCCATGACCGACGACGCGTTCCGCGACCGCGTGCGCGCCGCCCTCGGGCCGGCCTCCCCCAACGACGCGCCCCTGAAAACCTTCCTTTCCTCGTTCTATTACCAGACCGGCGACTACGCCGACCCGGCGGCCTACAAAAAACTCTCCGACCGTCTGGACGAGTTGGCGCGGTCCCATCACACCCGCGGGAATGTCCTCTTTTATTTCTCCGTCCCCCCGACCGTTTACCTCCCCATCGTGCGCTGCCTCGGCGGGGTCGGCTTGAACCGGCCGAAAGACGCCGGTTCCTGGCGCCGGATCGTCGTTGAAAAACCGTTCGGGAGGGATTTGAAATCGGCGGAGGACCTTTCGGAGGAGATCGAGAAGGTTTTTTCCGACGATCAGATCTACCGCATCGACCACTACCTCGGCAAGGAGACGGTGCAGAACATCCTGGTGTTGCGCTTTGCCAACCTTCTCTTTGAGCCGCTTTGGAACAGGCGCTATATCGACCATGTGCAGATCACCGTGGCCGAGACCTTGGGGGTGGGGCACCGCGCCGGCTATTTCGAACAGGCGGGCCTCCTGCGGGATATGTTTCAGAACCACCTCCTTCAGCTCCTCTGCGTCACCGCCATGGAGGCCCCGGCCAGTTTCCATGCCTGCCGCGTGCGGGAGGAAAAGGTGAAGGTGCTCCGAAGCCTTCGGCCTTTCCGTCCGGACACGCTGGATCGCTCCGCTGTGCACGGCCAGTACGGACCCGGCGCGATCGACGGCCAGCCCGTGAAGGGATACCGCCAAGAACCCGGCGTGGCTCCGGATTCCCGCCGGGAGACGTTCGCCGCCATGAAGGTCTACGTGGACAATTGGCGCTGGCAGGGCGTTCCCTTTTATCTCCGTTCCGGAAAACGGCTGCCGCGCCGGGTTTCGGAGATCGCCATTCAGTTCAAGCATGTGCCGCATCTGCTTTTCGAGCCCCTGCGCCCGCAGGACCTTTCGCCCAACGTGCTCCTCCTCCGCATCCAGCCGGAAGAGGGGATCTCCGTTTCTTTTGAGACGAAACATCCGGGTCCCAAACTCTGCATGAGCCTGGTGACCATGGATTTCAACTACGAGTCCGCTTTCGGGGAACCCCCGGAGGCGTACGAGCGGCTTTTTCTCGATTGCATGGCGGGCGACCAGACGCTGTTCACCAGCAAGGACTGGGTGCGGCTTTCCTGGAAATTCCTGACCCCCCTGCTGGAAAGCTGGGCGGAAACCCCGCCGTTGCCCTACGAGGCGGGGTCGTGGGGACCGAAGGCGGCGAACGCCCTTCCCGCGGCCGAGGGGTATTTCTGGCGAAATCTTTGAGCGCTTCGCGCGCCCCCGTTGTTTTTCGAGACGGGGAAGAACTGGCCGACGCGCTGGCGCGGGAACTTCTCTTCATCGCCCGTCGCGCCGTGTCGGCCCGGGGGCGGTTCGTGCTCGCCCTTGCCGGCGGGACGACACCGGCGGTCCTCTATCGGCGTTTGGCCCGGCCTCCCTATAAAAAATCCTTCCCTTGGCGGTTCACGCATTTCTTCTGGGGCGATGAGCGGTTCGTCCCTCCGACCCACCCCGAAAGCAACTACCGCCGGGTCCGGGAGGCGCTCCTGGACCGGGTTCGCGTTCCGCCTGAAAACAGACATCCCGTTCCGACCGGTTTGGGAACGCCGGCCGCGGCGGCGAAGGCGTATGAAAGGGAACTTCGGCGTTTTTTTTCGTCCCGGCCTTTTCCCCGATTCGATGTGGTTTTGTTGGGCGTGGGGGAGGACGGCCATGTGGCCTCTCTTTTCCCTCGATCGGCGGCGCTGAACGAAAGAAAACGGTGGG
>JAKLDV010000167.1 GCA_022703335.1 Elusimicrobiota bacterium
GTGACGGTGAAGACGGACTATGAGTTCGCCGCGGACGGGGTGATGGTGGCGAGAGGGGATTTGGGGGTGGAGGCGGACTACGCCGACATCCCGATCCTGCAACACCGCATCATCGGAGAGGCGCACCGGCAGGGCAAACCCGTCATCGTGGCCACCCAGGTTTTGGAATCCATGCTCCACTCCCCTCGCCCCACACGGGCGGAAGCCACGGACGTGTCCCACGCCGTCCGGGAGGGGGCGGACGCCGTCATGCTCTCCGGAGAAACGTCCGTCGGAAAATATCCCGTCGACGCCGTGACGGTCCTGCGCCGCCTCATGGAATCATCCGAAGAAGCGTTCGCCTCCCCGATCCCTCCCCACCTCTCGGAAACACCGGAAGAAAAAACCGAGGACCCGCGGGCCGGGGCTCTGGGCGAAGCGGCCGTCCGGTTGGCCCTTCTGCTCAAAGCACAGGCCATCGTGGTGCTCAGCCGGTCGGGTCGAACGGCCATCACCACGGCCAAAAACCATCCGCCCCTCCCCGTTTTGGCGTTGTCCAACAATCCCCGGGTGCGGCGCCGACTCTCTTTGTTTCACGGCATCGCCCCCATCGCCGCGCCGCACTCGTTCGGACCGGAAGAGGCCGCGGCCGCCGGACGGTTCCTGCGATCCCAAAATTGGCTGAAACCCGGCTCCCCGTTTGTCTGGGTAACGGCCAATTCCCTTCGCCTGGAACATCCCTAAAAATTTTCAGGAAGGACGTTTTCTCCTCCTCGGGCACGGAGAGGCCGGGCGCTAATTCACCCCGTCGCCGGCCGTTCCACAACACAAATCCGTCTTCTTGTGACGGTGAGCGTCCCTTGAAGACAAGTAACTTCTCGACCCCTTCGGCCCCAACCCCCGAACACGTGCCCCGTCCGACAAACCGGGACGTTGCCCAGCAGCAACGAGGGGCCTGTGTTACAGATCCCGCCGTCGCAGCGGACGTGTTGCGGGGCCGCCCCTCTGCCGTTTGAGGTTGGGACGGTCGCTCGAAGATTGGATTGTTCGAGCGGAGCGCGGCGAAGTCGAAAACAGTGGGGAACTGAGATCAACTTACTTGTTTTCAAAAAATAGTCACCTTTGTGACAATATCCGTTATTTACGCTTCCGGCGATTTTTGCTATATATTCCAGATGCAAAATCTTCGGAAACAAGCGTGATCCGACAACTTCGTGGAAGATAAACCCGTTTCTCCAAACAATCCCGGCTCTTCGCCCGCCCCTTCGGCCCCAGGAAACACTCTCCCGGCGGAAGGAAAACCTGTTTCTCCGGCGCCCGGCGGCACCCCGGCGGGATTGCCGCCGATCCCGGCACCGCCCTCCACGCCGGCCGGGGCGCCCGCCAAACAGGAACCTCCCAAATCCGACGCCCCAAAACCGGCGGCCGCCCCCGGGACCACGCCGCCCGCCGGCACTCCCCCGAAACCGGGGACCGGCGCGAGCCCCGCCCCCACGGCCCAAAAAACCGGGGCCTCCGGAACCGCCCCCCGGCCGAGACCGGCCGGACTCCGTTCCGGCGCCAAACCGGGAGCCTCGCCCTTCAAGAAAAAATTCGTCGTCATGGCGGCGGCGTTCATCGGCATCGCCATCCTCATGTGGGGAGGGGTGAAAGTCTACCGGATGATCTCGGGAAAAATCTCCTCCGGCAAAAAAGACAAGGGCAAGGAAGGCAGCCAGGAAGCCCTCGCGGTGAACGTTCTGGAGGTGAAACAGGACCGTTTCCAGGACACGCTCGTGGCGGTCGGGACCATCGCCGGCGGATCGGAGATCCCTCTGCGTTTCGAAGTGGACGGCATGATCGATTATTTTGATTTCCGGGAAGGCGACAAAGTCCGCAAGGGGGACGTCATCGCGCGTCTCAATCAGCGCGACGCCTACCTCAAGATGAAACGGGCCGAACTGGAGTTGGATCAGTACGAAAAACTTTACGCCATCGGCGGGGTGGCGCGCGGCCGCCTGGAAGAGTCGCGCCTGGCGGCGGACTTGGCGCGGTCCGACCTGGACAAGACCGTCCTGCGCGCCGCGCGGGACGGCATCGTCGGAGACAAAGACGCCGAGGTCGGCGAGTTCGTCACGCCCAACAAAAAGATCGCCACCCTGGTGAACATCGAAACCGTGGTGGTGCGGGTCGGCATCATCGAAAAAGAGATCGACAAGATATTCCCCGGGCAGAAGGTGATGCTCACGGTGGACACCTATCCCGGCGTGGAATTCACCGGCCGCGTGGAAAACATCTCGCCCCTGGTGCAAGGCACCAGCAAAACGCTCACCGTGGAGGCGCGGCTGGACAACGAAGGCGGACTCCTCCTGCCCGGCATGTTCGCCCGCACCCGCATCGTGATCTTCGAAGAGGACAACACCATCGTCGTCCCCAACGATTCCCTGGAAAAAACCCAGGCGGGGTTCCGCCTTTTCGTGGTCACCAAGGACAACAAAGCCGAGGCGCGCGACGTGGAGGTGGGTTACGTCTCCAGCCAGTTCTCCCAGATCACCAAAGGGCTGGCCCCCGGCGAACTGGTGGTGACGCAGAAACCCCAGGACCTGAAAGCCGGCGCCCCGGTGAAGGTCATCGAGGTCCAAAAATGATCCGACGAAGCCGAAATTGTTATATAATGGCGAGAATGATTTCCAGAGAACAGCGGCTTGTCCGCCCCATCCCCCCGGAAAGGTCCGCGCGATGAAACTCCGCACCCGCCTGAGCCTCTTCACCATTCTGATCATGACGCTGGTGGTCGCCGGGACCAGCACCGCCACCGTCTTCTTCCTTCGCAAACTCCTCTACGCCGAAGCGCGGAACAACCAGAAGATCGCCCTCAACAACTTCCGCAAAGTGTGCGAGGAGTCCCTCATCACGCACGACGACGTTCTCTTGTTCAACTACATCAATTCGGCGATAAAAACGGTGCCCGGCCTGGTCTACGCGACCTTCGTGGACACCGACCGCCAGCTCATCATCGGAAAAACCGAGGCTTTCTCCCAAATTTTCCCGGACATCCCGCAGGCCTCCGTCCTCGAAGGCGCCTCGACGGTCGGCGACGTCAACATCTTCCATCTGTCCTCCAACGAAAGCGTCGAGGACATCGCCAGCGAGGTGACGCTGGAGGGGGTCAAATACGGCGTGGTGCGGGTGGGCGTTCTCCAGAGCGTGAGCGAGGCCAACGTCAGCGCCCAGACCCAACGCATCCAAAAGATCGTGTTCATGGTCTCCGTCGTGGCGTTCTTCTTCGGCCTGTTGGCGGCCGTCTGGATCGCGGCCCAGATCACCAAACCCATCCACCTCCTCGCCGAAGGAGCCAAGTCGCTGGGCGACGGCAACCTCGACACCCAGATCGACATCAAACGCGCCGACGAGATCGGCCTCCTGGCCGACGAGTTCAACA
This sequence comes from Elusimicrobiota bacterium, assembly GCA_022703335.1. GTDB lineage: Bacteria > Elusimicrobiota > Elusimicrobia > FEN-1173 > FEN-1173 > JAKLDV01. The sequence continues at coordinate 3,401 of JAKLDV010000167.1, forward strand.
TCATGGCGGTGAAACTGAAGGAACTGGACCAGCTGAAGGACGACTTCGTTTCCAGCGTTTCGCACGAGCTGCGCTCGCCGCTCTCCGCCATCTCCGGCTACGTGGAACTGCTCACCAGCAAGCCGCTGGAACAGATCGTCCCCGAGAAACGGACCAAGGCGTTCAACATCATCCAGGAGAGCACCACCCGCCTCACCCAGTTCATCAACGACATTCTCGATTTGGCCAAACTCAAGTCGGGCCGGGTGGAGATCCGGCGCGGCCCCATGAACCTGAAACAGGCTGCCGAGGAGATATTCGGACTCTTCGCTCCGCTCTTCGAGAAGAAGAAGATCCAGTCTTACGTGTATGTGGACTCCAACGTGTCCATCGTTCAAGCCGACGAGGAGAAACTCAAACAGGTGATCACCAACCTGGCGTCCAACGCCATCAAGTTCACCCCGGAAGGCGGCGCCATCAGCATCTCGGTGGACGAGGACGAACAGAACCTCCGCGTCAGCGTGAGCGACACGGGCGTCGGCATCCCGAAGGAATATCTGGGCATGATCTTCGAACGATTCAAACAGGTCCCCGGAACGCGCGAAAAGGTCGGCGGGCCCAAGGGGACGGGACTGGGCCTCGCCATCGCCAAAGGAATCGTCGAGGCGCACGGAGGCAAGATCTGGGCGGAAAGCGAGCCGGGAAAAGGCAGCACCTTCCGATTCACCCTGCCCAAGTTCGCCTCCGACGAACCCGTCCAGGCCAAGATTTTCTGACGCCGCGTCGGACGGAAGAGGCGGGCGACATGGCGGCAGAACGGCAAAACCAGACGGCGCATCCCCCTCTCGCGGGGCATCCGGCCGAGGGCGGGACGGGGGCTGAAGCATGACCGCCTCCACCGTCCTGGTGGTGGACGACGAAATCAACATCGCCACGTTCCTCAAGGATTTCCTGGAGGAGAACGGTTTCTCGATCATCGTGGCGCACACCGGGCAGGAGGCCATGAAAGCGGCCACCGAACAACAGCCCGACGTCATCCTGCTCGACGTGGACCTCCCCGACACGGACGGCTATTCGCTCTGCCGGGCCATGCGCCAGAAACACTTCCTCCGCAACAAACCCATCCTCATGCTGACGGCCCTGAACGACCAACGCAACG
>JAKLDV010000168.1 GCA_022703335.1 Elusimicrobiota bacterium
GCTGTCCGGAGACCGCCTTGGTGTATCCCCGCCGCGCGTTCAAATAGGAAATGCTGATCCCCATGACGCTTCCCTTTTCGCCGACCTGGCTGGCGCTGAAGCCGAACTGACTGATGGAGAGGGCCGTCTCGGTGAAGTTGTTGAGCGGGTCGGCGTTGTCGACGGTGCGGGTCTTGTAGCTGGCGAGGGGACGGTAGAAGAACGCGCCGTCCGTGGCGGCGAACCCCAGGTAGGTCAATTTGCGTCCGCGCAGGGGCACGTCGGACAGGAGGACGTCGTCCTCCAGCCGGCTCTGCCGCGCCACGTCGAAATCCACCGACATCATGGGCATGGTCAGGTCGTTCAGGGAGGCGGGGTTCCAGACGGGGGATTCCGGCATGCCGGTGGCCACCGCGCCGATCTCCCCGAGGCCGATGTAGCGGGCGCCGATGGGTTTTCCGTCGAAGTCGGGCGAGACGACGCCCGACCGGGGTTTGGCAAAACCGGGGGCGGCCCAGAGGAGCGCGGCGGCGATGAGGACGACGGGGCGAAGAACGGCGGAGCGCATCGAAAGGTCGTCGGTCAAGACGACGTCTTTTCGGTGAGAGGCGCGACCACGCCCTGCGTGGGCGAAGAGGGGGCGGCGTAGATTTTCTTTTCCATGCGCCCCGCCAGAAAGGCGTGGCGTCCCGCGGACACGGCCTGTTGCATGGCTTTGGCCATGAGCACCGGGTCCTGGGCGTCGGCGATGGCGGTGTTCATCAGCACGCCGTCCACGCCGAGTTCCATGGCCACGGCGGCGTCGGAGGCGGTCCCCACGCCGGCGTCCACGATGACGGGGACGTGCGTGACGGTTTCCAGTATGAATTGGATGTTGAGCGGGTTCTGCACGCCGCGGCCGGACCCGATGGGTGCGGCCAGCGGCATCACCGCCGCCGCCCCGGATTCCTCCAGCCGTTTGGCGAGGATGGGGTCGTCGTTGGTGTAGGGGAGCACCGTGAAACCCTCTTTCACCAATTGTTTGGTGGCTTCGAGGAGCGCCTGGGTGTCGGGCAGGAGGGTCTTGGTGTCACCCAGCACCTCCAGTTTGATGAGAGGCGTTTGAAGGACTTCCCGGGCCAGGCGGGCGATGCGGACGGCGTCGCCCGCGGTGTAACAACCGGCGGTGTTGGGGAGGATGGTCATGCCTTCGGGGATGTGGTTCCAGAACGATTCGGGCGATTTGTCCTGCAGGTTCACGCGGCGGATGGCCACGGTGACCATCTCCGCGCCGGAAGCCGTCAGCGCCTCTTTCATCAGCGGAAGGGTCTTGTACTTTCCCGTGCCGACGATGAGTCTCGACGTGTATTCTTTCCCGGCGATGACGAGCGGTTTGTCGTTCATAAGAACTCCATTCTAGCAAACTTGAGTAACGGACATAAATCTATTCTCGGCGCGTTTGCGCTTTCCGCGGGCGCCGCGGCGTCCCGCCGGTGCCGAAGGTCATGGTTTTCAAGCTCGCGCCTTACAACCACCTGCGGGGTTTCGGTTCCTCCGGAACCGCCGTAGGCCCCAAAGCGCTGCGAGGGGTTTCCTCCCTCCCGACCCCTTTCCACAAACAGGGGCCTGGCCGGGCGGCCAAGCAGAACAGGGACCATGCCGAGCGGCATCCTCGGCTCCCTCGCCTCGGTCATGGTTTTCAGGCTCGCGCCTTACAACCATTTCCTCGGCTCCCTCGCCTCGGTCATCCGCCGCCAATCATCTGGACGAGTTCGACGGAATCCCCCTCCTTCAGTCGCGTCGAAGGAAAATCCGCCCGTTTGACGATGTTCAAGTTGAGTTCGCAGGCCACGCGGCCGGCGCCCATCCCCAGCGATTCCAGAAGGGACTGGACGGTGGCGCCGTCCGGCACCTGTCGTTTTTCCCCGTTCACCTGGATGGTCAATGACGCCGGCATGTGAATGTCAGTGCGGGTAGAGGGCGCTGAGCCCGATGCCCACCAGGAAGAGGATCCAGGAATGGATGTCCTTGTTGTGGTGGAGGCGCGGCAGGATGTCGGCCATGGCCACATAGAGGAAACTTCCCGCCGCCAGCCCCAGGAGAACGGCCAACACGGTGGGCGTGATGAGCCCGGTGGCGGACAGACCGATCATCAGTCCCAGCGGCGTGGCGATGGAGAGGACGGAGGTCAGGGCCCAGATTTTCTTTCGGGAGAATCCCTGGTTGAGGAAGAGGCTGGAAAGCGTCATGCCGTCGGAAAATTTGTGCACGATGACGGCGGTGGAGACCCCCACCCCCAGGGCCGTGGAGGACAGAAACGAGAACGCCATGGCCAGCCCGTCGGAGAGGCTGTGCAGGAACAGCGCGACCAGCGCGCCGTAGCCGAACTTGTGTTCGTGACAATCCTCGGTGAGTTCGCCGCAGGCGTGGTGCGCCACCACGAACTCCTCCAGAGCGTAGAACGTCACGAAGGCGACGAGGAGGGACCCCGCGCCCCAGCGGGAGTCCAGCCGCCACGACTCGGGGATGAGGTGCAGGAAGGTGATGCCGAAGATGACGCCGCTGCCGAAGGCGAGGAACCGCCAGAGGTATTTCAGCGTCCATTCTTTCCTGCCGAGAAGGAGCCAGCCGCCGCCCAGCGTGGCGAAAACCGAGATGAGGGAAAAGGTCAGCGGGAGGGGCATGGGCCGGTCATTCCTGCAACAGTTGGAGCTCGTAAAGCCGGTGGTAGAGGCTTTTTTTGCTGAGCAGTTCGGTGTGTGTGCCCATTTCGGCCACGCGGCCGTGTTCCAGCACCACGATGCGGTCGGCGTTCTTGATGGTGGCGAGCCGGTGCGCGATGACGATGACGGTGCGGTTCTTCATGAGCTGCTCGACCGCCTCCTGCACGAGCCGTTCCGACTCGGCGTCGAGGGCGCTGGTGGCTTCGTCCAGGACCAGGATGGGCGGGTTTTTGAGGATGGCGCGGGCGATGGCCAGGCGTTGTTTCTGTCCGCCGGAGAGGAGCACGCCTCGTTCGCCCACCAGAGTGTCGAGGCCCTGGGGAAGTTTCTCGATGAACTCCCAGGCGTTGGCGGCCCGGGCGGCGGCGATGAGTTCCTGTTCGGTGGCGTTGGCCTTGGCGTAGCCGATGTTGTGGCGGACGGTGTCGTTGAAGAGCAAGGTTTCCTGGGTGACCAGTCCGATCTGTCCGCGCAGCCCGGCCAGGGAGACGTCGCGGAGGTCGTGGCCGTCGAAGGCCACGCGCCCGCTCACCGGGTCGTAGAAGCGCAGGAGGAGGGCGGCCATGGTGGTCTTGCCGGAGCCCGACGGGCCGACCAGCGCCACGATTTCCCCTTTGGAGACCGTGACGTTGATGTTTTTCAAGACCGGCCGGTCGGGCCGGTAGTGGAAATTGACGTTTTCGAATTTCAAGGCGGTGGTAAAGGGCGGCAGGGGCGGCGCCCCCGGTTTTTCCATGACGGTGGGCTGGGTGTCGAGTATCTCGAAGATCCGTTCGGCGCCGGCCAGGGCCAGTTGCAGGGTGGCGTTGCTGCGCGAGAAATTTTTCACCGGCTGGTAGAGCGACAGCGCGCTGCCGACGAAGGCGAAGAACGCGCCCGTGGTCCAGACGCCGTTGATGACGTCCAGCCCGCCCAGCCAGAGGATGGCCGCCATGCCGATGGCGCCCAAGAATTCCATCACCGGACTGGAGAGCGATTCCACCCGGGCGTTTTTCATGGTGATGGTGAAATAGGCGTGGTTTTCCCGACGGAACCGGTCCCTCTCATAGTTTTCCCGCAGGTAGGCCTTGACCACCGGCGCGCCGGTGATGGTCTCTTGGATCTGCAGATAGAGGTCGGACATCTTGGCCTGGCCCAGCCGGGCGGTCTTGCGCAGGCTCTTGCCGAAGCGCGCGATGAGGTAGCCCGACACCGGCAGGATGGTGAACGCCAGGAGCGCGAATTTCCAGTGCAGGTAAAGGAGGAAGCCGGTGAGGCAGAGGATGGTGAGCCCGTCGCGGACGATCATCACGGGGATCTTGGTGAGGGCGTTCTGGACCAATTGGGCGTCGTTGGTGAGGCGCGAGATGAGGCGCGCCGAATCGTTCAAGGTGAAGAAATCCATGGAGAGGGTGTGCAGGTGGGCGTAGACGTCGTCCCTCAATTGGCGGACGATGGCCTGGCCGACGTGGGCGGTAAGGTAGTCGTGCACGTAGGAGAGCACGGCTTTCATGGCGAAAAGGACCACGACGAGAAGGACGATTTCCTGCAGAGCGGTGAGGTCGCCGGCGGTGAGGGCCTTGTCCACCACCTGTTTCAATATCCACATGGCGGCGGCGGTGAGGGCGGCCACGGCCGCCATGGCCACCAGCGCCACGGTCAGCATGGGGAGGTGGCCCCGGAAATAATGGATGAGGCGGCGGACGACGGGCGTTTGCATGGAGTTATCCCAGGGCCTGGATGATTTCGGCGGCGGCGCGGTCGGCGGCGCCGGGTCCGCCCAGTTGTTGGCGAAGAGAGAGGAGTTCCCGCCGCACGCGGA
>JAKLDV010000169.1 GCA_022703335.1 Elusimicrobiota bacterium
GTATTTTTCCGACCGAGATGTGGAAAAATAGGGCGCTGGGCGGTCTGGCGCTGACGGTCGGCGCGTGCCTGGGCCTCGGGGCGGCGGCGATTTTTTTTCAAGGGTTCCGGACCTCGTTGGTCCTGGGCGGTTCGGTGGCGCTGGTCCTGGTGTTGCCCAGCTATTTCAGTTTGGCGTGGGCCCTGCATAAAACGGACAAAATGTTCTATTCCGTGTTCGCCGCGGGGATATTGTACCGTTTGACCGGGTTGGCGTTCACGGCGTGGATGGTCTGGCGCCTGGCCCGTCCGCGGACGGCCGCGGTTCTGTTGTCGGCGGTGGGGCTGGTGATCCTGTTGACGCCGCTGGAGCTCTACTTTTTTCAAAAGGAGGGGCGGAAGTCGCCGTGAACTTCACGGAAATCCTCGAACACCACCTGTTGGACCACGCGTATTTCCGGCTTCCCGCGGTGGCGGGGGTGTCCCTGCCCGTTTCCAAACATGTGGTCATGCTGTGGATCGCCGGGGCGTTGGCCGTCCTGTTTTTCGTGCCGGTGGGCCTGGCCGCCCGGGCGGGGCGGCGCAACACCGTCGTGGGGATGGTGGAGGCGGTGGCGGTGTTCGTGCGGGACGAGATCGTCCTCCCCAACCTGGGGGAGGACGGCCGGCGGTATCTCCCCTATTTTCTGTCCCTGTTCTTTTTCATCCTGTTCTGCAACCTGCTGGGGATGGTGCCGTTCGGCGCGACCGCCACGGGGAACATCGCGGTGACGGCCGCGCTGGCCCTGACCACCTTCGCCATGATCAACCTGGCCGGGATGCGGGCGCAGGGGGTCGGCCCCTACGTGAAAAACTTGGTGCCGCACGGCTTGCCGGTATGGCTCCTGCCGCTCATGTTCCCCATCGAGATATTGGGGCTGGTGACGAAGAGTTTCGCGTTGTGCATCCGGTTGTTTGCCAACATGATCGCCGGCCACATCGTGATCCTGGCCTTCATGGCGCTGATTTTCCTGTTCGGCAGCGTGCTGGTGGCGCCGGTGTCGGTGGCGGCGGCGGTGGGCATGGACCTGCTGGAGATCTTCGTGGCTTTTCTGCAGGCCTACATCTTCACCCTGCTCTCGGCCATCTTCATCGGCGCGGCGGTCCATCCGCAGCATTGATTTTGAAGCATCCCCGAATTTGAATCTTCGGGTCGAATACGAGAAGGAGGAACTCATGGAAATGTTGTATCTGGGATTGGGATATTTGGGCGCCGGGCTCGGCGCGGGACTGTGCCTTTTGGCGGCGGCGTTCGGCATCGCCCGGCTGGCGAGCGCGGCGTTGGAAGGGACCGCCCGGCAGCCGGAAGCGGCGGGCGTTTTGCGGACGTCCATGATCATCCCCGCCGCCCTGATCGAAGGTCTGGGTTTTTTCGCCCTGGTGATCTGCCTGCTGGTGGCGCTGAACCTCGGTCTTCCCAAAGGCGAGGCGGCCTCCGGCGCGGCGGCCGCGACGGAGACGGCGCACTGAGCCGCGGGACCGTCCGGCATCCTTAAAGGAAGGAACGTCTTTTGGAAAAACTCCTGAACCCCGACACCGGGCTGATGATATGGACCGTGCTGACGTTCGCGGTGCTGGTGTTCGTCCTCGGCCGGTTCGCCTGGAAGCCGCTCCTGGAATCGTTGGCGGCCCGGGAGGACCGTATCCGCGCCGACGTGAAGGCGGCGGAGGAGGCGCGCCTGGCGGCCGAGAAGATGAGGAACGATTATCAGGATCAGCTCGCCGCCGTGGAAGGCAAGACCCGCGAGCTGATCGCCCGCGCCCAGGCGGAGGCGGACCGGCTTCGGGAGGACATGGTGAAGACGGCGCAGGGGGAATCGGTGAAGTTGATGGAGAAGACCCGGCGGCAGATGGAGGAGGAACAGCGGCGGCTCGTCCGGGAATTGCGGACGGAGGTGGCGGACCTCTCCGTGGCGGCCGCGGAAAAACTCCTGCGTCAGGCGGTGGACAAATCCGTCAAAGAGAAGTTCGTGCGCCAGGCGCTGTCGGATTTCGACAAGATGTCGAAAGACATCCACTGAAGGGCGGGGAAGACGGATGGCGAAGGACCTGACCGCGGCCCGATGTTACGCGCGGGCGTATTTCCAGGCGGCCTCCGCGGAAAAGAACGAGGAGAAGGCCTGCCGCGACATGGGGCAGTTCGTCCGCCTCGTCGACAAGGATGAAAAATTGGCGCGGACGCTGGACCACCCGTTCCTGCCGGCCGCCGAGAAGAAAAAAGCCGTTTTGTCGAAGATGAAATCCGCCTCCCCCGTTTTCGGGCGGTTCCTCGAACTCCTCATCGTCAAGAAGAGGGTTTCTTTCGCGGCCCGGGTGGCGGAACTTTTGGAAGAGATGCTCGACGAGGCGCGCGGGGTGCAGCGGATGCGGGTCAAAAGCGCCGCGCCCCTTGCGGCGGAACAGGCGGCGGCGTTGGAAAAAGAGTTCGGAAAACTTTGGAACAAGCAGGCGAAGGCGGAACTTTTCGTGGATGAGAGCCTGGTGGCGGGTCTTCTGGTGCAGGCCGGCGACCGGGTGTGGGACGCCAGTCTGAAGGGACGGCTGGAACGTTTGCGGGAACGGATGCTTCAGTCCGCAAGGAATTGACGCGGGGAGGGGACTCGAGGACCATGGCGATAAAACCGGAAGAGATCACACGCGTTCTGAAGGAACGCATCGAAGGATTTGAGCCGGAGACGGAACTCCGGGAGGTCGGCTACGTGCTTCAGGTGGGAGACGGCATCGCCCGCCTCTACGGCCTGCAGAACGCCGTGGCCGGCGAGATGCTGCAGTTCCCGCACGGGGTGTTCGGCATGGTGCTGAACCTGGAACGGGAGAGCGTGGGGTGCGTGCTCTTCGGCGAGGACACGCTGATCAAGGAGGGCGACCCGGTGCAGCGCACCGGCCGCGTGATGGAAGTCCCCGTGGGGGAGGCGCTCATCGGCCGGGTGGTCAACCCGCTCGGGCAGCCGCTGGACGGTCGCGGGCCCGTGAAATCGTCCGGGACGCGACCCATCGAGGTCATCGCCCCGGGCGTGCTGGAACGCCAGCCGGTGAAGGAGCCTCTGCAGACCGGCCTCAAGGCCATCGACGGGATGATCCCCATCGGACGCGGACAGCGGGAACTGATCATCGGCGACCGGCAGACGGGGAAGACCGCCATCGCCGTGGACGCCATCATCAAGCAGAAGGACGAACCGAACCGCCCCCTCTGCATCTACGTGGCCGTCGGACAAAAACAGTCCACGGTGGCGCAGGTGGTGCAGAAGCTCACCGATTTCGGCGCCATGGACTACACCATCGTGGTCAGCGCCACCGCCTCCGATCCGGCGCCGCTTCAATACATCGCGCCCTACGCCGGCTGCGCCATGGGGGAGGAGTTCCTCTGGAAGGGCCAGGCCGTTCTGTGCGTCTACGACGATCTTTCCAAGCACGCCACCGCCTACCGCCAGCTCTCGCTCCTTCTTCGCCGCCCGCCCGGCCGCGAGGCGTATCCCGGCGACGTGTTCTACCTGCACTCGCGCCTGCTGGAGCGCGCCTGCAAGCTTTCCGACAAGAACGGCGGCGGTTCCCTGACGGCGCTCCCGGTCATCGAGACCCAGGCCGGCGACGTCTCCGCCTACATCCCCACCAACGTCATCTCCATCACCGACGGCCAGATCTACCTGGAATCCGGGCTGTTCTTCTCCGGCGTGCGGCCGGCGATCAACGTGGGCATCTCCGTCAGCCGCGTGGGCGGCAACGCCCAGGTGAAGGCCATGAAGCAGGTGGCCGGCCGTCTGCGGATCGACATGGCCCAGTACAACGAACTGGCGGCTTTCGCCCAGTTCGGTTCCGACCTGGACAAGGCGTCGCAGGCGCAACTGTCGCGCGGTCAGCGGATGGTGGAGATCCTCAAGCAGGACCAGTACCGCCCGCTTCCCATGGAGAAACAGGTGTTGATCATGTTCGCCGGCGTCCAGGGGTTGTTGGACGACGTCCCCGTCCCGGCCGTGCGGAGGTTCGAGGAGGAGTTCCTGAAGTGGGTGGACGCCGCCCGGCCGGAGGCGCTCCGGGAGCTGAGGGAAAAGAAGGCCATCGACGACGACATGAGACAGAAATTGACGGCGACGATCGGCGAGTTCAAGAAGGAGTTCAAAATATGATCTCGGTGAAAATCGTAACTCCGGCTCTTTGCGCGGCGGCGCTGGCGATCGCCGGCTGCGCGGGCAAACATTTCCGCCTCATCGAGGACCAGAACAAGAAGATCCTCCGGGACTTGGACGAGTTGAAGACCACGATCGGCGGCATGGACAAACGCCTGGCCGTTCGGCAGACCATGGCCGCGATGGCGTCGCCGAACGACCCGGCTTCCTCGGGCGCCGGCCGGGTCGCGGTGGCCACCCTGTTGGCGGATCCGCTGAGCTATTCCGGCCAGCCGGTGCAGG
>JAKLDV010000017.1 GCA_022703335.1 Elusimicrobiota bacterium
GGCGGTGGTCTTCTGGGCGGTGGCGTCGGAGCCCGCTTCGGGTTCGGACGCCACCGCCCAGAAGACCATCGCCAAGAAGGACGGCGATTCCTATGTGCTGAACGGCACCAAGTGTTTCATCTCCAACGGCGAGGTGGCGGAGACCTACACCGTGTTCGCCTCCACCAACCCCTCGCGCGGGCCCCGCGGCATCTCCTGCTTCATCATCGAGAAAGGGACGCCCGGCCTCTCCTTCGGCAAGAAGGAAACGAAGATGGGCATTCGCTCCAGCGCCACCTACGAGGTGGTGCTCAACAACTGCCGCGTGCCGGCCCAGAACCTGCTGGCCAAAGAAGGGCACGGGCTCTTCGTCGCCCAAGCCACCTTCGACATGTCGCGGCCCGGCGTGGCGTCCCAGGCGTTGGGCATCGGCACGGGCGCTTTCAACGAAGCCCTGGCCTACGCCAAGATGCGCCAGCAGTTCGGCCAGTCGGTGTTGAGTTTCCAGTCCTCCCAGCACCTGGTGGCCGACATGGCGACCCGCCTGGAAACGGGGCGCGCCCTCCTCTATTCCGTCACGCGGGCCATGGACATCGACTTCAAAGCCGCCGTGGAGGCGTCCGAAGCCAACGGCACCCTGGTCTACGACGAACTCAAAAAAGTCGCCAAACAGCGGCTGACCAAATACTCGGCCATGTGCAAGCTCTACTGTTCCGACACCGCCGACTGGGTCACCGGCAAGTGCATCGACCTCTGCGGGGGGATCGGCTACATGCAGGATTTCCCCATCGAGAAATTCCACCGCGACGCCAAGATCACCCAGATCTACGAGGGGACCAACCAGATCCAGCGCAACGAGATCGGCGCCATGATCACCAAGGAGCTGGCCTCGGGGAAATAATCCGCGTCGCCCCCGGGCGGCGGGGGACCTGTTGCTTGAAGTCTTCCCGGTATTTGTGGTACTATCTGGGCTCCGTGTAAAAACGGAATCACCTTAGACGAAAGAGATCGCGCATCCATGGGCCTTCACATCGTCGTCTGCATCAAGCAGACTCCGGCCACCAGCAACATCCAGATCGACCCGGCCACCGGCACGTTGAAACGGGAGGGGATGGCGGCCGCCATCAACCCGTTCGACGAGTACGCCATCGAGGAAGCCGTCCGCATCAAGGAACGGGTCCCCGGCACCACGGTGTCGGTCATCACCATGGGTCCTCCGCAGGCGGAGGATTCCCTCCGGGACGCCATCGCCCGCGGCTGCGACCAGGCCTTCCACATCACCTCCCGCGCCTTCGCCGGCGCCGACACCTGGGCCACCTCCTACACCCTGCACATGGGCATCAAGAAGATCGCCAAGGAAAAAGGCCCCGTGCACCTGGTGATCTGCGGCAAGCAGACCAACGACGGGGACACCGGCCACGTGGGGCCCGGCATCGGCGCCTGGCTCGACTGGCCCAACGTGGCTTACATCAAGAAAGTGGACCAGGTCGACGACAAGAAAATCGTCGTGCACCGCATGATGGAGGACGGCACCGACATTTTGGAAATGGACCTCCCCGCGGTGATCGCGGTGGTGAAGGAGATCAACACCCCGCGCGTGGCGTCGCTGAAGGGGAAAATGGCCGCCAAGAAAGCCGCCATCCCCAAATGGGACGAGGTGGCGCTGGAGTGCGACAAGTCCAACATCGGGCTGGCCGGCTCGCCCACCGTGGTGTCCAAATCCTTTAACCCGCCGCCCCGCCAGGGCGGGGTGCGGCTGGACGGCGCCACCGTCGACGAAAAAGCAAAGAAGCTCGTGGACAAACTTCAGGAACTGAAGCTCATCTGACCATGCCGAACTCCATTTTCGTCACCAAAGAACGCTGCACCGGCTGCACCGCCTGCGTCAAGGCCTGTCCCGTCTCCTGCATCACCATGGTGGACCGCGACCCGAACGAAGGCGTGAAGTGGCGAAAGCTCGCCGTCATCGACGAAGTCAAATGCGTCTTTTGCAACGCCTGCGTGGAAGTCTGCGACAACCTCGGCGCCAAATCCGCCCACAAGGACCTTTTCAACGCCATCACCATGACCAAGGAGACCGCGACCTCCACCGGGCCGGCCATCGACACCTCCCTCTACAAGGGCGTGTGGGTCTATGCCGAGGTGCGGCACGGAAAACTGGTCCCCACCATCTACGAATTGCTCTCTTTGGCCCAGAAACTCGCGGGCACGCTGGGCGAAGACATCTCCGCCGTTCTCATCGGCAAGGACGTGGCCCGGCACGCCCAGGACATCATCGACCACGGCGCCGACAAGGTGTACGTGCTCGACCACCCCTGCTTCGAAAATTTCGTGGACGAACTCTACACCCAGGCCTTCGCGGACCTGATCCTGAAGGAAAAACCCAACAAGCTCCTGCTGCCCGCCTCCACCCTGGGCCGTTCGTTCGCCTCGCGGCTGGCCATCTCCGCCAAGACCGGCATCACCGCCGACGCCACGGAGCTGACCATCGACCCCAAGACCCGTCTTTTGCACGCCACCCGGCCGTCCTTCGGCGGCAACCTCATGGCCACCATCCTGTGCGAAAAACAGCGCCCGGAGATGGCCACGGTGCGGCCCATGTCGTTCCCCCGGTCGGAAAAAAAGCCCGGCCGCCAGGGGAAAACCATCCCGGTGCCGGTGGACCCGTCCAAATTCAAGCAGCGCACCCGTTTCGTGAAGTATGAACCCGAACAGGGCGAGGAACAGGACATCTCCGCGGCGGACGTCATCGTGGCGGGCGGACGCGGAGTGGGCGGGGCGGCCGGCTTCAAACCGATCGAGGCGCTGGCGAAGATCCTCGGGGGCGCCGTGGGCGCCAGCCGCGCCGCCGTGGACGCCGGCTGGATCACCTACCGACACCAGGTGGGTCTCACCGGACGCACCGTGCGTCCCAAACTCTACATCGCCGCCGGCATCTCCGGCCAGATACAGCACCTCGCGGGCATGAACTCCAGCGACGTCATCGTCTGCGTCAACAAGGACCCGGAGGCCCCGCTGATGAAACTGGCCACGCTCTCCATCGAGGCGGACCTCTTCGAATTCATCCCGGCCTTGGTCAAGGAACTGGAGAAACGCAAGGGGCACTGACCCGTTTCAGGCCGCCTGAAAAAGTGAAAACCCGGAAATCCTCTTCCGGGTTTTTTTATTCTCAAGGAAAGCGGTCGGGACTCAGGACGTTTTGACGACCTCGTTCAACGCCGACACCACCTCCGAAACGGCGATCGATTTCAGGCAAAGTTTATAATCGTCCCCGGCGAGGTAACAGTCGTTCCTGATGCACGGCACGCAGGGGATTTCCCGGTGCTGCAGGACGCGCACCGGCGCCCCGAAGGGGGAGGTGACCCGCGGTTCCGACGGCCCGGCCAGCGCCACCGTGGGGGTGCCCACCGCCCAGGCCACGTGCATCATGCCGGACTCGTTGGTGAGCAGCGCCGAACACTGGCGGAGCAGGTCCCCCAACGTCACCAGGTCCGTCGCGCCGCACAGGTTGATCACCGGCCGCGAGCAGGCGTGCCGCACTTTTTCCGCCCAGGGGAGGTCGCCCGGCGCGCCCACCAGAACCACCGCCGGCCAGTCCTTCTCGGCCAACGCGCCGATGACCGCGGCAAACCGTTCCGGCTCCCACCGCCGGCCAGGAGCCTGGGACCCCGGCGCCACGGCCAGACACGGCGTTTTGAAGGAAAACCCGCGCGCCAAGAGAAACGCCCGCGCGCCGTGCGCCGCGTCCGGCGGGGCGGGGAAGAAAAGATCCGACGTCGCCGCCTCGCGGGACTCCTCGCCCAACAGCCCCAGATACCGCCGCACGTAATGGAACCGCTCGTCCAGCGCCAACGCCCGCGTCAAAAAGAACCTCCGGAAATCCGTGGCGTAACCGATGCGTTCCGGCACCCCCGCCATGAAAAAGAGGAGCGCCGAGGAGAAGGACGGGGGGAGGACGTAGCCGGTCTGGAACTTCTCCGCCGCCACGCGCCGCACCAGGGCCGCCCACGGTTCGTCTTTCCCCAAGAGCCGGACGCCTTTGACGCCGGGGAAACGGGAAAAGATCTCCCCGTGGGCCGGGCGGCAGAGGACGTGAACCTCGGCCTCCGGGTTCTTCTCGATCAACCGTTTAAGGAACGGGGTGCACATCACCACATCGCCCAGCCAGTTCGGCGCGCGCACCGCGATTTTCCGTTTCATAGGCATAATCATATCGAAACCGGACGGAATTGGAAACAGCGAACCGGGGGGAAACGCGCCCGGAACGCCGTCCCGTCCTCAACGGTTGAAAGCTTTGTAATCCCGCGAGATTTCCCGGACCGGACGATGGCAGGGAAACATCTTTATATGTTCCGCCCTTGAGACGATTATTTTCTTGACAAAAAGGAGGGTATGTGTAAAATATACTGCTAAGCAATAAACATACCCGTAATGGGAAAGGATGGCAAAAGATGTACTTAAAACGCATGGAAATGGTGGGGTTTAAGTCTTTTGCGGATCGCACCCGGCTCGATCTGGAACCGGGCATCACCGCCGTCATCGGTCCGAACGGCTGCGGCAAATCCAACGTGGTGGACGCCATCCGCTGGTGTCTGGGCGAGATGTCCGCCAAATCCCTGCGTTCCAAAATTTTGCTCGACGTGGTGTTCAACGGTTCGGCCAACCGGGCGCCCTCCAACATGGCCGAAGTCTCCCTCACGTTCGACAACTCCCAGAACCGCCTCCCCATCGACTACTCCGAGGTCACCGTGACCCGCCGGCTGTTCCGTTCCGGCGAGTCGGAATATTTCATGAACAAGACGCAGTGCCGCCTCAAGGACATCCGCGAACTCTTCCTCGACACCGGCATCGGCGAAGAGGGGTATTCCATCATGGAACAGGGACGGGTGGAGTACGTGCTCAGCGCCCGGCCCGAGGAACGCCGCGAACTTTTCGAGGAGGCCGCGGGGGTGTCCAAATACAAGGCCCGCCGCGAAGAAGCCCTCCGGAAGATGGAACGCACCCAGCTCGACCTCGACCGGCTGGCCGACGTCATCGCCATGACCAAGGAACAGATGGACAAGATCGAGGCGGCGGTGCGCAAGGCCCGTCTGTATCAGAAAGCCCAGGAAGATTTGAAGGTCATGGAGATCTCCCACGCGCTGTGGGAGACGTCTCAACTCGACCAGCAGATCACCGCGCTGAAACAGGAGATCCAGCGCATGGAAGAAGACCTCCAGTCCAAGACCACGCTGATCAACCAGCGCGAGGCGGAACTGGCGGAACTGCGTCTGGCGGAGACCCAGCTGGGCGAACGCATGGTGGCGCAGAACCGGGAGATTTCCGACGTGGACGGCGCCATCGGGCTGGCCGAACAGAAACAGGCCGACGCCCGCCGCTGGGAGGAGTCCATCCGCCAGCGCGACACCGTGCTGGACGAGGAGCTCGCCAAGGGCCGCGTCCGCCTGGAAGAACTGGAGAAGGCCTGCGCGGAGTTCCAACAGGCGCTCGACGCCGAAGCCAAGACCGCCGAGGAGGCCGGGCTGGCCCTGAAGAAAGAGGAGGAATCCTACGCCGTCCTCGCCGAACGGCAAAAAACCACCGCCGGCGAAATGAAAGGGCTGCAGGACGCCCTCTGGAAAAACAATCAGGACGCCACCCAACTCCACAACGAGATCGGGGCCAAACGGTCCCTGGAGACCCGGCTCGACACCGAATTGAAGACGTTGCAGAAGGACCGCGCCAAATCGGAGGAAAAACTCCAGGCCGCGCAAACCGCCCTGACGCAATACGACCAGGACATCCAGGCCCGCGACGCCGAACTGCGCCGGCTGGAAGAGACCGTCGCCCAGGCCCGCGCCGCCCTGGCCCAGACGGAAGCGGACCTGACCGCCCTGGCCAAATCCTCGGAGGAGGTCCAATCCAAACTTTTCCAGTGCAAGGCCCAGTTGGAGGCGCAGGAGAAGTGGGCCGCGGACGATGTTTTTTCACAGGGCGCCCACGCGGTGCTGTCGGCCGGCCTGTCCGGACTGCACGGCCCGCTCGGCAAACTCATC
Source organism: Elusimicrobiota bacterium (assembly GCA_022703335.1). Taxonomy (GTDB): domain Bacteria; phylum Elusimicrobiota; class Elusimicrobia; order FEN-1173; family FEN-1173; genus JAKLDV01. The sequence continues at coordinate 6,015 of JAKLDV010000017.1, forward strand.
GCCGTGGAACCGGCGGACGAGCCGGCGCTCCGCCAAGTGATGGGGCCCCATTTGAACGACCTCGTGGCCGACTCGCTGCACGAGGCCCAGGCCGCCCTGCAACACGTCACCGATCACCGCCAGGGCCGGGTCCGGGTGTGGGTGCTCGACCGTCTGCCGCAGGGAGACGTCTCCGCCGGCCTCTCGGGCGGGGGGCAACGCTCCCTCCTCGAGATGGTGCGCGCCGACGCCAAGTTCCAACCGGTCTTGAAATTCCTGCTCAGCCGCTGGCTCGCCGCCGGCACCACGCTCTACGGCGAAGGCGTGATCGAGGGCGGGGCGGAGTTCGCGCCCGTGCGGGGGGAAGATCCCCTGCTCCGCGCCTCGCTGGAGGCCGAATCCCCGCGCCTCGCCAACGAGTTGGAGCTCGCCCTGGCCAAACGCACGGCCCTGGAGGACCAAAAGCGCCTCCACATGGACGAATGGGAGAAGGCGCACCAGGCCACGGAAGCCGCCCGGGTGCAGAAAAATTTCTTCGCCCAGGAACATGAAAAGACCCGCATCCAAACGGGGCTTTTCCAGGACGAGATCCGCCTGATCGACGGCGAATCGGAACGCCTTCAAAACGAACGCCGCCAGGCGGAAGAAACCGCCCGGGCGCTGGCGGAAAAACTGCGCGAATTGACGCTGGAAGAGGCGCGCCTGCGGGAACAATGGACGCTGCTCCAGGAACGGACCCAGAAAGAACAGATCGAACTGTCGGATGCGGGCGCCCTCCTCGGCGCCGTCCGAGAGCGCGCCCAGAGCCAACAGGAACGGCTCCGCTGGCGCGAGAAACAGCTCCACGCGGCCCGGTCGGACCAAGACGCCCTCGCGGCCGGCCTGGAATCCAAACAACAGGAACGCTCCACCTCCCAACAGCGCATCGAAGAACAACAGAAGATCCAGGAGGAGTGCCGCCAACAGATCGAGACCTCCATGGCCAAGCGCAAGGAATTGGAACAGGCGTTGGAAGGCATCCATGCGGAGAAACAGACGCTCTACGACCGTCTGACGGCCTCCCAGAACGAGCTCACGACCCTGCGGGACTCGTCCGAGGAGATCCGCACCCAGCTCCAGGACAAGAAACTCCAGGCGAACCACTCCGAATTCAAACGGGAATCCTTCGAGACCCAGCTGAAAGACAAATACGGTCTCACTCTGCTGGAGGCCCAGGAACGCCACCCGCTCCCGACCCAGGCGGTGGTTCTGACGGACCTGGAACGCCTGCGCCGGCGCGTGGAGAGCCTCGGCGCCGTGAACCTGGCGGCTCCCGAAGAACACGCGGAACTGGAACAGCGATACAACTTCCTTCTCTCCCAGCAACAGGACCTCCTCAAAGCCAAGGAAGACCTCCTGCAGACCATCCAGAAGATCAACGCCACCACGCGGAGCAGTTTCCGCGACTGTTTCGACAAGGTGCGGGAGAACTTCAAAGCCATCTACGGCCAGCTCTTCCAAGGCGGCGAGGCGGACCTGCGCCTCACGGACGAATCCGATATCCTCAACACCGGCATCGAGGTGTTCGCCCAGCCGCCGGGCAAGAAACTGCAGAACATCGCCCTCCTCTCCGGCGGAGAAAAGGCGCTCACGGCCGTGGCGCTCCTGTTCGCCTTCTTCATGGTGCGGCCGGCGCCCTTCTGCATCCTGGACGAGGTGGACGCCCCGCTCGACGAGGCCAACGTCACCCGGTTCATCACGCTGATCAAGGCGTTCACGCACCAGTCCCAGTTCCTCATGATCACCCACAACAAGCGCACCATGGAAACCGCCGACGTGCTTTACGGCGTCACCATGGAGACCCTGGGCGTCACCAAACTGCTCTCGGCCAAACTGCGCAAGGACGGCCGGCTGGCCGAGACCCTCAGCCCGGAAGCCGTCATCGCCGGCGATTCCCGGCAGGAACCGGAAACGAAACCCGCGGAGTAACGTCGTTTCCCTCTCGGGCTCGGTCCGTCTCCCGTGACCGGCCTCTCCCCGATGCCGCCGGACTCCCCACGGACCTCCGTGTTGGGGTTCGGTATTGATTCCCTCGACCTTCCGGCCCTTCTCTCGCGCGTCGAGTCCTTCCTCTCTTCCGGCGCGCCGCGTCAGCTCATCACGGCCAACGCCCTCATGCTTCTCGCCGCCCGGGAAAACCCGGCGCTGGCCGAGGCGTTCCGCGCGGCGGACCTGGTCGTACCCGATTCCGCCGGCGTGGCGATGGCGGGCCGGTGGCGCGGCCGGCCGTTTCCGGCCACGATCCCGGGCGTGGAACTCATCGAGCATCTCTGCCGCCGGGCCGCCGAGACGGGCCGGAGCGTTTTTTTTCTCGGCGCCGCGCCGGGCGTGGCGGAAAAAACCGCCGAACGGTTGAAGGAGAAATATCCCGCCCTGCGCGTGGCCGGAACCGAAAATGGTTATTTCAGACGCGAAACCGAATCATTGGCAATCCTGGCCGTGGCCCGGGCCGCCCCGGACCTGCTCTTTGTGGCCCTCGACGTCCCCCGTCAGGAGATCTGGATCCGTCAAAACCTCGGCCGGCTCAAATGCAAAATCGCCATGGGGGTGGGCGGTAGCTTCGACGTGCTCTCCGGCCGCCTGAAACGCGCGCCCCGCTGGATGAGGATCGCCGGACTGGAATGGTTCTTCCGGCTTCTCCAGGAACCCTCCCGCGCCGTCCGCATGAGCCGCCTGCCCGAATTCTTTTTCCGGGTCCTCCTCGACCGCCCGTAAATCCGTGAAATACGGAGTCCTGGCCGACATTCACTCCAACGAAGAGGCCTTGCGGGCGGTCCTCACGCTGTTGCGTGAACAGGGGGTCAAAGGTTTTCTGGTGGTCGGCGATATCGTCGGCTACGGGCCGAACCCCGATGAGACGGTGGCGGCGGTCCGAGCGCTGCCCCACGGGCGGGCGGTGGCGGGAAACCACGACCGGGCCGTCGTGGGGAAAAAGGACCTCGATGGGTTCAACCCGCACGCCCGCGCCGCCGCCCTCTGGACCGCCCGGCAACTCACCCCGGCATCGAAAAAATTCCTCTCCTCCCTGCCGGACCGCGTCGCCACGGACCGATTCACCCTGGTGCATGGAACGCCGCAAAACCCCATCGACGACTATTTCACGACCTCGGACCAATTCCGAGCGAACGAAGGCCTTTTCGAGACCCCGGTCTGTTTTGTCGGGCACACCCATGTGCCCCGCGTCCTGAGACGCCACGGCGACGGCGCAAAAGTTTCCGCCTGGAACAACGGCGAAACGATAAAAACACCGCCCCGCGACAAGACGGTGCTGAACCCGGGTTCGGTGGGCCAGCCGCGGGACGGCGACCCGCGCGCCGCCTGCGGCGTGTATGACGACGAAACCGGGGAGGCGACGCTGTTCCGCGTGGCCTACGACGTCGCCGCGGTGCAGAAAAAAATGCGGGACGCCCGGCTGCCCGCGTTCCTCGCCGACCGCCTGGCCGAGGGCCGGTGAACCGAACCGCCCTCTTTTTGTTAAGATACGGACAGCCGCTTTTTAAAAAATCCGTCCCCGGAGAAACCGCCATGACCCGCTCCCTCTTGCATGGACCCAAATCCCTGTTTCACTTGATCCTCGTGTCCCTTCTGGCCGCGGCCGAAACGCTCGGCTCCCCGCGCCCGGCCTTCGCCGCCGACGCGCAGGATGCCCTGAAAAAATCCGTGGTGAAGATCTATACCGTCAGCAAAGAACCGGACTACACCGAACCCTGGCGAACCAAAGAACAGGAACAGGGGAGCGGCTCCGGATGCATTCTCCCGGGGAACCGCATCCTCACCAACGCCCACGTGGTGGGGAACCAGGTCTTCCTCCAGGTCTCCAAACCCGGCGACCCGGAACGCTACGAGGCGAAGGTGGAGTTCGTGGCCCACGACGGGGAGTTGGCGCTCCTCTCGGTGGACGACCCGGTGTTCTTCAAAAACACCCGGCCGGTGAGTTTCGGCGACCTGCCCCGCCAGAGGGACAAACTGGCGGCGTACGGATTCCCCGTCGGCGGGGAGGAACTCTCCATCACCGAGGGAATCGTCTCCCGCATCGAGGTGCAGCGATATCAACACTCCCGCCGCGAACTGCTGGCCATCCAGACCGACGCGGCCATCAACCCCGGCAACAGCGGCGGGCCGGTGTTCAAAGAGGGGAAACTGGCGGGCATCTCCTTTCAATCCCTCAAGGGAGGCCGCACGGAAAACATCGGCTACGCCATCCCCACGCCCATCATCCAACGTTTCCTGAAAGACGTCGACGACGGCGACTACGACGGCGTCCCCTCCCTGGGGATCTTCTGGCAAAAGCTGGAAAACGCCACTTTCCGAAAATATTGCGGTCTGGCGGCGAAGGAAAGCGGCATCCTGGTGACGAAGATCCCCTACGGCGCCGCCGCCGTGAACGCTTTCCAGGTCGGCGACGTGCTCCTTTCCATCGACGGGCAGCCGGTGGCCAACGACGGCACGGTGTCCCTCCGCGGCGACGAACGCGTGGAGTTCTCCCACCTCATCAGCACGCGCCAGATCGGCGAGCCCGTGCAGCTCAAAATCCTCCGGGACGGCCGGCGCCTCGACGCCACTCTGGCGCTGGGGAAACACGTCACCCTCGTGTCCGGCCCGCAGTATGACACGGTTCCCACCTATTTCATTTTCGGCGGGCTGGTGTTCATGCCCCTGAGTCACAACTACATCGAGGAGCGCGGAATGCGGAGCGTGCTGCCGGCGGTGCTCGACTACCTTTTCACCGATCTGCCGACGAAAGAACGCCGGCAAGTGGTGCTCATCTCGAAAACTCTCCCGCACAACATCAACGTGGGCTACCACTACTGGCTGAGGGACGCCATCGTGAAAAGCGTCAACAACGTGCCTGTGGCGGAAATGCGGGACGTGCTCCAAGGACTCCAAAAACCCGAGGGACCTTACCATGTCATCGAGCTGGAGTCGCCGCCCTACGCCTCCCGCATCATTCTGGACGCGGCCCAGGCGGAAAAAGCCACCCGGGAGATACTGGAACGCTTCCAAATCCCCGCCGACCGGTCGGAGGACCTGAAGTAGCCCGCCTCCGGACCCGCGCGGACCGCGTTGATTTTTCGACTCAAAAAAGCTAAATTCTTTCCCTCGTGCTTCGGGGACGGGGCATGTCCCTGAAAATGCTTATTCTGTCCAGCCGGAAATCAAAAAAATTAAACGAACCCCGCCCCCATGTCCCTGAAAGACGACGAGTTTTATATGCGGCGCGCCCTGGCGCTGGCCGAGGAAGGACGCGGCCGGACGCACCCCAATCCGATGGTGGGCTGCCTCATCGTCAAAAACGGGGCGGTGGTGGGGGAAGGGTGGCATGGATCTTTCGGCGGACCCCACGCCGAGGCGGTGGCGCTCCGACGGGCGGGAAAACGCGCCCAGGGGGCCACGCTCTACGTGACCCTGGAACCCTGCCGCCACTGGGGCCAAACGCCGCCCTGCTCGGACGCGGTGCAACGGGCCGGGATCAAACGCGTGGTGGCCGCCATGAAAGATCCGAACCCGGTCTCCGGAAACGGCCTGGATCGGCTCCGCCGGGCGGGGATCCGAGTCGAAACCGGGGTGCTCCGGAACGAGGCTCGCTTTTTGAACCGGGCCTTTGTGAAACGCCACGAAACCGGCTTGCCCTATGTGCTCTTCAAGGCGGGCCAGACTTTGGATGGGAAAATCGCCTCCCGTAGCGGCGTTTCCCGGTGGATTACCGGGCCGTTGGCCCGGGAACTGGGTCACCGGCTCCGGGCGGAATCGGACGCCATTCTGGTGGGGGCCCACACGGTTCGAAAGGACAACCCCCGCTTGACCAGTCACGGGAAGGGGCCGGATCCGGTCCGATTGGTGGTGTCGAAATCCCTGGATTTGCCGGTCTCGGCAAAGATTTTTAAGGGAGGAGCGCCGACCTGGGTCATCACCGGCCCCACCCCCCCGGCCGGGCGCAAAAAACGGCTGGAAAAGGCCGGGATCCAACTCCTGACCTGCCCGCTGAAAAACGGGGACATAAATTTAATGTTAATCCTTAAGTTATTGGCAAAAATGAATATTAATCAAATACTTTTAGAAGGCGGTGGTCGTCTCTCCGGGGCCCTGCTGGATGCCCGGCTGCTGGACGAGGTCTACCTGTTTTTGGCCCCCCGACTCCTGGGAGGACGCCACGCCGTCCCTTCCGTGGCCGGGGGGGGATGGCCCCATCCGAACAGCGCCCCCCGGCTGGACAACATGACCGTTTCCAAGGTCGGCGGCGATATCCTGGTGCATGGTTTTGTAAAATATTGATATGTTCACCGGCATCATCCAGACATTAGGCGACGTGGTCAGCCGGAACGGGGAAAAACTCCGGGTTCGGGCCCGCCTCCCGCGCCTCAAAAAGGGCGCGTCGGTGGCGGTGGACGGCGTCTGCCTCACCGTGGTCTCTTTCACCGGGAAAAAACCCCCGCAGGTGCTCACCTTCGACGTCTCCACCGAAACCTACCAGCGCACCACCCTCGGCCGCTACCGGCCGGGCCAGAAGGTGAACCTGGAAACGCCGCTGCGCGCGGGGGACGAGTTCGGCGGACATTTCGTGTTGGGCCACGTGGACGGCACCGGGAAACTGGTGTCCAAGACCCCGGCCGGCCCCGCCACGGTCCTCTACGAATTTTCCGTCCCGCCGCACCTCATGGACCACCTGGCGCCGAAGGGGTCGGTGGCGGTGGACGGCATCAGCCTCACCGTGGTGGACATCAAGGAGGTCTCTTTCACCGTCGCCATCATCCCGCACACCGAGGCCAACACCTCCCTCGGCGCCAAAAAACCGGGCGACCCGGTGAACCTGGAGACCGACATGCTGGCCAAACATCTGGATCGGCTCCTCGCCGCACGGCGGGAGACCCCGACGGACGACCTTTTCGTGAAAAAATCCCTGATCCCCGAGGAAGAATACCAATGAGCCCTTCCGCCAAAAAAACCTTCGTCTCCGTGCCGGAGGCCCTGCGCGACTTCGAGCGCGGCAAGCCCATCGTGGTGGTGGACGACCCCGGCCGGGAAAACGAGGGGGACCTCGTCATCGCGGCGGAGAAAGCCACCCCCGCCGCCGTCAATTTCATGGCCAAACACGGCCGCGGCCTCATCTGCGTGCCCATGCTGGGGGAACGGCTCGACGAACTGAAGATCTCCCCCATGGTGGAAAACGGCTCTTCCCGCGAGGCCGCCTTCACCGTTTCCGTCGACGCCCGCCGCGGCGTCACCACCGGCATCTCCGCCCACGACCGGTCCCACACCATCAAGACGCTGATCCATTCCAAAAGCCGCCCCGAGGACATCTCCAAACCGGGACACATCTTCCCTCTCCGATACAAGGAAGGCGGCGTGCTGGTCCGTTCCGGCCACACCGAGGCGGCCATCGACCTGGCCCGCCTGGCGGGACTCTACCCCGCGGCGGTGATCTGCGAAATCATGAACGAGGACGGCACCATGGCCCGCCTGCCGCGCCTGAAACGGTTCGCCCGGAAATACCGTCTGAAAATGATGACCATCCAGGACCTCATCGCCCACCGGCGGCGGCACGAGAAACTGGTGCGCCGCGTGGTGAGCGCCAAACTCCCGACCCGGCTCGGCGATTTCCAGATCCATCTCTACGAGGACATCCCGACGGGCGACCATCACGTGGCCGTGGTGAAGGGCGAGGTGGCGGGCCGGCCGAACGTGCTGGTGCGGGTCCATTCCTCCTGTTTCACCGGCGACGTGCTCCATTCCCTGCGCTGCGACTGCGGCGACCAACTCCAGTCCGCGCTGCAACAGATCGAGCGCGCCCGCCGCGGCGTCCTCCTCTACATGCACCAGGAAGGCCGAGGCATCGGGCTCGTGAACAAACTCCACGCCTACGTCCTGCAGGAGATCGGCTACGATACCGTCCAAGCCAACAAGAAATTGGGGTTCCCGGCGGACCTGCGGGAATACGGCATCGGCGCGCAGATCCTGGCGGACCTCGGCCTCTCCACCGTCCATCTGCTCACCAACAACCCGCACAAGATCGTCGGCATCGAAGGCTACGGCCTGAAGGTGACCAAACGCCTCTCCCTGGAGATCCCGCCCAATCCCATGAACCGCCGTTATCTTGAGACCAAGCGCCGCAAGCTCGGTCATCTCCTCAAACATCTATGAAGATCCCGTCCCATCAAAAACGTCCCGGCGCGGCCCCGGCCGACGGACGCGGGCTCCGGATCGCGGTGGTGGCGGCCCGGTTCAACGCCCCCGTCACGGAACGCCTTTTGGACGGCTGCCGGCGCGGACTGGCCGAATGCGGCGTCCGCGCGCGGGACATCTCGGTGACCTGGATGCCCGGCGCCTTCGAACTGCCCCTGGCGGCGCAAACGTTGGCCCAATCGAAAAAATACGACGCCGTCATCACCCTCGGCTGCATCCTGCGCGGCGAAACGCCGCACGACCGGTACATCGCCCAGGCCACCGCCGGAGGCGTGGCCCAGGCCGCGCTCGCCACGGGCGTGCCGGTGATGTTCGGCGTGCTGACGCCGCTCTCCGTGGCCCAGGCCCGGGCGCGCGCGGGAACCGGCACCGACAACAAAGGGTATGAGGTCGCGGTCGCCGCCGTGGAAACGGCGCGGCTCCTGCGGCCCCTGCGGCGGGGGAAATAACGTGGGCGCGCGACGACAGGCCCGGGAAGCGGCCCTTCAGATCCTCTATCTCGTCGACGTCGGCAAGTTCGACCTGGAAAAAGCCGCCGCGGCCTGCTGGACGGAAAGCACCCTGGCGCCCCGCGCCCGCACTTTCGCCGACGATTTGGCCCGCGGCGCGCTGGAGAACATGCCCCTGCTCGACGGACTCATCACCAAATACGCCGAGAATTGGGAGCTCTCCCGCATGGCCGCCGTGGACCGCAACATCCTCCGCCTCACCGCCTACGAGCTCCTGTTCCACGTGGACACCCCCGTCTCCGTCGCCATCGACGAGGCCGTGGAGATCGCCAAGACCTATTCCACCCAGGATTCGGGGAAATTCGTCAACGGGATCCTCGACAAGATCAAACTGGAACGGGGAAAAACGGCGCCGCCGACGCCGGCGGCCAAAGAGTAGTCCCGTGAGCGTCCCCGCCGCCGCCCGCAAGGAAGCCGAACGTCTGCGGCGGGAGATCGCCCGCCACGAACACCTCTATTACGCCGAAGCCAAGCCGGTCATCTCCGATTACGATTTCGACCTCCTGCTTAAAAAACTCGAGGCGCTGGAGAAACAGTACCCGGACCTGCGCACCCTCGACTCGCCCACCCAGCGCGTGGGCGGCAAACCGGTGGAAGGCTTCCCCACGCACCGCCACGCGGTGCCCATGCTCTCCCTGGACAACACCTATTCCACCGACGACCTGAACGACTGGCACGGCCGCGTGCTCAAGGGCCTGCGGCCCGGCGACCCGCTGGAATACGTGGTCGAACTGAAGATCGACGGCGTCGGGCTGGCGCTCACCTACGAGGACGGCCTTCTGACCACCGCGGCCACGCGCGGCGACGGCGAGACCGGGGAGGACGTCACCGCCAACGCCCGCACCATCCGGTCCATCCCCATGCGCCTGCACGGAAAAGCGCCGAAACTCCTGGAAGTGCGCGGCGAAGTCTACGTCACAAAAAAGGATTTCCAAAAATTCAACGAGGCCCTGCGGCGTTCCGGGGACGAAGCCCCCTTCGCCAACCCCCGCAACTTCGCCGCCGGCAGCCTCCGCCAGAAAGATTCCCACATCACCGCCCAGCGGCCCCTGCGCTATTTCGTTCATTCCTTCGGACGGGTGGAGGGGGTGGAGATCAAGACCCACCACGAATTCCTCGACGCCTGCCGCGCCCTGCATCTGCCGGTGGACAAAAACACCGTTCTCTGCAAAAACATCGACATCGCGGTGAAACGCTGCCTGTCCCTGCAATCGCGACGCGACGCGCTGGACTACGAGGCCGACGGCGGCGTGGTGAAGGTGAACGACATCGCCGTCCAGAAACGCCTGGGGTTCACCTTCAAATCGCCCCGCTGGGCGGTGGCCTACAAGTTCCCGGCGGCCCAGGCCGTCACGCCCATCCTCGACATCGAGATGTCCGTCGGCCGCACCGGCGCCGTCACGCCGGTGGCCAAACTCCAGCCCGTGGAATGCGGCGGCGTCACCATCTCCAACGCCTCCCTTCACAATTTCGACGAGATCGACCGGCTCGACGTCCGCGTAGGCGACTGGGTGGTGGTGGAACGCGCCGGCGAGGTGATCCCCAAAGTGATCAAGGTCCTCTCCGAAAAACGCACCGGCGACGAACGCTCCGTGCGCCCGCCGGAAAAATGCCCGGCCTGCGGCGGCCGGATCGACAAGGGCAAGGAGGAAGACGTCATCTACCGGTGCCTGAACCCCGCCTGCCCCGCGCAACTGGAAAAAAGCCTTCTGCATTTCGCCGGGCGGGAGGCGCTGGACATCGAAGGGATGGGGGAGGCCGTGGCGCAGGAACTTCACACACGGAAACTGGTGTCCGACCTGGCCGACGTCTTCACCTTGAAGAAATCCGACCTCCTCGGATTGGAGGGGTTCAAGGACAAAAAAGCCGACAACCTCCTCCACGCCATCGAGGCGGCCAAGTCCCGTTCCCTGGACCGTTTCATCTATTCCCTCGGCATCCGGGACGTGGGGGAAAAAGGCGCCCTGCTCCTAGCCGAACGGTTCGGCACTTTGGAGAAACTCCGCAACGCGACGGCGGAGGAGCTGACCGCCATCCACGAGGTGGGGCCGGTGATGTCGGAATCGGTGGTGAATTTTTTCCGCCAGCCCTCGGTGAAAAAACTCTTGGACAAGTTCAAGCGGTTGGGCGTGGAACCGCGGCCCGTGCCCCGAACCGAACGGCCCGCCACACTGGCCGGCAAAACCGTGGTGTTCACCGGGGAACTCCGCTCCTTCTCCCGTGCCGAGGCGGAACGCCTCACCCGCGAACTGGGCGGCAACGCCGTCTCCTCGGTGTCCAAGAACACCTCGTTCGTCGTGGCTGGGGAGGACGCCGGTTCCAAGTTCCGGAAGGCGCAGAAAATCGGCGTGGAGATCATCGACGAGCTCGAATTCAGGAAACGGGCCGGTTTGTGACCCCAAAAACCGCGGATATTTAGCATAATATGTCGTCCGATTTTTCGACCCCGCCCTCGTCCTTCAAAAAACCGGATAACCGGTGTCTGAAAACCGCGTCGCGTCTCCTCAAATTGCGCGACCGCAGCCGGACGGAAATCGAAAAGCTCCTTTTGCAGAGGGGTTTCGGAACGGAGGAGGTGCGGGAGACCCTCCGCCGCCTGGAAGAGGCCGGCCTCCTCGACGACGAGCGCGCCGCCCGGTTTTGGATCGATAAGGGCCGCCGCGCGGGACACGGCACGCTCCGCCTGCGCGAGACGCTCGCCCAACGGGACATCCCGGAACCCCTCATCGCCAAAGCGCTGGGCGGCGACGAACGGCGCGACGAGGTCGCGCGGGCCCGGACGGTTCTGGAACGTCAATCCCGCCGGATGGGAAAACTGTCCCCGGCGGTCCGGGCACGCCGCCTGGCCGCCCATCTCACCCGGCGCGGGTTTTCAGCGGAATGCATCGAACAGCTGCTCGAACGATTTAACACGGAACCGACAGAAAGCGAGTGACCGTCAAAAATGAGCGACCTGAAACGCGCCCTCCTCTCCGTCTCGGACAAGACCGGCCTGGTCGAACTGGCCCACGGCCTCTCGGAGATGGGCGTGGAGATCCTTTCCACCGGCGGCACCGCCAAGACCCTGCGCCAAGCGGAGATTTTCGCCAAGGAAGTCTCCGAGGTCACCGGTTTTCCGGAGATCCTCGACGGCCGCGTTAAAACGCTGCATCCCAAGATCTTCGGCGGCATCCTGGCCAAACGGGAGAAAAAGTCCCACCAACAAGACGCCGCCAACCACGGCATCGGCCCCATCGACTTGGTGGTGGTGAACCTCTATCCTTTCGAGACCGCCTGCGGCGACGAACGCCTGGGAGAGGAGGACCTGCTGGAATACATCGACATCGGCGGGGTTTCCCTGCTCCGCGCCGCGGCCAAGAACCACGAGGACGTCGCGCCGGTGTGCGATCCGTCCGACTACCCCGCGGTGTTGAAGGAACTTTCCGAATCGGGCCGGCTGGGTCCCGACACCCGCCGACGGCTGGCGGCCAAGGCCTTCGCCCACACCGCCCATTACGACTCCGTCATCGCCGCCCATTTCCGCCAGAAACTCGGCGCGCGCGAATATCCGACGGAACTCTCCGTGGGGCTGCGCAAACAACTGGACCTGCGCTACGGCGAGAACCCCCATCAAAAGGCCGCCTTCTACCAGGAATCGGGCATGAAACCCTGGGGGGTGGGCGGGGCGAAGATACTGCAGGGGAAAGCCATCTCCTTCAACAACTATCTGGACTGCGACGCCGCCTGGCGGCTGGTCTGCTCGTTCCAAAACCCGGCCTGCGTCGTCGTCAAACACAACAACCCCTGCGGCGCGTGCGAGGGCGAAACCCCGGCGGACACGTTCCGGCGGGCCTACGCCGCGGACAGCCTCTCGGCCTTCGGCGGCATCGTGAGCTTCAACCGCGCCGTGGACGGGGAAACCGCGCAGGAACTGTCCAAATATTTCCTCGAATGTGTGATGGCGCCCTCGTTCCACGACGAGGCCAAAAGCGTCCTGTCCAAGAAACAGAACCTGCGCCTGTTGGAACAACCCGCCCTCTTGGCCGACCCCTACGAGTGGGACGTGCGCAAGATCTCCGGCGGCTATCTGGTGCAAGATTTGGACACCAACCCCGCGGCCGAACAACGGGTGGTCTCCCAACGAGCCCCCACGGCGGAGGAGAAACTGTCCCTGGAGTTCGCCTGGAAAGTGGCCAAGTTCGTGAAATCCAACGCCATCGTGCTGGCGCGGGGCCGGCAGACGGTCGGCGTGGGCGCCGGACAGATGTCGCGGGTCTATTCGCTGAAGATCGCGGTGATGAAGATGCAGTCCCAGCAGGGATTGGCCGTCGCTTCCCAACCGCTGGTGCTGGCCTCCGACGGTTTTTTCCCGTTCCGCGACACGTTGGACGAGGCCGCCAAGATCGGCGTGACGGCGGTGATCCAGCCCGGCGGCAGCGTGCGCGACGAGGAAAGCGTCACGGCGGCCAACGAACACAACATGGCCATGCTGGTGACGGGGGTGCGTCATTTCCGCCATTGAAAAAACGCCTTCGGTCCTGCCGGACCTGGAGGACGACGGCCACTGTTTCGTCTGCGGCGAACGCAACGCCGACGGACTCCGCCTTCGCTGGACGGTGCGGGGGAAAGAGACCTTCGCCGAGTTCGTGCCGGAGAAAAAACACCAAGGCTGGAAAGACCTGGTCCACGGCGGGCTCCTGGCCGCGCTGTTGGACGAAGCCATGACCCGGCTCGTCTGGCAACGGGTGGGGGCGGCGTTGACGGCCGAAATGACGGTCCGTTACCTGGCTCCGGCCCTCGTGGGGGAAAAGCTCAAGATCCGCGGCGAGGTATTGGACGATTCCCGGCGGCTGGTGCTGACCCGGGCGGAAATCCTGAAATCCGACGGTACCGTGGTGGCGCGGGCGGAAGGCAAAACGCTGAAGGCCTCCGCGCGGAAAAAAGAGGGATGACATGCTGACAGGCAACCGGATCCGCGAAAGTTTCCTCGCCTATTTCGAAGGCGGCGACCGCCGCCACAAACGCATGCCGTCGGACTCCCTCATCCCCTCCAGCGACCCCACCCTGCTGTTCACCTCCGCCGGCATGGTGCAGTTCAAACCGTATTTCCTCGGGCAGCGCGTCTTGCCGGGCAACCGCGCCGCCTCCTCGCAGAAATGTCTGCGCACCACCGACATCGAACGGGTCGGCCACACCGCCCGCCACCTCACCTTCTTCGAGATGCTCGGCAATTTCTCCTTCGGCGATTATTTCAAGAAGGACGCGGTGGCCTGGGGCTGGGAGTTTTTGGTGAAAGAGATGAAACTTCCCGCCGATCGGCTCTATTCCACGGTGTTCCGCGAGGACGACGAGGCGTTCGACCTCTGGAAAAAACTGCAGCCGGAATCCAAGATCGTCCGCATGGGAGAAGACACCAATTTCTGGAACATGGGCCCCACCGGCCCCTGCGGCCCCTGTTCGGAGATACTGCTCGACAAGGGGCCGGAGTTCTGCACCTGCGGCGCGCGGGAAAAATGCCGCCCGGAAAACGACTGTGACCGCTGGATGGAGATTTGGAACCTGGTGTTCACCCAGTTCGACCGCCAGGAAAACGGGACCCTCACGCCCTTGCCGAAGAAAAACATCGACACGGGGATGGGACTGGAACGCCTCACCGCCGCCGTTCAGGGCGTGTCCAGCAATTTCGAGACGGATATTTTCCAATCGCTCATCCGCCTCACCGAGGAAATACTGGGCCGGTCCTCGCACAAGAAGGCCGGTCCGGAACGGGCGCCTTTCCGCCTGATCCCCGACCACGCCCGCGCCGCCGCCTTCATGATCGCGGACGGCATCCTTCCTTCCAACGAAGGCCGGGGCTACGTCCTGCGGCGGCTCATCCGCCGGGCGGTGCGCCACGGCCGGCTGGCGGGCCGGCGGGACCCGTTCCTCTCCCGTCTCACCGGCGAGGTGGCGGAACAGATGCGGGAAGTCTATCCCGACCTGCGGCAGAAACGGGAGAACATCGCCGCCATCGTCAAGCAAGAGGAAGAACGCTTCTTCGAAACACTGGAGAGCGGCACCGAGCGCCTGGAAGAACTTCTCCGGGCGGCGAAAAAATCCAAACAGACGCGTCTCTCCGGCGTGGAGGTGTTCCGTCTCTACGACACCTACGGCTTCCCGCCCGACATGACGCGCGAGATCCTTCAGGAACAACACATGACTTACGACGAAAAAGAATTTGAAGACGCCAAGACCCGCGCCCAGGACGTGGCCCGCGACGCCTGGAAAGGATCGGGCCAGGAGGACGTGCAGGTCTACAATGAACTTTTGAAAAACATCGGACCGACCCGCCGCGCGTTCTACAAAGACTACGGCGCCGGCGAGACGGAGGCCACGGTCGTGGCCCTCCTTCAGGACCAAACCCGGGTCAAGGAGCTTCCGGAAGGAGCCACGGGAGAGATCGTTCTGAGCGACACCCCTTTCTATCCCGAAGGCGGCGGACCGGTGGGAGACACCGGCGTTTTGAAAGTCGGGAAGGAGATCGTCGCGGAGGTGTTGGACACGCAAAAACCCGTGGAAGGGCTCATCGTCCACCGCGTGCGGGTGAAAAAAGCCCTGAAGGAGTCGGCCCGCCTCCTCGCCCAAGTGGACATGGAACGGCGTCGGGCCATCATGCGGCACCACACCGCCACCCATCTTCTGCACGCCGCCCTCCGGCGGGTCCTGGGCACGCACGTCACCCAGGCCGGCTCCATCGTCACCCCCGACAAGCTCCGGTTCGACTACTCCCACCCCGGCACGCCGAGCGCCGAGGAACTGCGCCTCATCGAGCAGGACGCGAACAAGAGCGTGCTGGCCGACATCCGCCACGAACGGAAGGAAACCTCCCTCGCGGAGGCCCAGGCCATGGGCGCCATGGCGTTCTTCGGGGAGAAATACGGGGAAAAGGTGTTCGTCGTCAAATTCGGCGGCGCCAGCACCGAGGTCTGCGGCGGCCTCCACACCGCCACCACCGGGGAGGTCGGGCTCATCAAGCTCACCTCCGAATCCTCCATCGGCGCCGGCGTACGGCGCATCGAGGCGGTGGCCGGCCTCAAAACACTCGACTATCTGAACGAGATGGAAACCGCGCTGGGCCAGGTGTCCGAGAAACTCAAGGCCCCGCCGAAAGACCTGGCCGTCAAGATAGACAAACTCTTCCAGGCGCAGCGCCAACAGGAAAAAGAGATCGGCGAGCTCCGCCTCCGATTGGCCCAGGGAGACGGCGGCGGGTTGGCCGCCCCGGAAGCCAAAGACGTCTCCGGGATAAAATGCCTGCTCAAAGCCGCGGCCGGCATGGATGAGAAATCCCTCCGCACCCTGACGGACCGTCTCCGCACGAAACTCCCCAGCGGGCTCGTCATCACCGCCACCCAGAACGAAGAGAAGACGTCGTTCGTGGTCTCTTTCAGCGAGGACCTGGTCAAACAAGGGTGGCACGCGGGAAAGGTCGCCCAATCCATCGCCCGGAAGATCGAGGGCCGCGGCGGCGGCCGGGCGGATTTCGCCCAGGGCGGGGGGAAAAACGCGCTGCCCCTGGAAAAGCTCTTCGCCGATTTGTCGCAGTTCGTCCAGAAATAGTACACTTGCTTCCGCCCGATCGCTCTGTGCCTGTAGCTCAATTGGATAGAGTGTTGGCCTCCGGAGCCAAAGGTTGTGGGTTCAAGTCCCACCAGGCACGCAGCGATCGGGCGCGTTCGCGCCGTTCCGCATAAAATCAAAAAATTGAGGCCCTCATGAGAAAAAAGAAAAGCGCACGGCCGCCGGTCATCGGCGTCGATTTCGACGGCACCCTGTGCCAGATATTCAAAAGCAACGTCCCCTACATCCCCAAGAGCGTCATCCGGGGGAAACCCAACAAGAACGTCGTGGAAGCCTGCCGCCGCTACCGTCGGTCCGGATGCCGCATCGTGGTGTATACCTCCCGCTGGTGGGGCGACTACCACTGGCTCAAACAATGGCTGGACAAATACGACGTGCCGTATGACGACATCGTGCCCGGCAAATTCAAGGCCGACGCCTTCATCGACGACACCACCGTCAATCCGAGCCTCGACCGGGACTGGGAAGACCGCCTGTGCACCATCCTGGGCAAGGACCTCCCCCGCGGCAAATGTCCCGAAGGACAAAAATCCTGAGATGATCATCGCCGTCATCGGACAAAGCAGTTGTCCCGATTCTTTGGCCAAAACGGCCGAATCGGTCGGAGCGGAGATCGCCCGGCGGGGACATGTGCTGGTCTGCGGCGGCATGGGAGGCGTGATGGAGGCGGCCTGCCGGGGAGCCAAACGCGCCGGAGGCGTCACCCTCGGCATCCTTCCCGGCAAGGACAAGAAGGACGCCAACCCGTACGTGGACTATCCCGTGCTCACCGCCATGAGCCACGCACGCAACGCCGTCATCGTGCGCACCGCCGACGCGGTCATCGCCGTGGGCGGCCGCTACGGCACCCTCTCGGAGATCGGACTCGCCCTCTCCATCGACCGTCCGGTCTACGGTCTGAAGACCTGGTCCATCCGGGGCGTTTCCCCGGTCAAAACGCCGAAAGAGGCGCTGGACCGCATCGAAGCCCGATTCAAAAAATCCTGACCCTTCCCGCCGCCCCGCCCCGTCAAAAATGAAGGCCCTCATCCAACGCGTCAGCGCCGCCGGCGTTTCCATCGAAAACCAGCCGGAACGTCCCATCGGCCGGGGGCTGGTCGTCTTTCTGGGGATCACCGCGTCGGACACCGACAAAGACATCCGCTGGCTGGCGGAAAAGATCCTCAATCTGCGCGTCTTCCCCAAGCCCCCCGCCGAGGCGGCGGCCGCCCCCTCGGACAGCGAATTCGACCTCGCCGTCGCCGACATCGGCGGCGAAATACTGCTGGTCTCGCAGTTCACCCTCTACGCCGACGTGCGGCGGGGCCGGCGGCCGGATTTCTCTCGGGCCGCGCCGCCGGCACAGGCGCAAATCCTTTACGAAAAGTTCGTGACGCGTCTGCGCGGCCTCCACCCCAAACTCGTCACCGGCGAGTTCGGCGCCCGGATGCGCGTTCGCATCCAAAACGAGGGGCCCGTCACCCTGCTCATCGAATCACCGGCCGACGCCCCGGCGGTCGAAACAGCATGACGTCGCCTCCTCCCCTCCAGAAATTTCTCGACGCTTTTAAAAAACGCGCCTGGCTCCTGAAACCCCTCTCCCCGCTGGCGCGGCTGGATCTCCGCGTCTGGGCACTGGTGCTGATCCTGTGCTGCGGCGTCAGCGGCGTCCTTTTCTGGTTCCTCCGCCGGCCGGCCAACGTGCTGTTCATTGAACCGCTCCGGGCGGAATTTTATCACGACCAATTTTTGGAATGGACCCTCCGGGCCCAACCCGCCGCCCTGGACTGGAAACTCCGGAAAATGAAGTTCAACACCTGGCTGGAACGCAGCGGCGAACGCGTCGTCTCCGTCGGCGACATCCGGGAGACGGTCCTGCGATACGACAAAAAGGCCGGACTTTGGCGCGCGCGCATCCCCTGTCCCTGGAACGCCCCGGCCGGGGACTACGCCATCCGGGTGGACACCTCCGCCCTGCCGGTGGAATCGCTCCGGCTCCGCGCCAGGCCGCTCCGGGTCGCGGACCGCGCTTTCAAGCCCCTGCCGCCGGGGTTCGGGGTGCTGACGCTGGAAAGCATCGGCCCGCTGCGCAAACTCCTCGCCCCGGACGGCACCCGCAAGGACGGCACCGCCCTGGCGGAATGGGCTGAATTCATCGGCGCCGACGCGGTCGTCATCCAGGGCGCCGAGTCGGGAGGGTACGGCAAAAAACTTCCGGCCGAGTTCCCCTGGATCACCCAATCCAAGGCCGCCATCAAAACGGTGGCGCGGGAATGCCACAAGCGCGGCCTGAAATTCGGCGTATACGTCATGAGCTACATGGTCGGCGGCACGCCGGACAAATCGCCCGATTACGACTACGGATGGATCTACGAGGACGGCCGGATGATCAACGGCCTGGAGATGCGCAAGCGGCGCGGCGTCTCCATCACCGACCCGCGGCGGATAAAAGACATCATCAACGTGGCCCGCCCATGGTATGACATGGAAGAGGTGGACATCGTCGGACTGGACTACATCCGCCCCGTGTTCGGCGGTTACGAACTGGTGGACGCCTTCGTGCGGGACATGCCGGTCACCCCGCCGGCGGACTGGGACAAACGTTCCCTCCAGCAACGCATGACGTGGCTCTTCACCCACCGTTCCGCCGGCGGACATAATTTCATCGAGCAATGGTACTGGTACCGCGCCCACCGGACCGCCCAGGTCGTGCGCGCCATCAAGGCCGGCCTGGGCGACAAGAAACCGCTCTGGGCCTTCACCCTCTCCTGGGAAAAAGGCTGGCACCACGGACAGGACCCGGTGATGATGCGCGACGCGGGGATCGACATCGACGCCATCATGGCCTACGAAGCCGACAGCCGGCAGTTCCAGGGGTTCGTCAAACAGTGGCGGGAATACGTTCGCCGAAAAGAGGTCAACCTCCTGGTGGGCGACGCCGTGGACTGGGTGTTGCACCAGAGGACCCTGAACCCCGCCGGGCCGGAGGATTTCTACAACCGCGACATCCTGGCGGTGTCGCAGTTCCATGCCGACGGTCCGGTTCGCGGGGTGTTCGTCCACGACTATGTGCGGGCCACCCGCGGGCGCCTCGGCCCCTACTCCACGTTGGAGTGGTTCCTCGCCGGAGGCGCCATCATCACCACGACCCGCCGGCTCAACGGCGCCCTCGGCTACGACCTCACTCTCTCCCTTCCGGACCGTGCCGCCGCGGGGGAAACCGTGACCGGGAAATTGACGCTCGGGCGGAAACGCCCCGCCGGAACGATCCGCGCCCATCTCTACAGCGCCGCCGACGTGTCGATGCCGGATCGTGATTTCGAACTCTCCCCGTCCACCCCCGCCGTCGCGTTCACCTTTCGCTGGGTGCCCGACCACACCTCCGCTCCTCGCGGACACCGCTCGTTCGTGGCCGTCCGCGCCGAAAGAACGGCTCCGTCGGCGGAACGGTGCCAAATTCATATAATGTACTTTCAGGGCCAGCGCGGGAATAAAACGCCGGAAAAACCGGCGCCCAAAAACGAGGGGGCGACCGAAAACCGGGATGAGACCAAACCCAAATAAAAACCCCGTCCTCATGAGCTTCGTCCTCGCCATGCTTCTTTCCAACGCCGCGCGGCTTTTCGCCGGCGCTCCGCCTAAAACCGATCCCGCCGCCGATCGACGGAATGAGATGGTCCGCTCCCAGATTGAACGCCGCGGCGTCAAAGATGCCCGGGTGCTGAACGCCTTGCGCCGGATCCCGCGGCACCTCTTCGTCCCCGAAGAAATGCGTTCCTCTTCCTACGATGACGAAGCCCTTCCCATCGGCGCCGGCCAGACCATCTCCCAGCCCTACGTCGTGGCCGCCATGACCGAACGACTCCGGCTCACCGGCGAGGAACGCGTGCTCGAGATCGGCACGGGCTCCGGATATCAGGCGGCGGTACTGGCGGAACTCGCCGCCCAGGTCTATTCCGTGGAAATCATTCCGGAACTGGCCGACCGGGCCCGGAAGACCCTCTCTTCTTTGAACTATTCCAACGTCCACGTGCGCACCGGCGACGGCGGGAAGGGCTGGCCGGAAAAAGCGCCGTTCGACGCCGTCATCGTCACCGCCGCGCCGGAAGATGTCCCACCCGCTCTCCTGGAGCAGTTGAAAATGGGGGGCCGGCTGGTGATCCCGGTGGGTCCGCGGGAAAATCAGGACCTGGTGTGTTTCCATAAAACGCCGGACGGGGTCCGGAAAGAAATCCTGTTCCCCGTCCGTTTCGTGCCGTTCGTGAGGGGAGAATGAAGAAATCCCTTTTGATGCTCCTTCTGTTGACCGCCGGCGGCGTCACGGTCCGGGCCGAACCGCCGGACCCCTTCGCGTCCTTTGAAATCCCCTCGTCGACCAAACCGGCGAGCGCCGAGATGTCGCCGTTCGTGAAAGAACTGGCGACCACGTTGAATTGGCCGGCCGACCAACTGCAGACGCTGGAACGCCGCGGGTTCGGCCGCACCGAGATGGCGACGTTCGTCGCCATCGCAAAAAAAACGTCGAAACCGTGGGCCGAACTCATCAAGGCGCGGGAAAAGGGCGCCACCCTCCGGCAAATGACGGAGGAGGCGGGCCTGGTCTACAACGACGTCTTCCGCGAATCCCGCCGCGCCAAACAGAATGTGGAGAACCGCCTGAAAAATACCGCCGCCTCGAAACAATGAGCCCCGACCGTCCCATTCGATCCCGCCGCCGGCCCTGACATATCCCCGACGACCCGCTCCGTCCCAGACGCACCGCCGACCGAGACCCCTTTGTCGTCCGTGCACAATCCGACGTCCGATTTAATTCAAGGCTCAACCGCTTTTCCTTTATTCCCTGTTCATTATTTTCTAAGATGCTTTTTTAGACTCCGGAGGAGGGACCCGTGGCCATAAAAAATTTCGTGCTGGACACCAACGTCGTTCTCTACGACCCCAACGCCATCTTCAGCTTCGAGGACAACAACGTCATCATCCCCATCTGGGTCGTGGAGGAGATCGACCGGTTCAAGAAGGACATCAACGACACCGGCCGCAACGCCCGGGAACTTTCGCGCCACCTGGACGCCCTCCGGAAAAAAGGCGACATCACCCAAGGCGTGCCGCTCGAGAGCGGCGGGCAGCTGCAGGTCATCACCTCCATCCCGCTTTCCCCGGATGCGCCGGAGTTCCTCAAGAAAGAATCTTACGACAACCTCATCCTCGCCACCGCGTTCTACCTCAAAAAGAAAAATCCGCCGGTAATCTTCATCACCAAGGACGTCAACCTGCGCATCAAAGCCGACGCGCTGGGCATAGACACCATGGACTACGAGACCATGCGCATCGAACCGGAAGGACTGTACACGGGGTGGAAATCGCTGACCGTGCCGGAATCCCTCATCTCGGATTTTTATCAGTCCAAGAAACTCGACACGGCGAAATTGCCGAAGAACAACTTCCACGAGAACGAATTCGTCTGCCTGCAGGGGGAGACGAACGCGTCGCAGAGCGCGCTGGGGATCTACCGTAAAGGCGAAGTCCAACTCCTGCCGCCGCTGCCGCCGGCGGTGTGGGGGGTGAAGCCGAGGAACCTGGAACAACAGTTCGCCCTGCACCTCCTGCTCGACGACCGCATTCCGCTGGTGACCCTCACCGGGAAAGCCGGCACGGGGAAAACACTGCTCGCTTTGGCCGCCGGGATGGCGAAGACCCTGGACGAGGGCATTTACCAGCGGGTGCTGGTTTCCCGGCCCATCTTTCCGATCGGCCGGGACATCGGCTACCTCCCCGGCGACGTCAAAGAAAAACTGCAGCCCTGGATGCAGCCGATCTTCGACAACATGGAGTTCCTCCTGCACACCGCCAAAAACGACAAGAAAGGGCCGCGCTACAACGCCCTCATCGAACAGGGACTGCTGCAGATCGAGGCGCTCACCTACATCCGCGGACGCAGCATCCCGAACCAGTATTTCATCGTGGACGAGGCACAGAACATGACACCCCACGAGGCGAAGACCGTCATCACCCGCGTGGGAGAGCACACGAAGATCATTTTCACCGGGGACATCCACCAGATAGACAATTTCTACAACGACGCCTCCCACAACGGACTTTCCTACATCGTCGAACACCTGAAAGCCGAAGGGCTGGCGGGACACATGACCCTGACCAAAGGGGAGCGGTCCGCCTTGGCCGAGTTGGCGTCCAACCTCCTGTAAGATGCCGCCTCTCGAATCGCAACCGGACCAGGACCGTCGGAAAA
>JAKLDV010000170.1 GCA_022703335.1 Elusimicrobiota bacterium
CGGCTTTCCGCATGGTTTTGAAGAGCGTCCCAGTTGATCGGTCCTTGGGCTGAGGGAAAAAGACCGTGCAGAAACGGGTAGAGGGGGTTGCCGAAGAAGAGGGTGTTTTTCAGGAGCCAGGGGAGAACGAAAAGAAAGGCCGGCCCGCAGAGATAAATGAGTGTTTTTCCGAAATCGGCGGGCCGCCGGGCCGGATCGGCGCGCCAGTGGACAAAAGCGCCGAGCGAAAGGGCGGGCAAAAGAGCCCATGCCGTGTATTTTGTCCCGAAGGCCACCCCGCAAAAAAATCCGCACACCAACAGCCAATTCCTCCGCTGAAGGACGTTCTCCTTTTCGAGACCCGTGAGGAGGGCGAGGAGAGCCGCCAGGGAGAAGAAGGCGGTCCCGTATTCCACGGCGGAGTTGGAAAAGAGGCGGGCCATCATCGGCGGGGTTGCGAACAAAAGCGCGGCGGCCAGGCCGGCCCGGGTGGAGGAGACGCGGCGCCCGACGGCCAGAAGGAGGGCCAGGCAGCCGATCCCCAGGGCATAGTGGAAAAGCTTTGCCAGGGCGTCGCCCGAAAGGGCCAGCGCCAGAGCGTAAAGGAGTTCCGTGTTCATGGGCGATCCGGAAAACAGGTTGTGCGGCACCGGGACGATCCGGTGTTCCAAAAGCCAAAGTTGGGGGAGCGCCAGGTGATACACCAACGAATCGTAGAAAGTCTCGGGCGCCAGGGTCTGTATCAGATAGAAAAGAAGGACGAAAAGCGTTGAGACGACGAGGATTTTGTCCAAGAGGCGGAAGGAAGAAGTGAACGCGGCCGGGCGGGCGAATCGTTCCGGGGAAAATAGTTCCTGATTATCGATGCCGGCGAGAACGAAGACCGCCATGGGGATGCCCAAGAGGATGACTTTATACCACAACCCCAGCATCCCCAAGACAAAGAAGAGGAGGATGAAGAGGGCCGCTCCCATGGCGATGGAATGAAGGGCGTTCTCCAGGGGAGTTCCCGTGGAGAGGCCGATTCGGCGCAGGAGGGAACGACCGGAGAGAAAAAAAAGGCCGGCGGTCAGCGTCGTCAGGAAGGTTTCCCGGGCCGCTTCCGCCGCCGCGGGGAGGGTCGGAGGGCGCAACAGGGAGAGCATCAGGAAGAATTGCCGCGCCGGCGGGAATTGATGGAAGAGATAGAAGCCGGAGACCAGGAGGATCCAAGCCGCGGACAGATATAAAACGGATTTCTTCACGGGCCTTTCACCGTGGGAGAGGGCGGATATCAGGGAAGAGAGGGGAAACACGGGAGATCGAATCGGACGAGGAGAATCTGGGTCCGAGGGGGACATTCAACGAGGACGTGGGCGATCCATGAAAGAAGAGCGGGGGGGGTGTCAGGGGCGGCGGTCACTTTTCCCCCGTTTTTTTTCGGCCCACCCCCTGCCTTCGTTCGTAACGCATGAATTCTCTGTTCAGGGAGCTTACGATGTTTTGGACTGTTTGTTCCGTCCGGTTTTCAACGGCAGGGGAATAGAGGAGGCTGAGGGCCATGGTGGGCGGAAACGGCAGGAGCGTGGTGATCCAGTGGGCCAGTCCGTAATTGCGTCGATGATAGGCAGACCAAACGATGTGGCCCGTTTTTACGTCGATCAGCCGGGCGTTCACGGCGGCCTCCGCCGGCGGGAACAGCCAGTATTTCCTCGGGGAGTAGGAGGTCACTTCTCCGATCAATACGGCGTCCGCGCCCAATTCGCCGGCGATTTCCAAGGCCTGTTCTGTGTCAACCCGCTGCGAGGTCAGTCCCCTGTTCTTGATGCGGTTTTCCACCAGTCCTTTTTCAATGATGTTGTATTGCGGGAGTTTCAGGAGTTCCGTGGAAAAAAGGTCCGCCACCCGGTCGCCAATGCCGGGGAATCCGGCGTCTTGAAATGGGAAGATGGCCAACTCCAACACCTCGTTCGCCTCAACATGCTCCTTGATGACCAGACGCGGCGGAAGACAGGCGGGTAAAAGCGAGGTCAAAATTATCCCTGCGATCATCAGTCGTTTGTTCATGGCGTTCTCCCGAAGTTTAGTTAACGTCCTTTGAGCTTGCTGAGCATCCGACAACTGTAGCGGTCGCCCATCCCGCAAGCTTTTTCATAGTCCGCAAGCGCTTTGGACGTATGGCCCTTCGTCCGTTGGATGTTGGCCCGGTGCCGGTAGGGCAGAGGATTCTCGGGGCGGAGCGCGATGGCATGGCTCATGTCCTTGAGCGCTTCATCCAGTTTCCCCGATTCCAACAGGGCTTCCCCCCGTTTTAGAAAAATGTCGGCATTGCCGGGATCCAGGGCGGCGGCTTTGTCCAGAGTGCGAACGGCGTCCGCGAAGTTCTTGTCGCGTAAGAACGTTTGGGCTTGCCGGGCGTATTCCGCTGCGTCGGGTTGTTTCGCCGGGGCGATGGTTTTCGAGGGGCCCGCCGCCGAGGTCTTCGTTGGAGGCGCCGTCGGCGGGAGGGGGGCGGCGGGGGGAAGTTCCTGAGCGGGTCGGGGTGTTTCCATGCCGGTGGAGGTGTTTCGGGCCACTGGGGGAAGGTTTTGTGGAAGAGAGGATATCCGGGAATGACGCCACCCCGAATATCCCAGGGCCGCCAGGAGGCCCGCGACGGCGAGGAGGGCCGCCGTCTTCCGCGAAAAGCCGCGACGATCCTCGCCCGCCAGGGCGCCGTCGTTATCCACCGGGACTTTCAATATCTCAACGGGGTCTTTGATGTTTTTGAGCTGCCGTTCTCCCAGACTCACGGCGTTGATGCCGGGTATGTTCTTGATCTGGTTATAGACCGTCGAGGTGATGTTGATCCCCCCGGGCTCCGCCAGAGGCTGGATACGCGCCGCAATGTTGACCCCGTCGCCGAAGATGTCTCCGCCGGCCACCACCACGTCGCCCACGTGAAGTCCGATGCGGATCACGATTTTTTCTTCTTCCGGAAGCGTCTGGTTGACTCGTTTGAGTTCGGACTGGATGGCGAGGGCGCAACGGACGGCTTCCACCACGCTGTTGAACTCCGCCAAGATGGCGTCCCCCATGAACTTGAGGATTTGGCCCTGGTAATCTTTGATGATGGCCGAGAGGAGGGTGTTGTGCCGCTCCAACATGCGCAAGGCGGCTTCTTCGTTGGCCCCCATTTTCCTGCTGAAACCGACGATGTCGGTCAGCATGATGGCGGCCAGTTTGCGTTCGCGTTTCTGCATGGTCAAAATCTTATCACATTAGCTGAGTTTTCGTCGCCCCGTCGGCCGACGGGGAGGGCGGCGTGGAATGGCTTATTGGAATCGGAAGCGGACGACGACATCCAAAGAAGGGTCGGAATAGCCTTCGGGGAGGGGCGGGAACGGGGCGGAGACTTTCACCGCGCGGAGGGCCATGAAATCGAACACGGAATCCCCGGAGGGTTCCTGCAGTTTGGCGTCGGCCAGGGAGCCGTCCCGGGCGATGGTGAAAAGGACGGTGCATTCCTTGGTGCCCGGATCCTCGACGTTCCAGGCCTTCCAAAGTTTCTGATAGAGGATGTTCACATACCAGGCGTAGGGGAACCGCGCGCTGAACTCCCCGCCCCCTCCCGGGCCGAACCCGCCGATCTCCAAGGAAGACCCCACGCCGCCGACGGGCCCGAACTTCGAGCCCATCCGGTCCCCGCGACCGTCGGCGGAGACGCCTCGCCCGCCGGGCATGCCGCCCCGTTGGGGGACGGCCGCCGTGGCCGGCGCGGTGTCTTTCCCGGTCGGTTTCCCCTGGGTCAAAGAGGGTTTCGTTTTTTCTTCTTTTTTGACGGCGATTTTGTTTTTGTCGTTTCGGCGGGCCGTTTCTTTGGGAGTTTTTTTCGCCGACGCCGTTCCTTTGGAGGCGATCTTGGGCGCGGCCGGGGCCGGGGCGGGCTCCAACCGCCCGGGACCGTAACCGGAGGCCCCTCCGACGAACTGGAAACCGTAATAGGCGCGTGGAGGTTTCGTGACGGCGGCGCTCAGGAATAAAAAAGCGATGAGAAGGGCGTGCAGGCCGGAGGAATAGGCGAGATAGCGCGTCATGGGTTCGACGTCAGGACCGCCACGCCGACTTTGGCCGCTTCCAGCTGCTCGGCGGTGTCCAGGGCGAACACCACGTTCTTGAAAGAGACGTCCCTGTCGGCCTCGATCAGCACGGCGCGACCGGGTTGCCTGGCCAGAGGTTCTCTCAGTTTTTGTTCAAGCTGGTTCCGTAATATCCGTTTTCCACCGACGAAAAAGTCGCCTTGCCGGTTGATCTGGACGCGGATGGGGTCGTCCTGGTCCACGGAGCGGCTGGAGACGGCCTTGGGCAGGTTGACCGGGATCTGCGAGGTCGGGATCAGCTTCCACGGCTCGAGCGCCGGCGGCACGCGGCGCGGCTGGTTGGTCGTGTCCAGCAGCCCGGCCAGGACCGCGAA
>JAKLDV010000171.1 GCA_022703335.1 Elusimicrobiota bacterium
TCGAAAAAATACCGTTCCGCCATCTGTTTCGCTTCCGGCCCCTTCTTCCGGACAGCCCAGGCCTCCTTGAAAGCCCGTCGAATCTCCTCCTCATCGTCTTTCTTGACCCACTTGAGGACCGGAGTGACGTCGCCCTTTTCCAACGCCGTCCGGGCTTCCGAAATCACAGGCCCATTCATGGTATCACAATGCGCCCGAAGCAATGGACCTGTCAGCATCACCCCCAAACCGACGGCGCTGATTCGGACGCACGTTTTGAACACTCTCATTTTCATCCCCCCGTCGGCGGTCTTCCGCCCATCATTTTTCTCCGGCCCCAGCGACAGCTCAATAGTTGAAAATAAGGGCCATCGAGGTCAGCGTATCGGTCTTGCCGAACGTCGGCGCCGGTTGGTTCACGTATTTGACCAGGTAGGACGCCTTCAAAGACATGTGGGTCGACACGGCGGACACCAGCGCCGTCTCGGCGTTGACGCGGTAGCCGTCGGGATGTTCGAAGTTGTGCAGATATTCGGCGTCTTGCGAAAACGCGGACTGCGGGCTGATGGCGAACACGTATTTCGAATAGGCGCGTCCCGAAGAAAAGTCTTCCCTCGGCGCTTTCACGCGCTGCTCGTTCACATAGCCGCCGCCGAGTTCCAAGATGAGGTCGTTTCTCTTCGTCTTGATGAGCTCCCGCCCAAGACCGACGGAAGCGTCAATGCGGTTGGCGATGCCCGCAAAGCGGTTCTTGTCCCAACCGGTCCGCTCGAAAGCGTAATTCCGCGCCGTCAGCTTCCAGGACACTTTTTCTGCGGCAAAATACTGTTCCGCCGTTACCTCCTCCTTGCTCTGGGAACCCAAGGCGCCGGCGGTCAAATCGAGCGCCGCACGGGTCCAGTTGTATTGGAACTCGTTGGAGGCCCCCAACGTGGAGGATTTTGTGTTCCCGTTGGCGCTCAAATAGGTCAACTGCGCCTTTTCCGACCATTTCTTGGCCGGCGCGTCCTCGCCGTAAGCGGCAGAAAACAGATTCGACAGGAAAACGGCGGCGGTGATGAAACGGAGCTTGTTCTTCACGGTCTCTCCTTTTGTCTCTATTTTTCAGGAAGCGATCGTCGCGGTGCAATGTCCGCAACGTTTCGCTTCGATGGGGACGAGCATCTGACATTCCGGGCATTTTTTCTCGGTGGGAACCGCGACCGGTGCGGGTTCGGCGCGCTTCATCTTGTTCATGAGGCGCACCATGAGGAAAACGGCAAAAGCGACGATGAGGAAATCCACCACGACGGTTACAAACTTCCCGTACGCCAGGACCACCGGCTTGGCCCCGTCGACCCCGGCCTTTAAGGTTATCTCCAGATCGGAAAAATCCGCATTCCCGATCAGGAAGCCGAGCGGCGGCATGATCACGTCGTTGATGAAGGAGGACACGATCTTGCCGAAAGCGCCGCCGATGATGATCCCCACCGCCATGTCCACCACGTTCCCGCGCATGGCGAACTCTTTGAATTCATTCATTATCTTCATGTTCCCCTCCTTCCAAATTTTTTGACATGGCCGCCCGGCTCAAAACTCCGCGCCGACAGAGGAAACCCCTTACGACGGTCTCACAAAAAGCGCCTTCTGGCCGTGGAGTTGCTCTGCAAATCCCAACCGTTTGAAAATATTCTCCCGGTCGGTGATGGCAAGCACCTCATAGAGCCTCCGGCGACGCGCCTCTTTGAGGCAACCGGCCACCAGAGCGCTGGCGATGCCCCGACCGCGACGTTCCGGGTGGACCGCCAAAGAACGGACCTCCGCCAGTTTGCGGCCGTAGACCTCCAGAGCGCAACACGCCACAACGACGCCCCGCTCCTCCGCGACCCGGAAACGGTTTATCAGTCTCGAGATTTCGCCGCGGGATCGCTTGAGTATCTTTCCGCTTCGGGTGGCTTCTTCGATGAGTTTATGGATTCGGCCGACGTCCGCCCGGCGCGCCCGGCGGATGAGGACCTTCCCCCCCGGCGCGGGGGCCCGGCTTCGCTTCACGCCGTTTTCGCCAATCCGGTGGCCTTGTTGAATTCCACGATCAGCTTGTCCCATTCATGGACCTGTTCGAACGTTTCGTCCCAAAAATCGGGTTCCCAGAGACGGTTGAGTTCCTCGACGGTCTTCCCCTGCTGTTCCACCCAAGTGAAATATTTCAGGTTGTGCAGGGCCTTCCGGTCGTAATACGAAAGTTCCTTCAGGTCGTCCGTCGCCGTGCCCTTCACGTAACGTTCATGGTCGATGGCCGCCTGGAGGTCCGTGTAGGCGCCGCGGTCTTTCCTCAGCTCTTCCAGCCGCGACCCGTACATTTCCGCCGAATCCGTGAAGATGGTGAACACGACGTCGTTCTTGTTGAACTCGTAATATTTGGCCATCTTGACGGCCGACAGCAGGTTGCTGATGCTGGAGATGCCGAGCAGCGGCAGCTGTTCGATGAGTTCCGCCGAAACGCCGTTCTGCCTCAGCACCTTCTTGCCGGCCGGCTCGTTGAAAAGGCGCAAGGTCCTCATGCAGTTTTCATCGTTGATGTCGATGATCATGTCCGTGTTGCGCACGTTGTGTATCCAGGGGACATGTTTGTCGCCGATCCCTTCGATCCGATGTCCGCCGAACCCGTTGCGCAGAAGGGTCGGGCATTGCAGCGCTTCCGACGCTCCGAGCCGGACATGGGGATGGATTTTCTTGAGGTATTCTCCCGCCCCGATGGTGCCCGCGGACCCGGTGGCCGAAACATAGCCGGAGAACCGGTCGCCCTTTTTCTTGATCTTATTGAAGGCCTCTTCCAGCGCGTTGCCGGTGCAGTAATAATGCCAGATGGGATTCCCGAACTCGTCGAACTGGTTGAAGATGACGCAGTCCTTCCGCGTCTTCCGGATCTCCCAACACTTGTCGTAGATCTCCTTGACGTTGCTTTCGCAACCCGGGGTGGCGATCACTTCCGCGCCGATGGACTTCAGCCAGGTGAACCGTTCCTTGCTCATCTCCTGGGGCAGGATGGCGACGGCGGTGCAGGACAAGAGGGCGCAATCGAAGGCGCCGCCGCGGCAATAGTTGCCGGTGGACGGCCAGACGGCCTTTTGCGTCGTCGGATCGAATTCCCCGGAAACCAGCCGGGGGGCGAGGCAACCGAAAGCGGCCCCCACCTTGTGCGCCCCGGTGGGGAACCATTTGCCGACGAGCCCGACGATCCGCGCGTCGACGCCGGAGAGGGCCGGGGGGATCTCGATCGCGTTGACGTCCCCGAACAGTCCCGTCTTCACGTTGTTTTTCCACGTGATCCTGAAAAGGTTCACCGGGTTGACGTCCCACAACCCGACGCTCTTCATTTTTTTCTGGACGGATTCGGGCGTTTTCGCCGGCTGAGCCAGTTGCTCAAAAGTTGGGATGACGATGTTCTTCTCTTTGCACAGTTTAATGGTTTTCTGAAGGACCTTTTCGTTGATTTTCATCTTTGGCATTTTCCGATGTCTCCCCATGCTTTATTTTTATGCGCTCCCCGCAAATTCAAAAACGTCCGACCTTGATCTTCCTTTCACGCCGCCCCGCCCGTCGGCACCACAGGCAAGGCCTCACATTATACTCACCTGGGAGAAACTATCAAATGCAGAAAACCTTCCCGGTCAAAGCCCCGCCCTTCCAAAATTCAAGGCATCCGGCCCACAAAACGAAAGCCTCCCGAAATCCAGCCGGAGCCGGACTCTTGGGAGGCTTTGCGTGCCTCTAATTCAACCGATGGCCGCGCCTATTTCTCGCTTACAACCAACCGCTTAGATGAACATCCCCTTCGGGTTCTTCAATCCTTCGATCCCCGTTTCCCCAATTCTTTATCCAGATACAGAAGTCCGCTGGAGCTCTCCCCGATCATCTTCAACTTTGCGACGATCTCGGTCACGTTGGATTCCTCCTCCACCTGTTCGCTCACAAACCAATGGAGAAAAATCTCCGCGGCCGAATCCCTTTCCTTCCTTGCCAATTCCAACAGGCCGTTGATGCGCCCCGTGATGTGGATCTCGTGTTTATGGGCGTCCTCAAAAGCGGAAAGGGGCGATTTCCAGTCCGTTTTTGGACCGGCAATCGATTCCAGCTGCACCCGGCCGCCGCGTTCGTTGATGAATCCATAAAACTTCATGGCGTGTTCCTGTTCCTCTTTGGCCTGAACCCTCATCCAGCCGGCCATCCCTTTGAGATTTTGAGACTCAAAGTAGGCCGCCATGGAGAGATAGATGTAGGCGGAGGCCAGCTCCTCATTAATCTGTTTATTAAACTCTTCCTGGATTTTCCTGTTCAACATGGGTTTGTCCCCTCACTTTTTATTTTTCATTTATCTCGACATTTTTCCGGCCGTTTCCCGCCGCCCCGCCGGAAGCCCCCGGAACCGCTTGGGCTACGCTCCGGTGCGG
>JAKLDV010000172.1 GCA_022703335.1 Elusimicrobiota bacterium
TCGACCAGATGAGCGTCTACCTCGATTTCAAGCTGCTCCAGGAATTGGTCGACATGGCCGAGTTCACCCCGGAGGAGGGCGAACCGATCCCCGCCCGCACCACCCAGGTGCGGGTTTCCACGGCGCGGAAGACGGCGGCGACGAAGTGCTGTTCCGGAGCGGCGGTGTCCCGATACCAGCCGTCGTTGGTCATATTCACGGTGACCTGCGCTCCGCGGCGCACGAAGCCGCGGACGATGTCCGGGAACAGGGATTCGAAGCAGATGTTGGCGCTGAACCGCGCCGACGGGCTTTTGAAGACCGTCCAGTCGTCGGAGCCGGTGAACTCGCCCAGTTCATTCAACACGCGCACCCAGCGCGAAAGGATTTTCTGGAACGGCACCACTTCGCCGAACGGCACCAGCTGACGTTTGCGGTATTGGCCGAGGAGGTCCCCCGTGGGAGAGAACAGGAAGACGGCGTTGTAATCCTTGTTCTGCTGGCGGCTGGCGGCGCCCACCAGGAGATGCGCGGAAGAGCGTTCCGCCAAATCCGCCACCCATCGGACGTATTTCCCTTCGTTCGGCACCCAGCCGGGGACCGCCGTTTCCGGCCAAACGATCAGGTCCGTTCCGGCGACCGCCGCCTCGTCGGTGAGGTCGGTATAAACGCGGAGGATGTCCTGTTCATACGCTTGGTCCCATTTTTGGTACTGATCGATGTTTCCTTGGGCGATGGAGACGGAAAAGTCGGGGCCGGCGGGCGGTACCGTTTGTCTGTCCAGGAAGACGGACCAGGCCGTCAACCCAAAGAATACGCCGAGGGCCGGAGCGGCGCGGCCGATAAGGTCCCAGCGTTTGAGCTTTACGTCACGGACAAGAAACGCCGCCGTGGAGTTGAACAGGATGACGGCAAAGGAGACGAGGTACGGACCCCCGTATTCGGCCGTCTGAATGAGCGTCGGCGTTTGCCATTGGGAATAGGCCAACAACAGCCAGGGGAAACCCGTGGAGCAAGAGGAACGGACCCACTCGAGAGCCACCCAGGTGGCCGCCAAGAGGAACGGCCGCGCCGGGGCTGGGTTTTGGTCGTAGACGCCGGCCAGGAACCCGAACAGCCCCCAGTAAAGGGCCATGTAGGTTGCGAGCGAAATCCAGGCCAGCATCGCCACCGCCGGATGCACCTCGGCCGCCCGGCAGGTCGGATAAATCCAATAGAGTGTGCCCCCATGGGCGAGGAGGCCCGCAAGAAAGGCCCGTTGGGCGGAACGGGTGGGATCGCAGAACGGGAAGGACAGCAGGAGCGGGACAAAGGCGAGCCAGGCCGCTCCTCCGACGTTGAAGGACGGGAAGGCGATGACATAGAGGAGGGAACTCGCGAGCGCCGGGAGGAAAGGCCGCGCGGCGCGCCCGGCGGAGGTCAGGACCGATCGGATTTTTTCAGACGACAAAGTGGACAAACGGAAAACGAAGGGACGGTTAAGATTTGCCGCAGCACTTCTTGTATTTTTTCCCGCTGCCGCAGGGGCAGGGGTCGTTCCGGCCCAGTTTTTGCACGGTGGGGAGCGGGGCGGCGGATTTGGCCGCCGGCCCGACGGAGGCGGTGGTGATCAGCGGGGCGGGTTTGGCCGCGGCGGGCGGGGTGTTTGTCCCATCGGGACGGAGAGCCGCGGGCGCCGCCGGCGGTTTCTCGGCGGTCATGACCCGCTGGGCGCGCGGCGCGGGTTCCAGCGTCACCTGGATGCGGAAAATGTATTCCAGGGTCTCTTCCCGGATCCGCTGCATCATGCTTTCGAAGAGGTTGTACCCTTCCCGCTGGAACTCGATGAGCGGATCTTTTTGCCCGTAGGCGCGAAGGAAAATCCCCTTCCGCAGCTGTTCCAGATACGTCAAATGTTCCACCCAGGCGGTGTCCATCACCTGGAGCAGCACCATGCGGCCCAGGCGGTCGAAGACCTCCGTCCCGAGGGAGTCCTCGCGTTTTTGGAAAGCTTCTTCCAGAGCTTCTTCCAGAAGGCCCCGCAGGTCTTCCTGGGAGCGGTAATCCTCCGGTTTGAACGTCGGGGTCAGGCCGAACCCACGCTGCAGCCAGGCGGAGAGGCTTTGGTATTCCCATTCTTCCGGAAGGGTCTTCTCCGGCGCCCAGAGCGTGAGTTTGTCGTCGAGCGATTCCAGGAGCATGTCCTTCAGGCGCGGGAGGAGGGTCTGGCCGTCGAGGATGGAGTTGCGGAGGACGTAGACCGCTTCGCGCTGTTTGTTCATCACGTTGTCGAAATCCAGAAGCTGTTTGCGGATGTCGAAGTTCATGGCTTCGACTTTGCGCTGGGCGTTCTCGATGGCTTTGTTTACCCAGGGGTGTTGGATGTCTTCCCCCTCCTGCATGCCGAGTTTGCCCATGATGGAGGAGATCCGGTCGGAGCCGAAGAGGCGCATCAATTCGTCGTCGAGCGCGAGATAGAAACGGGAGGAGCCGGGATCCCCCTGGCGGCCGGCCCGTCCGCGGAGCTGGTTGTCGATGCGGCGGGCCTCGTGTCGTTCCGTGCCGAGGATGTGGAGCCCGCCGGCGTTTTTCACGAACTCCGCTTCCGCGGGGTCCGGATTGCTCCCGCCGAGGACGATGTCGGTGCCGCGGCCCGCCATGTTGGTGGCGATGGTCACGGCGCCCTTGCGGCCGGCCTGGGCGATGATGGTCGCTTCCTGTTCGTGGTATTTCGCGTTCAGGACGTTGTGCGGGATGCCTTTCCGTCGGAGGAGGCCGGAGAGGTGTTCTGATTTTTCGATGGAACGCGTGCCCACCAGCACCGGTTGCCCGGCTTTCCACTTCGTTTCGATCTCCTC
Source organism: Elusimicrobiota bacterium (assembly GCA_022703335.1). Taxonomy (GTDB): domain Bacteria; phylum Elusimicrobiota; class Elusimicrobia; order FEN-1173; family FEN-1173; genus JAKLDV01. The sequence continues at coordinate 2,817 of JAKLDV010000172.1, forward strand.
GATGATGGCGGCGTATTTTTCGCGTTCCGTGCGGAAGATGCGGTCGGCGTCGTCCCGGCGGCTCACCGGCCGATTGGGCGGGATTTCCACCACGTCCAGTTTGTAGATGGTCCAGAACTCGGTGGCTTCGGTGTTGGCGGTGCCGGTCATGCCGGCCAGTTTCTTGTAGAGCTTGAAGAAATTCTGGAACGTGATGGTGGCCAGGGTCTGGTTTTCCTCGGCGATCCGCATCCCTTCCTTCGCCTCCACCGCCTGATGCAGTCCGTCCGACCAGCGCCGGCCCGGCATCAGACGGCCGGTGAACTCGTCCACGATGATCACTTCGCCGTCCTTCACCACGTAGTCGTCGTCCTTGTGGTAGAGCTTGTGGGCGCGGATGGCCTGCGTGATGTGGTGCACCCATTCGCCGGAAATGTCGTCGTAGAGGCTTTTCACGTTGAGCAGCCGTTCGGCTTTGGTGATGCCCTGGTCGGTGAGCGTGACGGTATGGGCTTTTTCGTCCACGATGTAATCGAACCCCACGCTGAGGTCGATGCCCTTGTACTTGGCCTGGATTTCCTCGTCCTCGGTGATCATGCGTCCCTTAAGTTGGGGGATGAGCCGGTTGACAATGTAATAGCGCTGGCTGGAGGCCTCTCCGGGACCGGAGATGATGAGCGGGGTGCGGGCTTCGTCGATGAGGATGGAGTCCACTTCGTCCACGATGGCGAAATGGAACGGCCGGAGGACGCGCTCGTTTTTGTCGCGTACGAGATTGTCCCGAAGATAATCGAAGCCGATCTCGTTGTTCGTGACGTAGGTGACGTCGGCTTCATAGGCCTTGCGGCGTTCCAGGTTCGGCATGTCGTGCTGCACGAAGCCCACGCTCAGCCCGAGGAACTCATAGATGGGGCCCATCCAGTGTCGGTCGCGTTTGGCCAGGTAGTCGTTCACCGTCACCACGTGCACGCCCTTGCCGGGCAGGGCGTTCAGGTACACGGCCAGGGTGGCCATCAGGGTCTTGCCCTCGCCGGTGCGCATCTCGGAAATCTTGCCCTGGTGCAGGGCCATGGCGCCGATGAGCTGGACGTCGTAGTGGCGCATGCCCAGCACCCGCCTGGCGGCCTCCCGCACCGCGGCGAAGGCCTCGGGCATGAGGGCGTCCAGGGTTTCCCCCTTTTCCAGGCGGGCCTTGAATTCATCCGTCTTGCCGCGCAGCTGTTCGTCGCTGAGCTGCTCGAAGGCGGGTTCGAGGGCGTTGACCTTGGCGACGGCGCCCCGGTACGTCTTCAGCAGACGGTCATTGCGGCTGCCGAAGACTTTCTTGAGTAGGTTGGAAATCATGAAAAATGAAGGAGATAGGAGGGATTTGTAAATATCCGGGCAATGCTACCATACCCCGGGTTCCAGCCCTTCCCGACCGTCGATGGCTCTTCGACCCTCTTCCCTAGTCCGCGTCAGCGGATTGCTGCGGGCGGACCGCGGCCTGGCCGTCGCGCTGCCCGAGGCCGAACGGCTGGCGGCCCTGCAGCGGCGCTTCGCCGGCGTGGTGCCCAAGGCGGTG
>JAKLDV010000173.1 GCA_022703335.1 Elusimicrobiota bacterium
CACCCGGGCCAGCATCACGGCCACCCTCGAGCCGATCACGGCGGGCATCATTGCCTGGCTTCTTTTAGGGGAGACGATGGAGCTGTGGCAGGTCCTGGGTGCAGCCCTCGTCATCGTCGCCATCACCGGGCTGGCCGACATCTATTCCCAACACTTGGACGACCTCCCCGCCGCCCGGAAATTATTGAAACGCGCGAAGCTGCCTCCGGACGCCGACACGGGGACCATTTACGCCGAGTTGATGTCGCCCCGCTGGCTCAAACAGAAAGAAGCCGCCGCCTTCCTGAAGAAAAACCTTTTGGCCATCCACGACGCCTGCCGCCGAAAAAATATTCGACTCGTCCTTCAGACCTACCCTTACCCTCGCGGCATCGAACAAACCCTGGCCTCCGTCGCCGAACTCTGCCGAATCCCCCTCATCGACCACGCCCGCCGCTTCCGGGAAATCGGTGCCTACGGGACACCGCTCGACTATTTCATCGAGGACAACGGCGATTGGCGGATCAGCCACCTGAACGATGCCGGTTACCGCCAAATGGCCCTGGCCGTGGCCGACGACCTGGAAAAACATGAATTACGGCCTTCTCCCCTCCTCGCATTGCCTTCCCACAACGACCATTCGCCGTAACCCCTCGACCGTTCCACACCTTCCAAGCTCCCGACAAAATCCAGTCAATCCGGTCATCTCGGGATAAGACTTCCCATCCTTCCGCGGATTTGGTATTAACTTTCCTTGTATTCGCGGGCGAGGGAACGGCAGGGAAGTCCATGGGGACGGACCATACCACTCATCCCGGAGCCCCCGACGAAACGAACACCTCTCCTGTTTGCGGCCATCGTTCTCTTGGCGTCCGCCCGCTCCTCCGGTTATGCCGCCCCCAAAACTTCCGCCTCCCAGGAAATCGAGGCGGACATCTCCGGCGTCTCCGGTTCCGTCGGGAAGACGTCCGAACGAGGGTTCCGTCTCAACAGCACCGCCGGGTCCCCCTTTGTCGGGACGAAACTCCTCTCCTCCTCCGGTTTCGAAATCTTCTCCGGTCTGTGGGGCGGAGGCGCGGCGTTCCGCTCCGCCGGAGAAACCACGCTCGTCACGCTCGGCGATCCGGACCACCCCGCCACACTGACCATCCCTCCGGGCGCCCTCTCCTCCGATTTCGTTGTCTTTGCCGCCACGTCTCCCCTCACCCGACCGCTTTACGCCGCGCCCGCCACCATCCTGGAAGCCAATGAAAACCTCGCGAGAAGTTTCACCGCCTACACGCAACCGCTCGACGGCTGCCTTTGGGAATTCCTGGTCCTGGATGCCGACGGAAACCGCCACACCGCCCCGCTTCAGGCCCCCGCCACCCTCAGCCTGCCCTACCGGGACGCGAACAACGACGGGCTCGTGGACGACACGCATCCGCCGTTGCGGACGCAAAACCTGTCGATCTGGTGGCTGGACGAAACCCATCGTCTCTGGGTGAAACTTTCCCCCGCCACCCTGGACACGGCCCACCGGAGGGTGAGCGCACCCATCCGGCATTTTTCCGTCTTCACCGTGATGGGGACCCCTTCCTTCCACGTCGGCGACGCCTTTGCTTTTCCTGTCCCCTGGCGGCCGGAGGGTCCCCAGGCCGGCGCGGGGGCGAACCAAACCGGGACACTGTCCGACGGCATCACGTTCTCGAACCTCCCCAGCGAAGCCAAGATCCGCATCCACACCTTATCCGGAGAAATCGTCCGGGAGATCGACCACAACGACGGCCTGCCCCAGAAAAAATGGGACGCGAAAAACAGCGACGGAGAAGACGCCGTCAGCGGCACGTACATCTATGTGATCGACGCCGGCGGCCAAAAGAAGTTCGGAAAAATCGTGATCATCCGATGAGCCCCTCCCCTCTTCTCTCCCGGCCGCTCGCGGTCATTTCGCTACTTTCCTTCGCCCTCCTTTTTTCCCCGCCGACCGGCCTGGCCGAAAATTACGGGACCACGAGCGGCGAAATACTGAAACTCCCGGTCGGGGCGCGGGCCGTGGGGATGGGAGAGGCCCAAACCGCCCTGCCCCACGACTTGTCCGCTTCCCACTGGAACCCCGCCGGGCTGGGGACCCTCTCCTCCCCGGAAATTTCACTCATGCATCACCGTCTTTACGAGGATGTCCAGCAGTATTATGCGCTCGTGGCCTGTCCCCTGGGCGCGCTCGGCACCCCGGCCGTCGGCTTCAACCATCTGACGGTGGAATCCTTCCAGGGGTTTGACGCCCAAGGCACGCCCACGCGGCCGCTGGAGAGCCGCGCCGACGCCGCCTCTTTGAGTTGGGGCAAAAATCTTTTTTCCGGGGCCTCCGACCCCAGCGGTCTCTTCGGCGGGCTGACGTTCAAATTTCTGCAGGAAGAACACGCCGACGTCTCCGCTTCGGGGTTGGCGACGGACGTGGGGTTTCTTTACCGTCCCCCGCTGCCCGCCGCCCCGGCCTGGGGATGGGTTCGACGGACCAGCCTGGGTTTGGCCGTCAAAAATCTCGGACAAGGGCCGAAATTCGACACGCAAACGCCTCCCCTTCCAACGGAAATAACCGCGGGGGTCGCCTATTCTCATTTCCTCGAAGGCGACATCCTCCATCTGGCCCTGGACGTCCGGAAAAACGCGGAGGCGGGAAACGGCGGAGCCTTCGGGGTTGAATATGGGACCCGGGACCTCCTCGCTCTCCGCGCCGGATTCGTGACGACACGGGACCGCTCCGCGGGACTGCGCCTGGGCGCCGGGTTCCGACTGCGACGTGTCCGACTCGACTACGCCTGGTCCGCCAACGGTGACGATTTGGACGCCTCTCATCGGCTCAGTCTCACTTTCCAATGGGGAACACCCTCTTCGCGCCAGGACCCCGTCCTCCTCCGGGACGTTTTCAACGACCACCTGGCGCAAGGGAAAAAATGGATGGAACTCGGCGCTTACGACCGGGCGGTCCTTCAGTTCCAACAGGCCCTGGAAGCACGCCCCGGCGATCCGGAAGCCCATAAACTCCTCCTCGACTGCGGCAAGCGGATGGAAACTCTTCCATGACGGCCCTTTCAAAACGCTCTCCCCTGTCCCTCGGTGTCGCCCTCCTCTTCGCGTTTGTGCCGCCGGGAGTGAAAAGCGGCCCTCTTCCATCGCCAGCGCCGCTCCCCACGGCATCGACGGACGCATCGCCCGCCGGGCCCGAACAAACTCCCGGAGACGTCCGCGCTCTTTTGAATTCCGCCCGAAATGCGGAGAAAGCCGGAAGGCCCCTGGAATCGCTCGAACAGTATCTGACAGCCTTTGCCCTCGACCCGAGCAACGCCCAAGCGAACGCCGGCCTCCGCCGGATTGCTAAACGGATCCGAAAAAGTTGGAGTCAAAAAATAAAAAAGATTGAACACGTCTACGTGGACGAAGCCCGGCGGCATCTGGAAAGGACAAAAACGCGGGAAGCTCTCCTGACCGCGCGGTGTCGTGAGGCGAGGACCCGCCTGATCGAAGGAGAAATTTTACAAGCGTCCGACATATACAATCAGGTCCTCGAAACGGCGCCAGGATATCCGCCGGCCGTTAAGGGCATCACCCACGTCCAAAAACACCTTCGCGCCGCGCTCCGAAGAGGCGAGTTCGCTTCCCCCCAACATCAAGCCGCGGCGGAAGGAACCCTCGAATACAATTCAGCCCGATGGGACAACGCCGCCCCCCTGCTGGAGAGCGCGCTGGGCTCGGCGATTCTGGCCGAAGATTTGACGGAGGCCCATGTGGGAGAGTATGCCGCCAAAGCGAAAGACCGGCAAAAGAAGGAACTCTGGCGGGTACGCCGCGCCGCGCTGCTCGACGACGCCCTTCGGGAATACCGCGCGGGCCGGCTCAAAACAGCCCAAATCGGACTCAAGACGTTGATTGAGATAGACCCGAGCGACGCGGAGGCCAAATCCCACTGGGCGCTGGTCGAGAAAATGCTGGAGGAGGCGAGAGCGGTCGCCCAAGAAGAGACCCGGCGCGCCGAGATCGAGAAAATACTCGCCGAGGCGGATCTCTGGGCCCAGCAGAGCCTTTTTGACGACGCCGTCGAAGCGCTGTCGCGCGCTCTGGAATTGGACCCCTCCCATCCGGAAATCCGGCGGAAACTGGATTCTCTCCGGGAAACGATGAAAAACGAAGGTCGGCCTTTACCGCCCATCGCCCCGGAAGACGACGCCGAAGAACTCTACCGCAAAGGTTTGCAATCGTTCGGGAACGGGAACCGGGAGGAAGCGCTCAAAACGTTTCAAGAGGTCCTTCGCCG
>JAKLDV010000174.1 GCA_022703335.1 Elusimicrobiota bacterium
CTCCACCAAGGCCGCCAAGACGAACGGACCTTTGCGTGAATTTTCCCCTGGGCCGGGGATGTTGTAGGGGTCGAAGCGGGAAAGGCCCGGAGAGATCCAGCTGTTCGGCGACGATTCGGCCAGCGGAGTGAACCGGACCGTGCTTTGTCCGTCGACGGGGAGGAGGGGATGGGCGAATGGGAATCCGAGGGCGTCCACCGTCCGAAGCACCGGGTTGTTCTTGTCAAGCCGGTTGCTCAACGGGATCGCCGGATAGTTCAGGATGTTGGCGACGGAGAATTGGCCCTGTTGCGATTGGAGCGTGATGCGCTGACATTGGGCGTCCAGCACCACATCGGTTTCAAGCCGGACGCCGTAATGTTGGAGGAACGGTTCCAGTTCCGTTTTCTGAACGAGAGAGGTGAAACTCCGGAGGTTCAGCATCTGGCGGCTGAGGGTGATGATGAGCGGCGCGCCGCGGGCCAGATAGCCGTCGAGGATTTTTAAGTCCGTCGGAGAAAAGGGCTGCCTCGGCCCGAGGATCAGGAGAACGTCGGCGTTGACCGGGGATTCGGTGCTCAGTTGGACGGGTTGCGCGTCGAACCCTTCGAAGAGCGTCGAGCCCTCGGGTTGAAGTTCGTAGAGGCTCACCTCCCCGTGCCCGGTGACCAGCCCCAGCGCGCGTTTCTTTGCGGCCGACATTTTCTTGATGCGGCTGGAGATGTCGTATTCCATCGTTTGGGTGTCTTTTATAAAAGGGACGACCTCCTGTTTGTCCTGATAGAAGAGGACCAGCCCCATGAACGCCTCCCGGATCTGGAACTGGTCGCTGGCCACCTGGGTGAAGCGGACGGGGGCCACTCCGGCGCGGGTGGCCTCGGCTTTTGTTTTCTCCGATTCCTCCGGATTCAAAATTTCCAGACGGATTTTCCCTTTGGCGGCGGCGCGGTATTCGCCTAAAAGGTCGCGGAGGTAGCGGCCCTGGGTTTCGTAAGGCTGAGGCAGTCCCGGCGAGAGATAGAAACGAAGGAGGAGTGGATCCGGCAGAGAGCGGACGAGTTTTTTGCTCGCCGGCGATAAGGAATACCGGTGATCGGCGGTCCAGTCCCAGCGGGTGAAAAGCGTTTGGGAAAGGAGATTGGCCGCCGCGAGGATGCCGGCGAGGACGAGAACGCCGCTGCCGGACAGGACCCCTAGTCGGAGTTTTCTTTCTCGGAAAAATGCGCGAAGGTCCGGCATTCTCGATTTCATCGCCAGCGCCTGCTGTTGAACCCGGCCAGTGTCGCCCCCAGGAACAGGACCAGTCCGGAAAGGTAATAGACCACGTCGCGGGTATCGATGACGCCGCGCAGGAAGGATTCGTAATGGGCGTCCACGCCGAGGAAGGTCAGCCCCGTCCCCCATATTCCCGGCACCATGTGCGCGGCCTTGCCGCACAGGAAAAAGAAGATGGCGAAAAAGAACCCCAGAAGGAAGGCCACCACCTGGCTGCGCGTCAGGGAGGATGCGAAAAGCCCGGCCGCCAGGTAGAAGGCGCCCAGGAGGAACGCCCCGAAGTAACCGGTGAGCGATTGGCCGATGTCCGGCCGGCCCACGGCCACCAGAAGGCCCTGGTAGAACAACGACATCCCCAGCATCAGCGCCCACACCGCCAGGGCGGCCAGGTATTTACCGAGGACGATCTCCGTATCGCGCAGGGGCAGGGTGGAAAGAAGTTCCACCGTGCCGGACTTGTACTCCTCGGAAAACAGCCGCATGGTGAACGCCGGCATGAAGAACACCAGGAGAAGCGGCATCGGCGAGAAGAAGTCTTCCAGGGTGGCCTGACCCATCAAGAACAGGGACGACACATAGAACCAACCGGCGACAAGGAAAAAGACCGTCAGGAAAATGTACGGCATGGGGGAGTTGAAGGATTCTTTCAACTCTTTTCGGATGAGCACGCGGATGGCGGTGAGGTTCATGAGGGGTTTCCGGTCAGCATGCGGAATATCTCGTCCAGGGAGGCGGCCTCGCGGCGAAGTTCCATCAGGGGCCAGCGCCGCTCCGAGGCCAGTTGGAAGAGCGCCCCTCGAGGGTCTCCGGCTCCGGACACCCGGTAGGCCGGACATCCCGCCTCCTGTTCGTCGGCGAACTCCACCCGGGTTAAACCCGGCAGGGAACGGAGCGACGGCTCGATTTCCCGGGCTGGGCCGGCGAGCCGGACATAAAAGGTTTTTTCGCCGGCGGCTTGGCCCTGCAGTTCGGCCACGGTTCCCTGGGCCACGATTTTCCCGCGATGAATGATGAGTAACCGGTCGCAGAGGACCTGGGCCTCCGGAAGGATGTGCGTGGAAAGAAGGACCGTTTTTTTCTCCTTGAGCTTCAAGATCAGGTCCCGCACCTCTTTTTGCTGGTTGGGGTCCAGCGCCGAGCTGGGTTCGTCGAAGACGAGGATGTCCGGGTCGTGTAGGATGGCCAGCGCCAGGCCGAGGCGTTGGCGGTAGCCTTTGGAAAGCGCGCCGATGTCTTTCGAGACGACGTCCTGGAGCGAACATTCCGCCACCACCTGCGTCACCCGACGGGCGATGGAGTCCGCCGGAAGCCCCCGCAGGCGGGCCACGATGTCCAGGCATTCCCATACCCCGAGCGATTCATACAGGGGATTGGATTCGGAGAGGTAGCCCACCTGTTTTCGCGCGGCGAGGGGGTCCGACTGGATGTCCATCCCTCCCAGGCGGACCGTCCCGTGGGTGGGGGGGAGATAGCCGGTCAGAACGCGCAGGGTGGTGCTCTTGCCGGCGCCGTTGGGACCCAGAAGGCCCACCACTTCGCCGGGCCGGACCTCAAAGGAGACGTCGTCCACCGCTTTGGTGTCGCCGTAATGTTTGACGAGGTTTTGGATTTCGATCATGGATGAAATTTCTTAGGGGGAGATTCTATAATACTGGCCACCGGCATTTCAAATCCGGTCCCCGGCGTCTTTTGCGGAACTTGACAGGGGCGGCCCGGCGTGGTAGCATTTAAAAACGGCACAAGGACGTGCCGGACGAGCATTTTTTCCGGACACTGAGGTCCTCCCTGAACCCTTGGGGAGGATTTTTGTTTTCCGGGGAGTCCCCGGGACGACGCGGTCCCGTTTCGAAAGGAACGGGACCCGTTTTGTTGTGGGGCCCACGGATTCGGGAAGGATTTAGACGGGAACATTGTCCGCCCCCCTGCGGCATGTTCCCGTCGTTTTTTTGGGGGACTTTCCGAGGAGCTCGCTAGGAGGCGGGGGCTGATTTTTGTATACTTTTTCGTCTAATGATGAAAGAATCGCCCCGTTCTTTAAAACAGCTGTGGCTCCTTCTTTTCGTCGTGGCGTTGGCCACCCGGCTGTTTATTTTTGCGGCCTTCCACTATAAATGGAACGTTTTGGGATCTTTCGCCAAGGGCGCGGTGGCCACGGATTTTGAAGGGGATTTTTGGGAGCCCGCCCAACACATCGCCCACGGGGACGGCTGCATCGTTCTCTACAATTTTCGTCTTCAGCCGACCGCCTATTACCCGCCGGGGCAGGTCTATCTCTACGCCGGGCTTTACCGGTTGTTTCCCGGACGGCATCTTCTGGCGGCGAAGATCCTGCAGACCTTGTTCGTGAGTCTCGCCTTCGTTCTTTTCGGTGTTTATATCGAAGCGCTGTTCGGCCGCCGCGTGGCCTGGGCGGCGTTTGCGCTGATGAACCTGAGCCCCTTTTTGGGCATCGCGCATTTGGCCTATACCGTCAACTCCAGCGCCCTCCTGTTGTCGGCGGTTTTTCTGGTGCGCTTGGAATCGTTTCTCAAAAGGCCCACCTACGGCGGTTCCTCCGAACTGGGCGTTTGGTTCGGCCTGATGCTGCTCTTCAATTCGTCCTACATCGCGCTCGGGTTGGCGGGCGTCCCGTGGCTCCTGTGGAAGGCGAAAGTCTCCTGGAAACACGCGGTGTTGGTGAGCGTGGTGGCGGCGACGTTGTTGCTGCCGTGGGCCGTGAGGAACTATCGGGTGTTCGGGAAGTTTATCCCGCTCCGCTCGGGCTTTAAAGAGACTTTTTATTACGGGAATTATCCCCGCGCCACCGGGGGGACCCGGGAGATCGACCTGAAAACCAACACCGAGCCGATGCTTGAGCTGCGGGAAAAGATCGTCGGAAAAAATGAGGTGGAGGTGGGCGACATCCTGTTCGTGGAGGCGCTGAAGTTCATCCGTGAACAGCCTCTGCGGTTTGTGCGGGTCCGGTTGAACGCCTGGTTGTATTTTTGGACCACCGAGGCCTACTGGATTTTCC
>JAKLDV010000175.1 GCA_022703335.1 Elusimicrobiota bacterium
TGCCGCGGTCCAGATGCTCGAGGCCGGCAAGAGTCATCCCTTTGACCTCACCGTCGTCACCAACCGCAACCCCTCCACCGACGAGATCATCACCCGCACGCGTCCCGCCAACGCCACCGCCGTCAGATCCGAGCCGCCCCGGCCCAGGGTGACGATGTCCCGGCGGACGTTGAGCCCCTGGAAACCCGCCACGATGACGATGCGCCCCTTCGCCAGTTCCGCCAGAAGTTTCGTCGGCCGGATACGCGTGATGCGCGCCCGCGTGTGCGCCAAATCCGCGTAGATCCCCGCCTGCGGGCCGGTGAGGGACACCGCGGCCATGCCGCCGTGGTTGATGGCCATGGACAGGAGCGCGATGGAAACCTGTTCGCCGGTGGAAAGCAGCATGTCCATCTCCCGCTCGTCGGGAGACGTCGTAACGCCGTGCGCCAGTTCGATCAAATCGTCCGTCATGTCGCCGGGCGCGGAGACCACCACCACCACGCGGTCGCCCCTCTTTCTCCGTTCCATCACCCGGTTCGCCACGTTCTTGATGCGGTCCGGATCCGCCACCGATGTGCCGCCGAATTTCATCACCACCAAGCTCATAGTCCTAGGCCCTCTTCCTTTTCGTCGATCCGCGGTCGAACAACGTCACCTGCGCCCCGCGAACGTCTATCTCCAAATCCATGGGAATGGCCGCCACCCCTTTTTCCCGGAAAGCCTCGATCATGGCGGCGGCCACCGATCGGGCGGATTTCACCGGAGACAACGCGACCACGCTCGGTCCGGAGCCCGACAACGCCACGCCCCAGGCGCCCGCAAAACGGGCGGCCTTCAAAACGTTTCCCAGCCCCGGCACCAGCTTTTTCCGGTAGGGCTGATGGATCCGGTCGTCCATGGCGTCGCCGAGAAGCTCGAACCGCCGAAGATGAAAGGCGCTGAAAAAAAGGCCCACCCGGGAACTGTTGAACACCGCGTCCTCCCGCGAGACCCGGTCCGGCAGGACCCCGCGCGCCTCCTGCGTGGGGAGCTGGAAATAGGGGACGCACAGCACCGCCCGCAGCCCGGTGAAGAGACGGGCCGATTTCCAGGAGGCGTATCTCGTCTTCCCCTCCACGCCGGCACAGACACAGACGCCGCCCAAGAGCACCGGCGCCACGTTGTCGGAATGGCCCTCCTGCGCCGAGGCCATCTCCAAAATCTCACTCTCGGAAAAAGGAGTCCCGCAGCCCACGTTGGCCGCGACCAATCCGCCGACGATGGCCGCGGAGGAGGAACCCAGTCCCCGCGCCAACGGGATTCGATTGGTCAGCTTGACCCGAATCGCCTTGAATTTCCGACCGCATCGGTCCATGACCTGCCGCACCATGCGGCACACCAGGTTCGTGCCGTCCAACGGCAACACCGCGGCGCCTTCACCGTCGATCTGGACCGTCACGGGCGGCATCAGATCGCTGTTCCAAGCGCTCAGTTCCACCTCGTTGTAATGCTTGAGCGCGATTCCCACCGCATCGAACCCGGCGCCCATGTTGGCGGAGGTGGCCGGGACCCGTACCTTCACGGTGAACACCGGAGACGGGGGCGGGAAAATCTTCATCGGGCCGACACCGGTTCCCGTTTCCGCGGCGACACGGCGTTCTTCGCCGCCTTGCAGCGCGGCGCCTTCGAAACCTTCCCTGTTCCAAGCGACAGCGGCGTTTCCCGTTCCTTCAAAATCTTATGGGCGTCCCGGCTGAGCCGCATGGAACAGAACTCCGGCCCGCACATGGAGCAGTATCGCGCGTCCTTATAAGACTCGGCGGGCAGGGTGGCGTCGTGTTTCTTCTTCGCCGTCGACGGATCCATGGCCAACGCGAACTGATCCTTCCAGCGGAACTCGTAGCGCGCCTTGGAAATGGCGTCGTCCCAGTCCCTGGCGCCGCGGCGGCCGCGCGCCAGGTCGGCGGCATGGGCGGCGATCTTATGGGCGATGCATCCCTGACGCACGTCCTCGGCGTCGGGCAACGAAAGGTGCTCCGCCGGGGTCACGTAGCACAGCATGGAGGCCCCCGCCCAGCCGATCAACGCGCCGCCGATGGCCGAGGTGATGTGGTCGTAGCCGGGGGCCACGTCGGTGACGATCGGCCCCAGGGTGTAGAACGGCGCCTCATGGCACCATTTCTGTTCCAAATCCGCGTTCATCTGCACCAGGTGCAGCGGCACGTGGCCGGGACCTTCGATCATCACCTGCACGTCGTGTTCCCAGGCCTTCAGGGTCAGGTCGCCCAGCACCTTCAGTTCGGCGAACTGGGCCTCGTCGTTGGCGTCGTGCAGGGAGCCGGGCCGCAGGCCGTCGCCGAGGGAAAACGCGACGTCGTATTTTTTGAAGATCGCGCAGATATCCTCGAAATGCGTGTATAAGAAGTTCTGCCGGCCGTGGGCCGACATCCACTGAGCCAACAGCGCCCCGCCGCGCGACACAATGCCGGTGAGCCGTTTTTTCGTCAGCGAAACGTGCTCGCGCAGAACGCCGGCGTGGATGGTCATGTAATCCACCCCCTGCCGCGCCTGTTTCTCGATCTCTTCCAACACCAAGGAGGGCGAAAGGTCCTCCGCCTTGCCCACGCGGGACAGCGCGCCGTAAATCGGCACCGTGCCCACGGGCACCCGACTGTGCTTGACGATGGCCGCGCGCGTGTCGTCCAGGTTTGCGCCGGTGGAGAGGTCCATCACCGTGTCGGCGTGATATTTGACGGCCATGTCCACCTTGCGCAGTTCGTCCTTCAGGCACGAGGTGGTGGCGGAGTTGCCGATGTTGGCGTTGATCTTGCAGTTGAAATTGATGCCGATGATGATCGGCTCCAGCCGGTGCCGTAAATGGTTGACGTTGGCCGGAATGATGGCGCGGCCGCGCGCCACTTCCGAACGGACGAATTCCGGATCGGCTTTCTCCCGTTTGGCCACGAAGCGCATCTCCGGGGTAATCTCCCCCCGACGCGCCCGGTACCTCTGCGTCACATTTCCCCCCCGTTTGGAGGGTGAACGGCTCATTTCATCTTCCTCCCGCTCATTTGCGGACGAACTCCCGGTTCCGTTCCCGTCGGCATTGGACGATCTTGTCCTTGAACTGACGCGCCGACAGTTCCACATCCTTCGCGCCGCACACCGCCCGGACCACGGCCACGCGGTCGGCCCCGGCCCGGACCACGGTGTCCAGGTTGGTCGTGTCGATCCCGCCGATGGCCACGAACGGGATGCGCAGCATGGTACGATACTGTTTCACCAGTCCCAGCCCCACCGGCGCGTAATCCGGCTTGGTGGGCGTGGCGAACACCGGCCCGCAACTCACGTAATCCGCCCCTTCGGTCTGGGCCTGGAACGCCTGCTCGATCGAGTGGGTGGAACAGCCGATCAATTTGCGGTATCCCAATATCCGGCGCACCTGTTCCACCGGCAAATCGTCCTGGCCCACATGGACGCCGTCCAGGTCCGCGGCGACGGCCACGTCCACGCGGTCGTTCAGGATGAAAAGCGACCCCGCCTTATCGCAGAGGACCTTGAGTTCCCGGCAGAGATTGAAAAGTTCCCGGGACCCCATGCTCTTTTCGCGCAGCTGAATCACGTCCGCGCCGCCCGCGCACGCCGCCTCCACCATCGCCGCGTAGGATTGCCCCTTGTCGGGCGCGGTGGTGATGCAGTAGAGCGAAACGTCCGTGAACGTAGACAGCCGTTTGGGTGGATGAACCATCCCTCTCCCTCAAAAAAACTTTTTTATCGTCTGTTTCTCCGCCGAATAAAGGCGAAAGCGCATCGCTTTGAACCGCGGCGCCGCCGCCGGCGAAATCGTTTTTCCGTATTCTTCCAGCACCCGCAGGGCCTCCTGCGTCCGCCGAAAATTGGAGACCACCAACCCCCGCCAGGAACGCGCCGGGGTTTCCTTCATCGTCCGCCCCATGTCCCGGACGCTCGCGCGCGCCGCGAGCAGCGTCGGATAGGCTGAACGCGTGGTTCTGTCCAGCGCGTGTCGAATCTCCCGCAGTTTTCGGAAAAGAGACGACGTCTCCCAGACGAAACGGGCGGTGTCTTCCAGCACCCGCAGGCCTTCGCGGGCGCGATTCAAATTGGCGTCCAGGACACGGAACACCGACCGGGAATCGGGCGTTGGGCGCCGGGCGCCGGCCAACGTCTTCGCTGCCCTCCGACCCCGGGTCCCCGGCCCCCGGCCCCTATCTTTTCCCATATCTTTTCAAAATCGTCTCGATCGTGTTGGACGTCGAACGGCCTTTCGCCAGGGG
>JAKLDV010000176.1 GCA_022703335.1 Elusimicrobiota bacterium
AGACGACGATTGAAGCCGCGCGGAAGGCAATCGTTGATGTTAAGTCTCCTGCGGAAAAGATAAGAACGTTGTGGCTCGCGTTTTTCCACGAGATGAAAGAGTAATTTAACACGTATCCGGCCCTCGTCCAGGAAAGCAGCAAATATGTGGAAGTGTTTCGAAAAATCCAAGAGCAGAACGCCACGGCCGAGGTCATGCTGTTCAAACAGATTTTGGAAGAAGGGATTCGATGCGGCGAATTCAAGACCATAACGATGAAGGAAACCACTGCTTTGGCCGCAACAGCCATAACCATGTTGAGAGGAATAGCGGCGAACGCGCTGATGAGCGGTGGATTAATCGTGGATGATGACCAGATGAATGTGGCCATTGATGTCTTCGTCAGAGGTATTTTATTGACCTTTAATAGACCGTAGTACGCCTTTGGTCGACGTTTGTTATATTGAGTTTCTCGTGTGGGAAAAGATTCAATTGAAAAGGGAAAGACGATGGAAAGACTATTTCACAATAAATATCGCTTTTTCAAAGCCAATGAAAAGGATCAACTCAAGGAACGTATGATTGCTCTGCATCAAAATGTTGCCGGACGAGTCACCACGCGTTCGCTGAACGATCGCGTAGAAAATCTGATGGAATTTTTTCTTCACGAGGTGAGACCTTATGCATGAGACGAAAATTAAACGGATACTCCTCTGCGCTTTGTTCGGCATCGTCTTGGGAATGCCGGTGTTTGCGGAGGACACCTCAACAACTCCGCAAGGATCGACAATGACCTGGACGCTGGAGGACTGCCTGCGCTACGCGATGGATCACACCCCCCGGATGGCGCAAGCAAAAGAGAATGTCAGTGCCGCCACCGGACGGAAATGGAGCGCCTCGGGGCAATTTCTGCCGCAATTGTCTTTAAACAGCATCTATTCCCACTCGAGCGTCGCCCCGTCGGGAAGTCTGGGGAGCTCTTCCAGAAGCGCCATCCGGCCCTATTTGTTTTCCCAAGACGTCTACACACATGCCTTCTCCGCGTCGCAGACTCTCTTTTCCTGGGCCATGAAGCCGACCTTTTCGTCGGGCGAAGCGGAGGTGCGGCGCGCCCAGGCTCAATACCGGCAAACCGCCAACGATCTCACCGCCGACGTCCACAACGCCTGGTTCACGGTTCTCTTCGCCAAACAATCACGCCTGATCGCTCAGACGGCCGAAGCTGTGGCCCGTGAAAACCACGAAACCGCTAAGCAGCTTTACAAGGAAGGGAAAGCGTCCCATTTCGACGTGTCGCGGGCCAAGGTCAGTTGGGTGAACGCTCGCACGGAGATTATCGCCACGCAGAACGCTGAGCGTTTGGCGATTGAATCGCTCCGCACGGTGGTGGGAATGCCCTCGGACCAGCCTTGGGCGCCGGAAGGGCGATTTCCCGAAGATGTTGTGTCCGTTGATTTGGATCAGGAACTGCGTCGCGCCTTGTCCAACCGCCCAGAGCTGGAAGATGTCAAACATCTTGAGAAGCAGAGCGCGGAGAGCGTGGAACAAGCCCGGGCGGGCCTCCTGCCGGCTTTGGGCGCCAATTACACCTATTCGTGGGAAGGCGCCAATCTCACCGCGAACAAAAATGACCATTTTCGCTCCTGGTCCGCCGGGGCCGCCTTCAGCATTCCCATTTTCGACGGTGGCTCATCCTGGGGACGACTTAGAGAGGCCAAAGCAGGGCTCAGGAGCATACGCGCCACCGAACAATCCACCAAAGACAGTATTGTATTGGAAGTCAAGCGCGCCTTTCTGGGCCTGACCGACGCGTTGGAGAGACTGCCCGCTCAAAAGGAAAACATGGAAACCGCCCAGGAAAACCTGCGCATCGCACAAGAACGATACGCGCTCGGCCTTTTGTCGCAATTGGAGCTCAAAGACGCCGAGCTGTCCTTGACGCAAGCGCAAACACTCTACGCCAAGGCCCTTTTTGAATACAACGTCGCGCGCGCCGCGCTAAACCGGGCGGTCGGCGAACCGTATTAAACACCGCCCCCGCCCTTTTGGGCCGCCTTCTCATCGAAGGAAAGGGACGTGAAGCTTTTGCAACTATAGGAGGAAGTTCCCATGAGCAAGAAAAAGCGCAATGCGGCCATCCTGCTGGCTATCGTTGCCCTATTGATCCTGTTTCGAGCCGGACAACGAATTATTTCAAATCGCAACGCCCTGAAGAACGGACACGCCACCGCCGTTCCGGTAGCGGTCGTAGCCGTTGAGCAAAAAACCCTATTGGACACGCTGAAGCTGACCGGCGACATTCGTGGACTGAACGAAGCCCGCGTGTTCCCCAAGGTTCCGGGCCGGCTCCTTCGCAAAGTGAAAGAGGAGGGGGACGTCGTTCGAAAGGGTGATGTTTTGGCCCTGGTGGACCGGGATGAACCCGCGCTTAAGTTTGCGGCGGCGGAGGTGACCTCCCCCTTGAGCGGCGTGTTGACCCGTTACTTTCTGGATTTGGGACAGAACGTGACGGCGGCCACGCCGATTTGCGAAGTGGCCGAAGTGTCCCCCGTTAAAGTGGCGGTCAAGGTCACCGAAAAAGAATTTCCCCGCCTTCGGCTGGGGCTGAAAGCCACTTTTACCTGCGACGCATACCCCGGACAGATCTTTGAGGGCCGCGTCACCAAAATGTCGGACGCGATGGATTCCGCCACACGGTCCGCGGAAGTGGAAATAGAAGCGAGAAATCCCGGCCAAAAGCTGAAACCCGGCATGTTTGCGCGGGTGGCGTTGAAGCTGGGCGCGCGCGAAAATGCGCTGGTCATTCCCCGCGACGCCCTGATTGAGACGGGCGACGCTCCCTACGCTTTCATTGTGATGGACGGCAAGGCCCGCCGGCGCGAGGTGCGGCCCGGCCTCAAACGGGAAACGGAAGTGGAAATCCTTCAAGGCCTGGCGGAAAACGACAAGGTCATTTCCGTCGGGTGGCAGAACGTGACCGACGGCACGGACGTGGAAGTGGTGGAGGAATAACATGGCGGAAAAGAAAACCGTCAAAATCCTGGGCCTGCCGCATTTTTCCGTCAACCACCCGGTCACCATCACCGTTCTTTACATCGCGGTGGTGGTGTTGTCCCTGGTATCTTTCTCCCGCATGACCCTGGACATGTTTCCGGACGTGAGCCTGCCCACCATGAGCGTCATCACATCGTATGAGGGCGCTGGGGCGGAAGAAATTGAAGAAAAAATCACCAAGAAAGTGGAGTCCCAGCTCGCCATTGTGCGCAACCTTAAGGAAATCTCCTCCGTTTCCCGCGAAGGCGCCTCCTATGTGAATCTTGAGTTTGAATGGGGCGTGGACCTGGACAACGCCGCGAATGATGTGCGCGACCGGCTCGGGTTCCTGAAAAAACAGCTGCCCGAAGACGCCGACGACCCCGTTGTGATGCGCATCGACATGAAAGACATTCCCATCCTCTTTTTGGGGGTGAACGCCGAGGAGTCCTACGCGCGCCTCTACAACCTTTTGGACACGGACGTTTCCAACATGCTCAAACGCGTTCCCGGGGTGGGGAACATCATTGTGCGCGGGGGCCTGGCCCGCCAGTTGAACGTGGATGTGGACCGCCAACGTCTGGAGGCCCACGGGCTGACCCTGCTGGACGTCAAGCGCGCCATCCAGGCCAATAACGTCATGAGTCCGGCGGGCAACCTGCGGATGGGTCGCACGGACTTCCTGTTGCGGGTTCCGGGGGAATATAGCTCTCCCGAGGAACTCGCCAGCTCCGTCATCGGCGTGTACCGGGGAAAGGCCGTCAAGATCCTTGACGTTGCGGAGGTGCGCGACGCGCACCCCATGGAAACCGAAAAGGTGATGGTCAACGGCCGGCGGGGCGCCATGCTCATGATCCAAAAGCGCAGCGAGGCCAATATCATCGACGTTGTGGACAACGTGCGCGCCATGCTGCCGGAAATTAAAAAGCAACTGCCCAAGGACATCACCTTCACCATCATCATGGACACTTCGGGCGATGTTCGCCGCGTTTTGGGGAACCTTTCCGAAACCATGTGGATCGCCATGATCCTG
>JAKLDV010000177.1 GCA_022703335.1 Elusimicrobiota bacterium
CGGCAACCTCACCTCCGTCATCGCGATCAGCGGCGTGGCCGTCGGCGTGGCGGCGCTCGTCGTGACGTTGGCGGTGATGACCGGCTTCCGGGAGGACATCCGCGGCAAGATCCTCGGCGCGCAGCCGCACCTGGTGGTGATGGGCTCGCAGGGTTCTCTGGCCGCCGGAGACTGGTCGGACGTGTTTCTGGACGTGCCCGACGTGCAGGCCTGGGCGCCGTTCGTCCTCGGGCAGGCGCTCATCCGCAAAGGCTCCACCACCCTGGGCGTGGTGGTCAAGGGCGTGGAGCCGGAAAAAGAATCGCAGGTCACCCAACTGGACAAAAAACTGGTCGACGGCCGCTGGGACGAACTCGCGGCCCCCACGCGGGAAGGCGTCCCGGTCTTTTTGGGGAAAGAACTGGCGCGCTCCCTGAACGTTTCCATCGGCGACGAGGTGCTGATCGCGGTCCCCACGCCGCAGACGGCCGTGATGTCCGGCTTGCCCTCGCTCTTCCCGTTCAAAGTCGCCGGTATCCTGGAGACCGGCCTGTATGACTACGACTCCTCCCTCGCCGTGACCACGCTCCCCGCCGCCCAGACGATGTTCCAAATGCCCAAAGACTACAGCGGGCTGGGCGTGCGCCTCAAAGACCCGGACGACTCGCTCGGCGCGGCCATGCGGGTGCAGAAGAACATCGGGTCCGCCGCCTGGGTGCGGTCCTGGCTGGCGTTGAACCGGAACCTCTTCGCCGCCCTGAAACTGGAGAAGATCGTGATGTTCATCGTGCTGACGCTGATCACGCTGGTGGCGGCGTTCACCATCGTGTCGAACCTGTTGCTGGTGACCGCGCAACGCGTGCACGAGATCGGCATCCTGCGCGCCATGGGCGCCACGCGCGGCGCCATCCAGCGGATTTTCCTCCTCAAAGGCCTTCTGATGGGAACCCTCGGTACCGCGGTCGGCGTGGGGTTGGGACTCGCCCTCTCCCTGGTGTTAAAACGCTACCAGTTCATCAAGCTGCCGGCGGACGTGTACTACGTGGAGACGCTGCCGGTGAAGATCATGCCGTCGGACGTGGGGCTGGTGGCCGGAGCGGCCCTGCTGATCGTGCTCATCGCCACGCTCTATCCTTCCCGGCTGGCGGCCAAACTGGACGCCCTGAGCGCCATCCGGCAACTTTAACGCCATGTCCGCCCAACCCGTCGTCGAGGTGCAAGACCTTCACAAACGTTTCGACACCCTGGAGGTGTTGAAGGGATTGAATTTCCGGGTGGCCCCCGGCGAAATCATCTGCGTCTGGGGTCCGTCGGGCGCGGGAAAATCCACGCTGCTGCACGTGTTGGGCCTGATGACGCCGCCGAGCGAGGGGAAACTGAACCTTTTCGGCCAGGACATGGCCCGTCCCGCGGACTCCGCCCTCTCCAAAATCCGCAACGAACGCATCGGATTTCTCTTCCAGTTCCACTACCTCCTGCCCGACCTTTCCCTGTTAGAAAATGTTATGATACCGCTGTTGATCCGCGGTGAACCCCGCGAATCCGCCGAAGGAAAAGCGAAAAAAATTCTCGAGCGGCTGGGCCTGGGCCCGCGGCTGCATCACCGGCCGGCGCAGTCTTCCGGCGGGGAACAACAGCGGACGGCTCTGGCGCGGGCCCTGGTGGGCGAACCCGCGCTGCTCTTGGCCGATGAGCCCACGGGGAATCTGGACCGCGGCATCGGCCGGGAAGTCGAAAAATTGTTGAAGAGCGAGGTCAAATCGCGCGGCACCACGCTGGTCCTGGTGACCCACGACGAAACGCTGGCGGCGGAAGCCGACCGGCGGCTGGTTCTGATCGACGGCGTTTTGAACGCCGGTTAAACACAAGGAGGCGCAGTGAAAACGAAGGCATCCTCGTCCAAAACGGCTCCGCAAAAACTCATCTATCTCAACGGCCAATTGGTCCCTGAAAAAGAGGCGAAGATTTCGGTGTTCGACCACGGCCTCCTCTACGGCGACGGCGTGTTTGAAGGCATCCGCGCCTACAAGGGGCGCGTGTTCCGTCTGCGCGAGCACATGCAGCGCCTCTACCACTCCGCCCGGGCCATCACGCTGGACGTGAAGATGCCGATGGAGGAACTCGAACAGAAGGTGCTGGACACCCTGCGCGCCAACAAACTGCGCGACGCGTACGTGCGGCTCGTGGTGACGCGCGGCACCGGCGACCTGGGGCTGGATCCCCGGAAATGCCGGAAACCGACGGTGTTCATCATCGCCAACGAGATCACCCTCTATCCGGAATCCTGCTACAAGAACGGGCTGGAGGTCATCACCGCCTCCACGCGCCGCAACAGCCCGCAGGCCCTCAGCCCCAACGTGAAATCGCTGAACTACCTCAACAACATCCTGGCGAAGATCGAGGCCAATCTCGGCGGCGTGCCGGAAGCCATCCTGCTGAACCTGGAAGGCTATATCGCCGAATGCACCGGGGACAACATCTTCTACATCCGTGGACGGAACCTCTATACCCCGCCGATCGCCGCCGGCGCCCTGCCCGGCATCACCCGCGAGTGCGTTCTGAAACTCGGCGCCGACCTCGGTTTGTCGCCGGAGGAGAAACTCTTCACTTCCTACGACCTCTACGTGGCCGACGAGGTGTTCCTCACCGGCACCGCGGCCGAGGTCATCCCCGTGGTCAAACTCGATTCCCGCGTCATCGGGTCGGGAAAACCGGGGCCGCTCACCCAGAAACTCATCCGCGCTTTCCGCGACCTCACTTCGCGCGAAGGCGTGCCCATCACGCCGGCCTGATCCTCCGTCCCCGCCCTGCGTCCTTCGGCCGGCGAAAGCCGGAGAGTGTTTTTTTGTCTTAATCCGCCCTTAAGAATTCTTCCTTAAGGAAAATTGCTTCAAAATAGTAACAAGGGAACTTTTGTCCCGAGAGAGCGTTTTCTTCAATGTCCCGCTGAAAATCGTTGATTTTTGATTGACACCGCATGGAAAACGGTTTAAAATAGTTTTTGCAGGCAAAACGAACCGGAGAGGGAGTTATGTCAAATCGCTTTACAGAACGCGCTCAACGGGTGATTCTCATCGCCCAAGAAGAGGCCAAACGGTTGAACCACGACTACGTTGGGACGGAACATCTGCTTCTGGGCCTCATCGCGTTGGGAGAGGGCGTGGCCGCCCAGGTGTTGGCGAACCTCGGGGTGGATCTGCGCCGCGTGCGGAGCGAGATTGAAAAGATCGTGGGCACCGGCGACAACGTCATGTTGCTGGGGGAGATCCCTTTCACGCCGCGGGCGAAAAAAGTTTTGGAGCTGGCGGTGGAGGAGGCCCAGAACATGGGTCACAACTACGTGGGGACCGAACACCTCCTGCTCGGCCTCATCCGCGAAGAAGAGGGCGTGGCCGCCCGGGTGCTGGAGAACATCGGCGTACGCCTCGACGTGGTGCGCGAAGAGGTCATCTCCCTCTTGGGAGAAGGCCACGTGGCGCAACCCCAGCAACAGCACGCCCCGGCCTCCAAAAGCAAATCCAAAACACCCACCCTGGACGAGTTCGGCCGGGACCTGACCCAATTGGCCCGGGAGGCGAAACTCGATCCCGTCATCGGCCGGGAGAACGAGATCGAACGCGTCATCCAGATCCTCCTGCGGCGCACCAAGAACAACCCCGTGCTGATCGGCGACCCGGGCGTGGGAAAAACCGCCATCGTGGAAGGCCTGGCCCGGCGCGTGGTGGCCCGCGACGTCCCGGAAAACCTCAAGGACAAGGAGATTGTGGAACTGGACATGGCGGCCCTCCTGGCCGGAGCCAAGTTCCGCGGAGAATTCGAGGAGCGCCTGAAAGCCGTGCTGGCGGAGGTCGAGAAGTCAAATGGCAACATCATCCTGTTCATCGATGAGGCGCACACCTTGATTGGCGCTGGCGGTGCGGCCGGAAGCGGCGATGCCGCCAATCTGCTGAAGCCGGCCATGGCGCGGGGCGAATTGAAAACCCTGGCCGCCACCACCTATTCCGAATACAAAAAATATATCGAAAAAGACCCGGCCCTGGCGCGGCGCT
>JAKLDV010000178.1 GCA_022703335.1 Elusimicrobiota bacterium
TTGACGCAGAATTGCCGTATCCAGCGCACCACTTTCGGCAAGAGGCGCGGCGGGAAATTGTCCAGCAAAAGGATATCGGCCCCGGCGAGGAGCGCCCAGACGATGTCCTTTTGCGTGTGACACTCCATCTCCACCTTCATGCCTCGACGCCTCAGCGCTTTCACATTCCGAAAAAACGCGCGCAAGGCTTTCTTTCCCCGGACGGCGGCGATGTGATTTTCCTTGATGAGAATGGCCTCCGCCAAATGCAGGCGATGGTTCGTTCCTCCGCCGCAGACCACGGCCCACCGCTGAAGGCGCCGCAGTCCGGGAAGCGTTTTGCGCGTATCGAGAAGCTGCGGACCGGCCCGGCCGAGGCGCCGCACGAATTCCCGCGTCAGGGTGGCCACGCCGGAGAGATGCGTGACGAAATTCAACGCGGTGCGTTCCGCCGAAAGGAGCGAAGAGAGCGGCCCCTCCACGCGCAGGACGGCCCGACCCCGACGGATCGTTTTTCCGTCGTGAACGAGGATGCTCGTGCGGCAGCGAGGATCGCGGAGGCGGAAGGTTTCGGCCGCCGCGCGCACGCCGGACAGCACCCCCGCCTGCTTGGAAACGATGACGGCGGAAGCCCTCAGCCGCGCCGGGACGAAGGTGCGGGTGGTGCGGTCGTGCCACACCCGGTCCTCCCGCAAGGCGGCTTTTATTTCTCGTCGGAAATTATTCATCGGCGGAAAGTTTATCTTTCCCCTTCGCCTCTGTCAATCGGAAACTGCTTTGCCCGTCGGCCGAAAAATTGCTACGATACGCGCGTTATGAAAAAATCCCGCGCCGCCGCGCCCTCCTCCCGCGCCGCCTCTTTGATCGAAAGGCTCCGGCGCGAGAACCGGGAACTCCGCGAATGGCGGCGGCGGCTCTCCCTCCTGCTGGAATACGGGAAAAAGATTTCCGTCAAGAAAGAGCTCGACTCCCTCCTCCATCTCCTCGTCGAAGAAAGCAAACGCGTTCTCCGGGCGGACCGCTCCACGGTTTTTCTTCTGGACAAACAGGCCAACGAACTCTGGGCCCGCGTGGCCTCCGGCGACGCGCTCATCCGCGTGCCGGCCAACAAAGGGATCGTCGGCGAAGCCGTCAGCACGGGGAACGTCATCATCATCCCGGACGCCTACGCCGACCGACGGTTCAACCCGGAAGTGGACAGGTCCACCGGCTACCGCACCCGCAACCTCCTCACCGCGCCCATGCGGAACAACCGGGGCGAGATCATCGGCGCGTTTCAAGTATTGAACAAGACTCGGGGGAATTTCGACGCGGAAGACGCGGAGATCCTCCTCATCTTCGCCGAACAGGCCGCCACCGCGGTGGAGAACGCCCAACTCTACGACGAGGTCCGAGCCGCCGCGAGGGACAGCATCTTCCGGCTGGCGGCCGCCGCCGAATACAAGGACAAGGACACCCGCAACCATCTCGAACGCATGAGCCACTACAGCGCCATCCTCGCCGAGGAAATGGGCATGCCCCACAACTGGGTGCAGAACATCCAGCTGGCCAGCCCCATGCACGACATCGGCAAGCTGGGCGTGCCCGACGCCATCCTCAAGAAACCCGGCAAGCTCGAACCCCCGGAACGCCAGGAGATCATGAAGCACCCGGAATACGGCGCCGAAATCCTCAAGAATTCCGACAACGAACTCATTCAGATGTCCGAACGCGTCGCCCGTTCCCATCACGAAAAGTGGGACGGCACCGGCTATCCGCTCGGTCTCAAAGGGGAACAGATCCCCATCGAAGGACGGATCGTGGCCCTGGCCGACGTCTTCGACGCGCTCACCTCACGGCGCTGTTACAAACCGGCCTTCTCCATGCAGGAAACCCTGCACATCATCCGCGAAGGGTCGGGAAAACATTTCGACCCGAAATGCGTGGACACGTTCTTTCGCGCCCTGCCCCGGCTCGTCAAAGTCATGGAGGACTTCATGGATGAGCCCACCGCCGAAAACGCCGAGACGCCGAAAGAGGCCCCCCTCAACGGGGAGCCCCCCTTACCGTCGGAAACGCCTCTCCCGAAAATACGTCTCGTCTAATTCCCGCGACGACCCTTTGAGGGTTTCCGCCCCACCCTGCCCCGCCGCCCCGGCCGGACCATCATTTCCCGCAATTCCCCGATCTTGTCCCGAATGACCGCCGCCAATTCGTAATCGAGCGCGTCGGCCGCCTCTTTCATCTGCGTTTCCATGTCCTTGATGAGTCCGGGCAGTTTCTCCTTCGTCAAATAGCGCGCCCCCGTCTCGCGGAACAACCCGGGCAACTCCGCGTTTTTGGCGGCGTATTGAAATTCTTCCAGCTCGTGGATGGCCTTGACCACCGTTTTGGGCGTGATGTGATGTTCCTCGTTGTACGCCACCTGTTTCTTCCGCCGGCGGGTCATCTCGTCGAGCGCGCGTTTCATGGAACCGGTCATGGTGTCGGCGTAAAGGACCACCTGCCCGTTCACGTTGCGCGCCGCGCGGCCGCACACCTGGATCAACGTGGTTTCGGACCGCAGAAAACCCTCCTTGTCGGCGTCCAAAACGACCACCAGGGACACCTCGGGCAGGTCCAGTCCTTCCCGCAACAAGTTGATCCCCACCAGGACGTCGAAGTTCCCCTTGCGAAGGTCCTTCAATATCTCGACCCGCCGCAACGCCTCGATCTCCGAATGGAGATACCGAACCTTCAGCCCCTTGCCCGACAAATATTCCGACAGGTCCTCCGCCATGCGCTTGGTGAGCGTGGTGATGAGGGTGCGTTCCTTCCGGTTCACCCGTTCCTTCACCAAATCGATCAAATCCTCCACCTGCCCCTGCACGGGCCGCAGCAACACCTCCGGATCCACCAGCCCCGTCGGGCGGATGATCTGTTCGGCCACCACGCCGGCGGTTTTTTTCAGCTCATACGGCCCCGGCGTGGCCGAAACATAAATGGTCTGCGGGACCAACGCCTCGAACTCGGGGAACTTCAGCGGCCGATTGTCCAGCGCCGACGGCAGGCGGAATCCATAATCCACCAGGGTCTGTTTCCGGGAGCGGTCCCCCTCGTACATCCCTCCGATCTGAGGCACCGTCACATGGGACTCGTCGAGAACGACCAGGAAATCCTTCGGGAAATAATCCAGGAGACAGGCGGGGCGTTCGCCGGGCTTCCGTCCCGCGAGATGCCGTGAATAATTCTCAATCCCGTGGCAAAAACCCAGTTCCTTCATCATCTCCATATCGAACCGGGTCCGCTGTTCGAGCCGCTGGGCCTCCAACAGTTTCCCCCCCTGTCGAAGAACCGCCAGTCGCTCCTCCAATTCGCGCCGGATGTCCCCCAAAGCGCGCTCGATGGTGGGACCCGTGGTCACGAAATGCCTCGCCGGATAAATGAAGACCCGCTCTTTTTCTCGAAGGACCTCGCCCGTCAAAACATTGATCTCGCGCAGCCGAGCCACCGTATCGCCGTCCAGTTCCACGCGCAGCCCCGTCTCCAGATAGGCCGGGAATATCTCCACCGTGTCCCCCCTCACACGGAACATCCCGCGGGCAAAAGCGACCTCGTTGCGTTCGTAATGGATGCTCACCAGTTCCCGGAGCAACTCCTCGCGACTCTTGGCGCGCCCCACCTCGACGCTCACGCACATCTCCTTGTATTCTTTCGGGCTCCCCAATCCGTAAATGCAGGACACCGACGCCACCACCACCACGTCGCGCCGCTCCAAAAGAGTGGAGGTGGCCTTCAGGCGCAACCGGTCGATGTGGTCGTTGACCGACGAATCTTTTTCGATGTAGGTGTCGCTCTGGGGCACGTAAGCCTCGGGCTGATAATAGTCGTAATAGGAGATGAAGTATTCCACGGCGTTTTTTGGCAGGAAGGATTTCAGCTCGGCGTAAAGCTGGGCGGCGAGGATCTTATTGGGTGAGATAACCAGCGTGGGGAGGTTCACCTGCGCGACGGCG
>JAKLDV010000179.1 GCA_022703335.1 Elusimicrobiota bacterium
CGGCCGGACCTCCGGTTTCACCCAGACGGTCCACCAGGTCTCTCGCGGAGCGGTTTCTCACGATCCCACCGGGTATTTCCGGATCAATGACAACGCCGCCCTCCATTCCCAGAGCACCACGGTCCGCGCCCAGGCCCAATACAATTCCTTGGGGATGCTGGTGAGCTACGCGGACACCGTGACGGAGAACGGTCTGCAGACGCAGAGCACGGTGAAAAACGCCTACGATTCCTCCGGCCGGCTGTGGAGTTCCACCACGGAAAGCCAGAAGACCGGCGAGGAAAAACGGCTTTACTATTATGCCGACGGCCAGGAAATGAACGAATGGCAGCTCTCCGCCCTTTTGGCCCTCCACCCCGGCAAGACGGTGGAAGATTTGGTCGCCGACGGGGCCCTCCAGGCGGTCCGCCGGACCGAAAAAGTGGATGAGAAATGGACCACGGTGAGGAGCGGGCTGTCTTTCGACGGTTTAAACCGCCTTCGCGGTTCCACGGACACCACCACCAATTCCGACGGCACCGTGTCGGTGAACACCTCGTCCGACATGGTCTACGACCGGGAAGGCCGCCTCATCGGCTCCCGCAGCGATTCGACCCAGACCGGCACGGTGGGGCAGCTGGTGTATCGGTTGAACGGCGTGGAGGTCACGGCCGAAGACATCAATTCGGTGTTGGCCGCCACCGGGCTGACCCTGTGGGACCTTTTCAACGGGACCGACCCGCAGAATAAGCTGGAAGCGGTGGAGGTGAACCGTTCGCTGGACAAGTCGAGTTACAACGTTCGCGCCGGCATCACCTACAACGATTTGGGACAGATGATCCGTTACCAGGACTCCACCAGCGATCCGGCGGGGGAGATCGACAGCCAGGTGACCACTGTGCAGATGAGCTACACCCGGCACGGGCAGGTGCAGACGCAGACCTCCCTCAGCGACACCCGTTATGTCAACGGCGGCAAGAACGAATCCACCACTCTCCTTACCTTTAATTACGATCCCGCCACCGGCCAGATGCTGGGCGCGGGTTCCGTGGGGACGTTCACCTCCACCGACGCCCCGGTGTGGAGCGACACCAATCAGGACGGTCAGGTGGATTCGCTGGTGACCTTGAGTCCGACCTATGGGAACACCCAGCAGAGCTACGGGGTGTTCAACGGGCAGATGCGGCTTCTGAATCAGACCTCTTCCAGTTCCACCGTTTCTCCGGACGGCACCACCAGCACCTCCCACTCGACGACGATCTATATCTACAACGCCCTCGGCCGGTTGGTGGGCGCCACCTCCGAAGGGGTGAGCACCACCACCGACGTGTGGGAGACGGCCACCACCTCCACATCGTCCCAGCTGATGACCGCCATCCAAGGGGAGATGAAGGCGATTCTGAGCGTGTCCGACCAGTTCACCGAAAACCTGGACACCTCCTCCAACCGCACTCTCACCGCCACCACGTATACCTACGACGACACCGGCAAGGGGCTTTACGGAATCGGCGTGGGCAAGTCCTTTGCGGACGACGGGTTCGGCACCGTGACGGTGTCCACCATCGGCCAGCTGTTCGCCTATGTGGGGGGGCAGTTCCGGCTCGTCAAGACCGACACCATTTCCGACACCTACGACGACTTGCAGACCGGCACCGGGGAGCCGGGCCAGGAACCGGAGGGGTCCTCCGCCGAACCGCCTCCCGAACTCGGTGTTTTCGGCAACAACTGGATGCAGGCCTTGGCGGGGCTTCCCTTCATCATCACCTGGGACCTGCACGAGCAGATCTACAACGCCCTGAGCGCCGTCCTGAATTTCACGTTCGATACGTTCTCCGTCCAACAGACGAACGTGAACGTCTCGGACGTCATCGGGGACGCCGTCCGGGAAGCCCTGGCGCAACTCGGCCAGTCGGGATCGGTTTTGGCGTTGAAGGACGTGAAGCTGGTGCGCGGCACCCCCACCGATCCCAACATCATGGACACCGACGCCATGGTCACCTGGACCTCCGACGGCGTGATGATCATCCACGAGGACGTGGTGGAACAGTGGCTGGTGGCCGGACGGGACATCGTCCAGGACTTGATGCTCACCATTTTGCACGAGAACCATGAGTACGTGCGCTATGCGGAGGCCAAACAGTCGGGGTTGGAAGTCAACTGGGAGCTGATGCGGACGTTCCACGAAGAGTCGGTGGCGCTCGGATATCAGCCGCAGGGCATCGAGGAAAACTGGCTGCCCACCGGCGGGGTGGCGTCCGGTTCGGCGGGGGGAACCTTCGACATGGGAGGCGCCCTGAACGCCTTGAACGCGCTGGATCCCACGCAGACCGCCAACATCGCCCAGCAGATCGCGGGCCAGACGGGGCTCCCGCTCAACAACCTCGCCGTCGACTACGGCAACGGGTCCGGCGTGACGGAGGCGGCGTTGGTCGGGCTGGACTCCTACTACAACAGCGTGGATAAGACTTTCAATCCCGCCGCTCACGGGTACACGGTCCGGACGCCGCCCGGCGACGTGGGCGATTTCACCATCTATGAGAAGAACGGCGGCAAGGATGTTTTCATCGTCTATCGGGAGGACCTGAACGCGGCCCGGGACGTGAACAACGACGGCACCATCGGCGAGCACGAAGGACAGACGGACATTAACGGGGACGGCACCATCGACGGCAACGACGTCCAGTGGTCGGCGACGACCTTCATCCATATGGTGAAGGGGGCGGACGACAAGATGATCTACCGCACCACCTACAACCTGGGAAGCCGCGAGAACCCCGACACCTCCAAGACCGTGGAGTGGCGCAACCCGGCCAACCCCAGCGAGTTCGCCACGCTGACGGATTCGATCCATTACGACGATCACGACGACGATCCGGACACCATCCCCAATCCCAGCGATCCCGGCGTGCACGTGAATAAATCGCGGGTGTTGATGGCCAAGACGGGCGACGGCCCCAACCGTATTGTGGGCAAGCAAAGTCTTTACGACGGCATGCGGCTGCAATCGGCCGTCGACGGGCAGCCCAACGTCTACGCCCACATCAAGACCGCCAGCGACATGTATCGTTACGGCGACACCAAAGTCACGAAGAACTCCTACACCGTGAACCTCTCGAACAACAACATCGCCACCTTCGCCACCCTGGTCAAGAATCTCCCGGACGGTCCTCTCTTCGGCGTGGTCTACGGCGAGGTCAATCAATCCA
Source organism: Elusimicrobiota bacterium (assembly GCA_022703335.1). Lineage (GTDB taxonomy): Bacteria > Elusimicrobiota > Elusimicrobia > FEN-1173 > FEN-1173 > JAKLDV01. The sequence goes on from JAKLDV010000179.1 coordinate 3,186, forward strand.
ACGATCCCGACGCCCCCAACTACGTGGCCAACGCCATGCGGATCATCAATGGAGTGGGGGATTCCGGCCGGTTCGACTTCACCAAAAACGCCTCAGGGGTTTGGGTCCCTTCGCCCAGCAATCCCCAAAATCCCAGCTTCACCATCAACGCCGCCAATATCCCGAACGTGGGGTATCAGGTCACGGTCACGTGGGGGGGATTCTCTTTTTCAGTGACGGACAACAACGGTTCCATCTATGTGGGAGGCAACGTTCCGCCCGGGGCGTTGAACTCCAGTTCGCAGGGGTTGGAGGGTCTTTTGGTCGGCGAAGGCAACGCGGCACAGCCTCTCGGCGGCGGAATGCCCGAACAATTCACCGTGCCGGTCGGCGGGGATGGCGCAACCGGCGGCGGGGCGGCCTCTTCTTCGCTCTTCGGCACCGTGGATTGGACCAAGGTGTTGAACGCGGTGGGGGCTCTTTCCAACAAGGGACGCGACCTGCTCCGCACCGTGGTCGCCGCGGTCAATCCGGCGCGCCAGGTGCCGGCGATCGTCTTGCCGTCCGGCGAGATCATGACCGAGAGTGCGGCGATCCTGATCTACCTGGCCGACCTGCATCCCAACGCGA
>JAKLDV010000018.1 GCA_022703335.1 Elusimicrobiota bacterium
CTACGCGGTGATCCGCCCCTCCTTCTCTGAAAACCCGTTGCCGAAGAAAATGCTTTCCTCCTCCGACCTGGGCAAGGGCTACGCCGAGTTCGAAGAACGCCTGGCCAAGCGCGGGGCGCTCCGCGTGGCCTCGAAGGTCCCCGATCCGGCGTTCCAGACAAAAGTGGCCACGTTCCTCTTCAGCATGGCGCGCCTCATGGGCGAGGCCGCCGGCGCCGCCTTCCTGAAATCCGAAAAAGCCTGGGGCGAGGAGTTCTCCGAATTCCTGCGGCGCACGGAATGGGTCGTCCTGGAACGCGACGGCAAACGCTTTGTGGCCGGCACGGTGCAAATGGCCGGCGCCGCCAAGCCGTTCCTCCTGGGTCTCTCCGCGAACGAAGACCTCACCGTCGTCTCCTCGGACGAAGCGGGCCTCCGCGAGTGGATGCGCCGGGCCCCCCTTGAAAACGCCGCCGACGTCGCCGACCGGCTGGCCCGTCTCTGGCCGTTCCTCGACGCCGTGGATCTCGACCGCTCGGCGGGCGCGGCGCGGCCGTCGCCCCTCACGCTGTCGACGCAGAAAATCCAGGACGCGCTGGCGGAGTCCCAACAGGAGCTCGGCGTTCTTCTGAAAAACGACGCGGCCGGCCAAAAGGCCCGGCGGCGGTTCCTGGGAACGGTGGGCCAATGGCTCACGGCGCGTTTCCGCACCGTCTTTTCGCTGCGCCGCCTGCTGCGCAACGCCCCGACCCAGGGAACGACGCTCAAAAAAGAGCCTTCCCCGCCCACCGTGGTGCGTCTGGACAGTTTCGACGCCATGAGCCGCTGGACCGCCGAACGCATCGCCGAAAGGATCCGGCAAAAACCCGACCTGGTCCTCGGGCTGGCCACCGGGAGCACCCCGCTGGGGGTCTATAAAGAACTGATCCGCCTTCACCGGGAAACCGGCCTCGACTTCTCCCGCGTGCGCGTCTTCCATCTGGACGAATACGTCGGACTCCCCGGCACGCACGACCAGAGCTATCAATATTATCTGCGCGAAAACTTCCTCCGGCACGTCAACGTGGCCGAGGAGCACATCCGTTACTTGAACGGGAAGGCCCCCGACCTGCCGGCCGAAGCCCGACGATACGAACAGGCCATCCGGGAGGCCGGCGGGATCGACATCCAGATCCTCGGCATCGGCCGGAACGGGCACATCGCCTTCAACGAACCCGGGGCGGCGTTCGACTCGCGCACCCGCGTGGTGGACCTCACCGCCGAAACCATCGAAGACAATTCCCGGTTCTTCAAAGACAAACAGGACGTGCCGCGGCGCGCCCTCAGCCAGGGGATGGCCACCATCCTGGCCGCGAAAACGATTTTCCTGTTGGCCAACGGGGAAGGCAAAGCCCCGGCCGTGGCCCGGGCGGCGGAAGAGAAACCCTCCGTCTCCCTCCCGGCCAGCGTCCTGCAATACCATCCCGACACCACGTTCGTGCTGGACCGGCCGGCCGCCTCGGAACTGCAGAACAAGAGCCCGCCGAAAGTCGTCCGGCGCTGGCTCCGGCAAATCCTCCCCTCCCTCACGGTCGACGACGCGCTCTCCTGGAAGAACCTGCTCCGCGCCGCCGGCGTTATCGCCATCCTGACAGGGACCTTCTCGCTCCTCCTGACCCAGTTCTCCGTCGGCGACATCGCCGAAACCCTCCGCCTGCCGGCGCTGGTTCCGCTGGCCAGCCGGTGGGCCCTTCCCGCGATTTCCCAGGGGTCCTTCGTCTATCTCGCCCGAACTTTCCTTTATTCCATCGTCCTTCTGACCCTCGTGCCGGGGACGTCGTTCTGGATCTCGCATCTCATCGTCACGCGCGTCGCCCGAAAATTCGCCGGCGGGCGGGAACTTTCTTCCTTCCAGAAAAAAACACTCCACCTCCTCGTCCCGTTCCTGTTGATTTATCTGCTCCTCGCCCCCCTCTTCAACGCGGCGACGCGGCGGGCGGGCGCGCCCTCGGAAGGACTCGTCGCTTCGGCCCAAACTTCTCCTGAAAACGCGGCGGTCGCCCGGAACGCCTTGTCGGTCCTCCTTCCCCGACACACCGACGGTCTTTCGTCCGTCGTGCTCGGCCCCTGGCTCTCGCCGGACATAAAGGACGACGTGGCCGGCCGCTACGTGTCCCTCCTGGACCAAATCCTACTCAACACCCTCAACGGCGTGGACCCCTCGGTCGTCGTCCATGAAGTCGGGCATCACTACTACCTCCACGGCCTCACCGACGAACAACGCGCGTATTGGAAAAACCTTTTCCTGCAAAGCACCGACGCGATATGGGACCAGACCGTCGGACTGCCCCAGGACGGCGAATGGGAGGATTTCTCCTACACCTTCGGCCAATTCGTCAAAAACAGGGCCCTCCTCCTGAATCGAACGTTTTACAGCAGCCTCCTTCGGCGAAAGGTCCTCTTCGTGGCGGAACAGTTCGTGTTCGAAAAAGACGGACGACTCTATCTGCGCCTGCATGCCGCCCGGGGGAACCGCCTCACCTTCCGCGACGTCCCGCTGGAGACGGACCTCCGGCCGGGGACCTCGGCGTTCCGGGAATTTCTCTGGAACACCCTGTTTTCCAACACCCCGGGCCTCCGGCGGCCGGACGCCGTCGGGCCGATGAAACGATTCCCCGCGGCGTTCAAAACGTTCGATTGGCTGGCGGAAAAAACCGCCCTCCTGAAATACGGGCTGTCCTCCCTCCTGGCGGGGTTCTTGGCGCTCTTGGCCGGCCGAAGGGGACGCATGGGCCGGACGCCGCAGGAAGAAAGCCGGCGAACAGACCTCCTGTCCGACCGAAATCTCGTCGCGCTGGCGGACCGGCTGATGAAACACCGCACGAGCGCCGACCTCGCGCCGGAGGATGCCCGGCTTTTGGAGGCGCTGGGCGTGGGCGAAAGGAATATCCGCGAATTTTTCAAACCACTCCCGACCAACCCGACTTTCGATTGGTCCCTGGAACGAACGGAGACGCGCGTGAATTCCATGGACGCCGCCTTCGAACGATTCCGCGCCAACCCCCGCTTCTCCCACTTCTCTCCGGAAGACTGGCGGAAAATAAAATCCCGGCTGGACGCATTGAAAACGATCGAACCCCATCTCCAGGAACTGGCCCCGGGCCGGGAGATCGTCAGCGTGATCGTCCACGGCAGCTACCTCACCGACCCGAAAGCGACCCCCAACGACATCGACCTCGTCCTCCTCGTGAAAGGAGACGGACGGCCGTCGGAGACCCGACGGCGGCTTCCCGGCGCGGACGGCCTGCCCACGGCGGACGTCAGCGTGCTGCCCCTCGATTCGCTCCTCCCCGAAAAACGCACCGGTTCCCTGGCCGCCGCCCTCCTGCGCATCGCGCGATGGGGGCTCACCCTCCACGGAGAACCTCTCATCGAATCCCTTCCGCCGGCTCCGGGCCTGTTGAAGATTTATGCGGCGGAAAAACTGCTGGAGAACGTATCCGACCTGTGGTTCAACGAGGCCCTGACAACGAACACCGCCCGCCGCCGCGCCGCCCAGGTTTTGTCGCTCCTGGCGGAAGCCGGCCTTCCTCCCACCCTGAACACCGCCGACCTGGATAAAATCGAGGTGAACGCCCTCCTCGACGGACTCTATATGGAAATCCTCCGGGCGAAAGACCTTCTGCTCCGCCAACACATCGTCGAGACATTGATCTCCGCCCGGGACGCCCGCCCGGCGGTGGTTCAAGAGGCCGGCCGCGAAACGAGGCCCGCCCTCACGCCGGCCCCCCGGGACCGATTTAAATGGACACCTCGGATAAACTACAACGAGCCCCTCTCCCTCAACAAACACCGGAAAATCCTGATATCCGTCCGGGACACCTTCGGCGGCGAACCGCTGATGTGGCAGGTCCACAAACGCATCGAGGCGACCAACGCCCTCGGCAAAGGCAAGCGCGGTCCGCCGGCGTTGAAGTTCCAGACCGCCCTCTCTTTTCTCATGCTGGTCTCCCGCAACCTCTACCTGCCGCTCGGCCAGCGCCAGGCCCTGCTGAAAAAGCTCCTGGCCGTTCCCCTGGACGGCGACACGAACGCCTGGATCACCCAAGAACTCTGCCCCGCCCTCGAAGCACACCTGAAGAAGTGGGGCGTTCCGCTGAAAGCCCGTCCCAAACCGCAGGACATCCTCCTCCGCTCTCTCCTCGGGATCTCCTTCCAGGACCGGTATTACGCCCCGTCGGAAGCCGAGACGGCCCGAGTCCGTTCCCTCCTCCGCCGGCAGGAGCTCAAACCGGACGACCTCACACAGCACCTTCTCGCCCTCCTCTACGCGAACACGCTCCGTTTCTATCCGAAGGAATACCTCGGCCTGATACCCAAGAACCTGGTGAGCCGCCACGACGTGGACATCGAAGACGAAGAATATATGTGGGTGGGCGGGGCGTTCCGGGGCGGCTACAAGATGGACGACGCCCAACTCGTCGGTTCCGTGTTCGCCGTGAACAGCGAACTGGGCCACATGTTCGACTGGCTCATCCGAAAAAAACATTTCCGCACCTACATCGGCGAGCTCCATGTCATCGACCGCCACACCGCCACCCGCGATTACGAGGGATACAACGCCGAGGTGTTCGACCGGTTCATGGTCCAGGTGGGCAAAAAAGAGATCCCCTGGCTGACCTTCGACCGCACCGGGGACTACGTCGCCCGCCTGGTCGACCTGGCGCGGGAAGCCCTTTCAACGCCCGACGCCGACAAGGTCTTCAAGGACGTGTTCTATACGGTCTTCAGCACGGACCGGCAATCGGATTTCCTCAAACGGTTCGCCGCGGGCCGGGGCGACGGCGTTTTTGCGGACATGACGGTCTCCGAAAAATATTATTTCGGCCGGCTGGCGGCCGAATATTATCAAGAGGAAACCCGGGGTCTGGCCGCCGCGGCCGCGTTGGCCGGCTTCCGGGAATCCCTGGAACGCGACGGCGTCTCCGCCGAGGAGTTCCGGAAAGAGGCGGACCAGCTCATCGGCATCTTCGGCCTCTCCACCCACGCCCGGCCGTTTTTGGACGACCCCGTGATGCACGGCTACGATTTCTACACGGACGAGATCCACAAGCTCGCCGAGCGGATCAGTTCGGATTTCATCCTCCACCTGACGCTCACCATGCATCGCGCCGGCGTGCCCATGAAGGTGCAGCCTTACCTCCTGGCCAAGGCCATTGAACACATCGACCGGCGGTACCCCGACGATACCGGCCGGATCGCGGAAAAGATAGAGCCGGTGATGCCGGTCCTCCGCCTGATCGAATCCATCGATGACCCCCTCCTGCGCCAATGGCTGGCGGAACTGGAGAAAGACGGGATCGTGGCCAAGGGCGAAGCGCTGGTCTCCGAGACGAAAAGCGTGTCCGCGGTGTACGGCGGATTCAAAACCATCGGCCGGCTGGCCAAGTCCATGGCCAACGCTTCGGTGACGGCCGTCACCTGGGGCGCGGCCGTGGCCTCCCTCGGCGTCCTCCTTATCAATAGCCTGTGGGGGCTGCTCGGCGCCACCGTGGCCCTGCCGCATCTCACCCAGGCCGCCCTGATCGTGCTGGCCGCGCACGACGTGCTGCCGGACCGGGGCCTCATCCCCGAATGGCAGGACGCCGCCCCGCTCACCCCCGCCGCCGTCGCCGACCCCTCCTCCTTTTCCGGCAAGATCCGCACCTCCCTCAACAAATACCGTGTCGCCGAACTGCGCGACGGCCAACTCACCGTCAACCACGCGTTGATGGCGCGGCTGCCGCACGGCATGCAACGCTGGATCTACCGCCACGAGGTCAACCATCTCAAATTCGAACACCGCCACCCGACGTATTCCGCCACCGCCATCGGCCGATGGGCCGAGGAGTTCTGGGTGTCCACGCTGGATTTTCCCGCGCTGGTGCGATCGCCGAAATGGGACCTCCCCTTCGCCCGCGGGCATTACCTCACGGGCGATCTGCCCACTCTGCTGAAAAATTTCTGGGAAACACACACGGACATCATCCATACCCTGGGGATCGCCTCCCTTCCGGATTTCGTGCATTCCCCGTGGGACGCCCTCTCCCGCTTTTTCTCGTCCCGCGCGGTGGAGCCGTCGGAAGAACACCGGGCCATCCTGGCCGACCTGAACGACACCTTCCTGGGAGAGAACGGGCTGTGGCTGGAGAACATCGACGCCCCGGGCCTCTCCGCGCTCATGAACAGCGAGGTCCCCGTGCAGGTCGACCTCCGCATCGCCGACACGCCCGAATTGATCGTCTCTCACGACCTCCATCTCCTGGGAAACACCATCCGCGCCGGGCCCGACAACACATTCGCGGTGACGTTGCAGAGCGCCCTCTTCGAGATGGCCCCCGCGGTCTTGAAAATCGTTTTGAAACATGAGTTGAAAGAAATCAGCCTGATCGCCAAAGGCGTCCCTCCCGAGGAAGCCCACCGGCGGGCCCTGGCGGAGATGACGGCCGACGATCAAAAGGTGCTCACCTTCGAGGTGTCCCAATGGATCCGCTGGAAAAAATCCCAGGAGCCGGGGTCCCAAGCCGACCGCAACGCCGCCCGATGGATCAAACGCGTCCAAGGGCAGGGCCAGGCCGTGGTGCCCATCCAAGAAACCGAACACGGTCCCGCCCTGAACGCCGTTCTCGAAGAGGTCCACCAGGCCCTCGACCATGTTCCCCAAACGGGGAACATCCTCGTCACCTCCGCCACCCTCGGAGACGACATCCGGATCTTCGGCACCACCATCGTCATTTCCGCGGCGGCCCTGGCCGACCCCGCCCGCCGGGAAGACATCCTCTGGCGTGTCCTGCTGAAATCAGAAAAGTCCGTCGACGCCGGCGAAATCCAGGCGGCTCTGCGGACCCTGGCCGCCCTGAAAGAACCTCTGCCCACCGACGCGGGCGGGCTGCTGCTCTGGTTCCTGGAAGCGCTGGTCAAGGCGCGGAACGACTCGCCGCGCGACACCCCCCCCCTCCTCTCGCTGCTGGACGGGTTCATCTACCATGTGGACCGTATTCTGGACAGCCGCTATTATCGCAGCGATTTTGCCGAACTCCTGCTGGAATTGAGCGACCTCCTGGCCTGGGAACCCGAAAACCCCTTCCTCCGCAACACGAAGAACAGCTACCTCCTCCCCTCCCTCCTGGAGGCGTTCCGGGATCCGGCCAACCACGGCGGTTTCTGGGGCGAGGTGAACGGTCTCCATACCGTGGTCTTCAAGCGACGCACCGCGCTGGCGGGTTTTGGCGTTCAAGGCGTGTTCACGGGCGTCAACTGGGAGATCCTCGGCGCCAAACCCGCCCCCAACGGGCACTCCGGCATCAAGGAGTTCGATGCCATCAACCGCAGCTCCATGTTCGAGTTCAAGTACCTGGGCTCCCTGGAAGACATCTACGGCCAGTTCGCCGGAATCGGGCTCCGGGAAGACGGCCACGCCCACAACCGGCTGCTTTGCCACCTTTGCTTTTTGGCGCAACAATTCATCTACGGAACCCTGGAAGGTTTCGGCAAGCCTTTCTCCAACCCTGCCATCAAGAGACGCCTCAGCGGCCTCCGCAACTTCGTCATCCACATGCAGCACGCCAATCGCCGCCTCACCCAGGCGCTCTACGACTTCGCCGAATCGCGGAACATCCCCATGCAGACCACCGGCGAAGGCGACCTGGCCTTGAAACTTTCGGCGGCGCAGGTGGCGGACTTCCTGACGGACCCGAAAACCATCGAGCTCTATGCCTTGGAAGCAATGCACGGAAACCACCCCGAGGCGGCGGCAGCGGCGGCGAAACTGCAGGAAGCGCTGGCCGGCCCCAAGGGCCAAATCCTGCTGAAAACATTGATAGCGGTGGACAACCGCATCCGCCGGGAGACGAAAAACAAACGGCAGTTCGATTTCATCGTCTCCATCCGCCACCCGGCGATCAGACAGGTCGCGGCCAAAAAAGCGCGGGCCGACGCCGATTTCAATCCCCTCATCACGGAAAAACCCGCCGTCCTCGCCCCCGGCGAAGAAGATCGGCTGCAGCGGACCGACAAAGCGCTGGAAGCCGCCATCCGCGAAGCCGTCGCCTCATTGCTCCCGCGGCAGGACTTCGACGTCATCTCGCGCGGATCCACCGCCCGCCTCACGCACACCCCCGGCAGCAATCCCGATCACGACCTGTGCGTCCGCGTTCCGCGGGAATGGACCCCCTCCGACCTGACGGATTTTCTCTCCAAAAACCACGCCCGACTGCAGAAGGTCCTTCGGGAAACGTTGACCAAACAACTGGGCGAACTGAACCTTTATCCCCGGCGCCTCCGCTTCGAAGTCGGACAGAAGAACGCCGTCGCGGCCGACCCCCTTTCCCTGTTCGCCACCCTCTCCAACGTCCAGACCGATCAGGCGGACGAGGGCGTGTACATGCTCCCCATTCAAATCTACGATGAGGACCACAAACCCGTGGTGGAGATGGACATCACCTTCACCAATTCGGACAAATACGCCAACCCGTATCCCGAATATTTCGCGGTGCAAATGGCGCACGTAGTCCGGCTGGGCGGGCAGGCGGCGGCCGACCGGCTTCTGCAGGACATCCGTTTCGCCAAGAAGTTCTTCAAAGAGGTCGTCCGGGCGTACAAACACTGGGAAAAGAAGCGGAGCCCCCTGTCCTCCGGCGGCCCCACCGGCGTGGGAGTGGAACAGCTCATCATGCAGTCGGGTAAAGTCTCCGACGACGACAAGGGCCAGACCATCCTGGAAATCGGCGGGTTCGACAAATTTCTGGAACGCGTCGCCGCCATCGACCGCGACGAGAACGGCAACATCCGCAGCAAGGAGGAGCGGCTGGCGCTCTGGCTGGTGCACAACCCGTTCCTGGAACCGGCCAACTTCATTGACCTCATGTGGGAATCCGTCTGGATCCGTCTGGCCCTGGCGGCACGGAGATACCAGGAGGCGAAACGCAACGGCGAGGTATTGACGCTCGCGGACCTGGCCACCGCCGCCGCGGCAAGGACCTCCCATCCCGTCTCCCAGTCGAAACCCGGCAAACCGGCGCGGGGCCGCCCGTCCCGGCCGGCCCGAGAGGACAAGACCCTGGCCGTCCGACTCGTCTCCGACAACAAACTCAACCGGGTCAACACCCTCACCAAGCGGGCGGTGACCGCCCTTCAAAAACAAAAACTGCCGGTCCTCAGCGGTTACGCCAAAGTCCAGGTCGTGTTCGATGGGAAACGGAAAACGACCGTCTACGTCGTCAACCTGTCCCTCCGCAAAGAGGCCGACGAGGCGGCGGCCGAGAAAGCCTTCCGCGCCGTTCTGGGCGGATTGGATCCCACGGCCGATTTCAACAACGTGCCGGCGGAGGTCGTCCCGCCGACGCCCCCCAAAGAAACCGTCCGGGAATCCTCCAAACCCAACGTCGCCCCCTTCGCCCTCGTGGTCCGCGCCGATATCTCCAAAAAAGCGTTCGCCAAGGCGCGGGGCCAAATGATCCAGCGGCTCGGCATCGACAAAGACGCCGTCGCGGTCGAACGGCATTCCGAAAGCCGGGCCGTGACTTTGATCCTCCGGGCGGCGTCGGCCGAGATGCGGAACCGCGTGAGCAAAGAGGCGTTCCTCCACCTGAATGCCGCCAACCCGAAAATCAAACTGATCCAAATGGACGCGCCGATCCAGCCGTCGGCCGCCGAAGAAGCCGAGGTGGCCGACGAAGGCGAGGAGCGGGCGGACCAGAGCGTGCCCGTGCAAACGCCGCCCGCCGGCCTCGTTCCGCCGGCGGCCGTGCGGAACGCCCCCCTCTTGTCGGCGACAAAACCGAACAACGCCGGGCCCCTGGCTCGCGCGGCCGCGACGGCCGTGGAACACCTGGCTCAAACTATTCCCGCGGCCGGACCTCCGACGACGGCGGTGGTGACCGCGGGCCAACGCGTTTTGGAGCGGACGTCCCCCCGGGCGCCGCCCGTTCATGATTCCAGCGACCTGGAGGGGGTCCATTTCATCGGGAAAGCGGCGAAGCTCGTCAAACACGTTTTCAACCTGATCGATTGGCTCAAACAACACGACGTGAACGTGGAAGAATCCCTCGGCGTCATGTGGGACACCTACGAAGCCATCTGGGCCAAGATGCACATCCTCAATGCCGCGACACACAGCAACGTCAGCAAAATCCTCTCTTCCAATTCCCACCTGTCGATGACCCTCACGTGGCTGGACGGGGTTTACACGAGCGACGACCAGCCCCCCAACCCGGACCGAAACGTCGACGTGCCGGGGGCGCAGCGAGTGACGCTCGTCCACACCATCCAGGCCTATTTCCACAAGTCCCCCAACCCGGAATCGGAAATAGTGGAGGGAAAACGACGGCTGGCGGGCGAGAAAGGCGAACTGCGTCAATTCCTCGAAACCATCAAGCCGGGCGGACGCGCAGAAAAGGCGATGGGGGCCCTCGACGAAATCATCCTGGGGTTCGATGCGCGGGGATACCGGGAACTGGACCGATTCGTCGAAGAAGAGGTCGATCGTCAGTGCGCCCAAATGGGGATCCGCCGGGAACGGATAAAAATCGTCCATGTCGACGATGCCGCGCGCCCCCGGACCCATCAGGACATGATCCGAAGCATCAATGAATTGACGGATCTCTACGGAGAGGAAACCGTCAAGGCGATCCTCGAAGGCGTGACGTATTCCCGTTTGGTCGGCCTGGATTTGGAGTTGCTGGCCCAGCAGATGTTCCGCACGGCCGGATACTGGATCCTTGAGGCCGGGAGCGAGGTGCTCACGCCGGAAGGGATGTACGTCACCGAGCTGGACACCGTCGTGGCAAAGGCCTATTGGCAGGTGGAGGGCCAATGGCGCCTGTCTCCGATCAACATGGCCGGCGGGAGCGGCACCCTGGACATCGACGGGGAGTCGGTGCCGATCCGGTCGGAGATCGTCGACGGCGAACAACAGGTTTTTGTCGAGGTCAAAGGCCGGCGGGTGCCGATCCGGATCAAGGTCATTTCAAGCGAGGAAAAGTCGGCCCGCACGCCGCTCAAGCCCGAAGAGATCTTCAGCTCCAAAGTGGGCTACAAAATGAACTATTACAAGAAGCATCTGGCGGCCATTGAAGATTCCGTCAGCCGCGGCCTGGGATTCCCGATAAAACTCGACGGTTTCCTCTTCTTCATGGACATCGGCACCGCGGTCCCCACGCGCAAAAATTTCGAGAGGGAACAGAACCGCCTGACCCGACTGAAAGAATATCTCGTTCAACAGGAACCCGGCATGACCGAAACCTATCGGTTGCCGGCGAAAATCGTCTTCGTCGACGATTTGACGGACATGGGCCCGGTGGACGACTGGCTCGAAACCGTGGCCATCGACGACGCCGTGCGCGCCGCCTCCCGACTGGCCGACGCCATTGCGAAAGTCAAAAGCGAGCCGGGCGACGGCGCCGACCGCCGGAAGGCCTTCCTGAAGAGCCTGGTTCAGTGGGGTTGGAAATGGGAAACCGCGCTGGCGGGCCGGTTCGATGAAGCGTCTTTGCTGAAGCTCGATACCGCGGAAGAACAGATCGGCTTCCTCGTCCCGCTGGCCGCCGAATTCGACCTGCACAGCGGACAGCTGGCCGACCTGGCGGGACTCCTCTGGGACACCCCTCCCGCTCCCGCGCAAATAAACCAGGCCGTGCCCGCCGAGCGCCGGCTCGTCAGCGCCCCGTCGACAAAACCGGCTCCGGCCGCCACGCCGATCGCCCAGAAAGCGGTCTCGGCCGTGGAAACGATGGCCCAGTTCCTGCCCGGGTCCGAAGCGACGAAAAAAGTCGAAGCGGCGGCGGCCGAGGCGGTCGCCCCAAAAACCGCGGGGGCGGATTTCCTGACCATGGCCGCGGACGGGACGGGCCGATTGACGCTGGAGATGTTGAAAAAATTCGTCATGGGCCTGGGACCGGAGGAACGCGGGTTGGAATATCTGCTGGCGCAAGGGGTGATCACCCTGCCGGCGGAATGGGAAGCGGCGTGGCGCGGATTCAGCCAATCCAAGAAAAGGGCGCTGCCGACCGGAGCGAAGGTCGCCACCGGACTCTTCCGGCGCGACGCCATCGGGCGGATGAGCGTGGAGGTGTCGGAGCAAGGCGCCCAGGCGACGCGGCCGGACGAGAAAAAGAAAACGACAAAACTGTTCGTCCCGCCCGCCCTGGGGCAAGGGATACTATCGAATACGCTGGTGGAAGTTGTGTATCGCGAAAGCGCGGCAAAAGAGGCGCGCGGCCGATCCGTTAAGGCCCAGAAAGGAAAGAAGGGGAAACAAGGGAAGAAAGAAAAAGCCGGAAGCCAGGGAGGGAAGCGCGGCCAGAGCCAACCGGAGCGGGAGATCGTTTCCGTAAGGCCTGTGGGCGGATATCCCATGGACATGATGCTGGGGCGGGTGCTGAAACGCGGGAACAAGCTGGTGTTGGCGCCGTTGTTCCGGCCGGGAGGCAAATCAAAAAGAGTGTATGACGATTTGGATTTGGAAATCACGGAAGTCGCCGGGAGGCCAATGGAGGACCAAGACATCGTCCAGGCGTTTGTGAAGCCTCACGGGAGCGGATTCATCGCGACGCCGATCATCCTCCGCGGCAAAAAAATAACGCCGGAGATCGCGAAACTGGAGATCGGGCTGCGGGCCGGAGCCCGGGGCTATTTTGATGCGGAGGTGGTGAAACAATCGGAGGAAGTTGGCCGAAGCATCGAGTCGGAAAGATCTCCCGAAAAAGACTTCGAACGCCTCCGAAAAGAACTGGCGGGGAACCCCTCCGGGCTGCGGATCGAAGACATGATGGATAAAGCGTTCATCACCATCGATCCCGAGGGGGCGGGAGACCTGGACGATGCTCTTCACGTTGAGAAGCACGCGGACGGAAGCTACACCTGGTATCTGGCGACGGCGGACGTTGGGAACTACGTGCTGCCGGGGACCCCGGCGTTCCGGACGGCGGCGAAAATAGGGAACACGTTTTACATGCATATCGCGGACGGACTGGGCGAATCACCGATGAACCACCCCGTGATATCGAAATATGTGGCGAGTTTGCTGGCGGGGAAAGCCAGCTTGGCGATGATCACGAAGATGGAGTTCGATGCGGAAGGAAACGAAATTAAATCGGACGTGTTCATGGGGCTCGTCGGCGTGCAGGGACGCTATACCTATGACCAGGTGACGGAACTGTGGAAAGGGCAAACGGACACGGGCATCACGCATTTGGATCAAGTGGCGTTGTCCCGGGAATTGGCCTCGAAGCTGACGGCGAAAGACCAGGAACGAGGGAAGATGGACCTTGAATTCCCGGAGTCCGGCTTACGGAAGATGGGTCCCAACGACTGGCGGATCGTTGTTGAGGAACAGGGACCCCTTTTGAAAGAGTCCCACCGGTTGATCGAGGAGTTGAAGGTGTACGGCAACCAGGGCCTGGCAAAGATATTGACGCGGATCACCAAGGAGTACGGGGTTCCTCACCTGAGCCGGGTGCATCCCGAACAGGACGAGGAGAAGGAAGATAAAATCCGGGAAGATTTGCAGCGGATCGGGGCCCCGTGGCGGAAAGGGCAAACGATAAGCGAATATTTGGCGGCGTTAAAAGCGCGAGAAGACCTGTCTTGGTGGCAGAAAAAAGCGTTGAGCTTGAAAATTTTGAAATCGAGAATGTCGGCGCGATACGACGTTATCGACCAGGAGGGGCACCAGGGATTGGCGCTGGAGGCCGGGGAGTACGATCATCCGTCCACCCCCATCCGACGTTTTTCGGACATGTACAACCAGGCGCTCTTAAACGCCTATTTGACGGGACAGGATCCGAGGAAAATCTACGAAGCGATCCTGGCGGACTTGCGGGCCATGGGATTTGCCGATTTGAAAAAATATGTGGAACATCTGAACGCCCGGGAGCGGGCGGCGAAGGCCATGGAAAATGAGCTGGCCTCGTTCGGAACGATATGGGAATTGTCGAAACCGGAGTATGCGGGACAGAGGTTGACGGGCTACGTGATCGACTCCACGCCGGGGACGAACGGACGGCCGCCGCGGGCGTTGGTGCAATTGGAAAACCCGATGGTGGTGATCGAAGTATCGGGCGACCAGGCCGAGGGCTTGGACATATTCAATGAAGTGACGGTGAAAATCAACAAGGGGCAGGTGGAAGATTTCCAATTGAACGTGGAAATTAATCCGCCTTCCACAAAATATAAATCCGCCTTGAACGCGCTGGCCGTGGCCTCGGTGTGGCTCGGCGTGGCCTCCCTGTTGGGACACGCCTTGGGCGTTTGGGCGTTCCTCCCCGGAGCCATCGTGGCGTCCCGGTTCCTTCTGCAGTTCGGCCTCATCTTCGCCGCCGCGCACGAGTGGCTGCCCGATTACGGATTGATCCCCGAATGGCGGAACGCCTCGCCCCTTCTGCCGCCCACCCCGCGCAACGCCGCCCGGCCCACGCCCAAAGACCGTTGGATGCGATTTTTGGACCGTTACCGCGTGGCCGGAACCCAAATGGGGTTCGTGTCCGTCCGCGCCGAGATCATGCGGCGCCTGCCCCCCTTCCTGCAGCGCGCCATCTACCGTCATGAATTGAGCCACATCCGCTTCCAACGCGAACACCTCTCCCAAAACAGTTCCCGGCCGCTCCTGGGCCGATGGATCGAGGAGTTCCTCGTTTCCTCCCGGGAGTGGCTCCCCCGGGCCGGCCTCGACTCCGCCGCCCCGTTGCTGACCGAGGTTTACGGCGAGACGGGCCGCCAAAACCCGGAGATCATCCGCTGGCTTCGGACCATCCATCTCTCCAGGGAACTGATGCAGGACATCCGGATCCTGCTCCGCCAATCGCCGGACGCGTGGGATTTCGAAGCGATCCACCGCCTCATCGAAATATTCCAGGACCCCCGCGTGGACGACACCCTGGTGGACCACATCAAACGGCTGGCCCCGGTGGCGGGACTTTCCCGCGTCATCCGATCCATGGACATGGGCGTCTTTGACGTTCCGGCGAACACCGTCGAATGGGACGAGAGCACTTTGAAATCCCTCCGAACGTTCCTGTCGGCGGCGGAGCTTTTGGCGGACGCCGCTCGTTCCGCCGCGGCGGGACATGTTCCGGAACGTTTGGCGCAATGGATATCCTACCGGGAAGAGGACACGGCCAAACCCCTGGAACTGGATGCCGTCTTGACGGACGCCGCCGACCCGCGCCGGCTCCGGATACTGACGGAGGTGCCCGGCCATCCCGAGGCACAGACCAACGCCTCCGATACCTTGATCTTCATTCAGAAGAAATTGGACGCCCTGACGGCCGCCCTGACGGACACCTCCACGGACGGCAACCGCCTCGGCGCGGCGGAGAAGGTGGACCTCGTTCTCTCCCTGCGCCGAAACACGGCCTACGGGGTTGGCTTCAAGAACGCCCTCGATTCCCTTCTTGAGGGGTATCGCCAAAAATGGGCCTCCCTGGGTCGCGATGTCTCCGTTCAGAGGCTCTTCGTCGCCAAAGGGAACTTCTTCCATCCGCAGGCGGCCCGCATCCACGCCCACCGCCGCTATGCGTATTCCAACCAGGATTATCTGCGGCGGCGGATGAACCATCTCCGGCTCCAGCATGGCCTCCTGCGAGGGGTGCGCCTCATCGCCACGGATATCGACAACACGCTGGCGCCCCACAACGGCGCCATCACCCCGGGCAACGAAACCTATCTGCGCGAGGCCCTGGCCTTGGGACTGCCGCTCGTCTTCATCACGGGCAAATCGGACATGGACCACCTCCTGCAACAACAGATCGGCGGATTCATCTCCCGTCTGTCGCCACAACACCGGCAAAACGTATTCCTCTTCACAGGGTCGGGCTCGCGCTTCTATCGGTTCGACGAACAAGGAGCCCCCGTCAAGGAATGGGAACACCCGGTCCTCTCGGATCCCCGGACGAGGACGGCGGTGAGGACCGTGGTGTCCGAAGTGTTCGAAAAAGCCGCCAAAGCCTTCCACCTCGACCAAGCCCGCCATAAGCCTTTCCACGACGGCGACGTTTTGGATCCCGGGCCCGGCCAGGCCGCCCAACAGGCGCCCCTGGCGCTGTTCATCGAGGACGCACTCCGGAACGACCCGCGCCTGTCCGCCTGGGGCGTTCAACTGAACGTGACCGTGGGCGGAAACGGAGACATCGGCGTGGACCCTTCCGGCAAAGGAGCCGCGATGGGGCGCGTGATGGAGCGCTTCGGCCTGAAACCGGACCAGATCTTCTTCTCCGGCGACTCGTTCTTTAAATTCGGGAACGACAACCCGGTCCGTCGCGAGCATCAAAACATCGGCTACGCCCACGTGAAAGAACCCAAGGAGACCGCGCGCTATCTGGAAACGCTGGTGGACAAGATCCGCACGGGCGTCGACCGGGACATCCGGAAACAGTACACCTACCGTTCCCAGCACGCCCACCGGGCGGTCGCCCTTTCCTCCCTCTTGGTGTGGGTCGCCCCCGTTCTGGCCCTGGCCGCGGCCCTGTGGATGGGAAGCGAGAACATCGTTTGGGTCCTGCCGACCGCCTCTTTCTTCGGCCTGGGGACGCTGATCCACGCCGTCGTTGGAACCACCGTCGACGCGGTGCACGGGCTGGACGACACCGCGCCGGTGGATCCCCGGATCGAACAACTCATCCGGACCTGGACGACGGAACGCTCCGCCCTCCCCCTGGAGGTCGTCTACCAGACCGACGAGGAGATGGAAAAGCGGTTCGGCAACAACGCCTCGCTGGTGGTCGTGTCCGCCAAGAACAAGGTCTACATCGCCCGCCGCTGGGCGGCGGCGACACGAAACCCCGTCGTCCGACTTTTCCGTCCCATCGTCCTGGCGGTGCTTCTCAACGACCGCCTGAAAGACCCGAAACGCACGTTCCGTTTCTCCCATTACTTCTGGAAAATGCCGGCCAGCGTGCCCGTCGTTCTGTGGCTGTCGGTCGTGTTCCTTTACCGCAACAGTCTCAAACCCGCGGCCCCCTCCCTCTGGGCGCGCCATGAACTTTATCAACCCGTCACCGATCCCGCGCAGATGGAAACGCCGGACATTTCCGACAACTTCCTCGGCAAACTGGAATACGATCTGGCGCAATGGCGGAAAAACGGGTCCGACCCGGCCCAGCGGCCGGTGGTCTATATGCGCAACACCGGCGGCGGCGGGGACGTGCTCAACAACATCTACCTGGCCGAAAAATACCGGGCCATGGGCGCGGAGGTGGTGCTCATCAGCGTCCACCAGAAAAAAGCGGGCCTGAAGGTCCCCCGGGACAAGTTCGTCAAAGAAGAGAACGCCACGGAGGAGGACCCGCTGTGGAAGTGGGACCCCGCGCAAAAACGGTACGTCTACGACGACGACGCGGGATACGGCCGGGGACTGGCGGAGACTGAATTCATCGAGCCGGTCAACGGCCAGGTCTTCCGGGTCACCCGACGGACGCGCATCAAGGGCGCCGACATCCCCATCGCCGAGGCCAACCTGGTGGAATTCATGCGCGACAATTACGGCGCGGACAATTTCTTTATGATCGGCATGAAGGATTCCCCGGAAGAGGTCGCCCAGGCCGAATACGACCTGTTCCAAAAACGTTTCGCGGGGCGCAACGTCTATGTGGTCATCACCGGGTGCGGCGGGGATTTCATCTCCAACGAGTCCGAATGGAAATGTTCCCCCGTCAACGAGGAATTCCACATGCTGGTCCTGCGGCAGATGCTCAAACGCTACTCGAAAACCCGAAAAAAAGAAAACTTCCGGTGGCGCTCCATGGTGTTCCAGGAATCCTCGCCGGGCGCCGATCTGGAATCCACCCCGGCCGGCATGCAGAAAGTCCTGGACGACCTTTGGAGCCAACGCATCCTCATCGGAACGATGACGCCCTGGGAGAACCAGGAAGGCGTGCGAAAAGCCTTTGAGGCGGTGGCCCTCGGAATCGCCTCCAGCGCCAACCTGCGTTTCATCAACAAGATCGGCCCCTTCTTCTCGGCCGGGAATTTGAACGTGTCCGTCCTGGTCCGCTCCGTCGTGAGGGGAGACGGCCTCGCCGAACTGCTCCTGCAGAAACTGGGCGCGACGGCGAAAGACCTGCCCGACCTGGCCCGGAAAAAAGGATTTGAAGGCAAGCTCCTCAAAGCCCTCAACGCGTTGATCCAAATGCCGGACCTCCAGGCCCACCTCCCCGCCGGCTTGTCGCTGCCGTCGGGCACTCGGCAGATGCTCGAAAAAGCCCGGGCCGGGACCCTGTCCCGTTTCGACACCTACGTCCTCAACCGGATACTCCTGCAATCCATTTATCCCCGCGGAACCCGGCCGGGCCGTAAAACGGGCTGGCTCCAACCCCTGATGACGGGCCTGGGCCGCCTCCTGCCGAAACGCGTCCTTTCACTCCTCCCCCTCCCCGGCTATTTCCGGCTCCGCGGCAAACTCATCGTCGAGGGGACCATGCAACGCGACGACACCTACACGTTCCTGGGCAAGGACATCCAGATCCCCGGCGGGTCGGTGACGCGAGACTCCCTGTTTTTCCATTGGTCGCGCACGCGAGACTGGCTGGTGAAAAACACCGGCCTGCCGCCTCCCAGCGTGGCCAAACATCTGCCGTTCAAAGAACTGGCCGTTCAAATAGAGAGCACACAGGGCTCCACGCGGGAAGGGATCAAACCCACCGAAGCCGAATTTGACGTGCTGGCCCTCTATCGGGCGCTCCGGACCCCCGACCGGGCTCCCCTGATGACACGGATACTGACGGGCCGCACGGCGGGGATATCCCCGCAGATCATCCGGAACTTTTTCGCGGAGTTTGAGCCGATGGTCTTCAATATCCTCGGACACTCCCTCGACCTCCGGCTCCAGATCATGGGAGACAACGCCCAGGAGACCGAGGAGGTCCGCGCCGTCATCCTTCACATCGCCAAGGGACTCCTCGACCGCTCCGACCTCCCCTACGAGCTTACCCGGAAAGCGGCCACCCTGTTGAAGCTCAACCCTCTCCGGGATCCCGCCTACAGCACCTATATCTTCCCGCGACGCGAGCGCCTCCTGAACGTGGACCGGGCCATCGCTTTCGCCCAACAGATCTATCAGTGGCGGGATGCCCGGCCGCTCGCCGACCGGCTGCGCGCGGCCTCGACGGCGCAGGAGGTCCTCACGGAGGCCCTTGATTTCCTTCTGAACCCGCACAACAATCCGTTCATCCACAGGAACATCCAATTCAACGTTTTCGACCTGGCGGACCGGGCCCAGAAGGAACTCACCTACGCCCTCCCCGGTCTTTCGGGACCGCAACATGAACTGGTCGACGCGGCCCTCAACGAATTAAACCGCATGTTGAAACTGCGCCAGACGCCGAAAAGCCTCTCCCAACGCCTCGGCAAGGGACTCTTCGCCGAAGCCCTTTGGCAGATCGCCCGGCGTTATGAAAAAACGGAACTGCACCGCCACATCAGCGGCTCCCTTTCTCCGCTCCTTCTCATGGTCCTCTACTGGCGCAATCCCAAAGCGAGACAACAGTTCCTTCGGGAAGTCCTCCACCAGAACCCGTCGGCCGTGCCGGACATCGACGCCTTTTTCGCCGAACATTTCGGCGGGCCGGACAGCCCGGCCGATCGGGACGCCCTCTCGCGGTGGCTCTCCTCCCTGCCCCAGGACGACATCCGGTTGACGAATCCGGGTTTTGTCGCTTCGCTTCAATCCTTCTTCGGTTCGGACGAAAAACTCCAGGCCGCCCTGAAAAAAGCCAAAAACTTCATCGAATATCGGCCGAAACCTAAAAAAGGCAGTTTGAAAACGTATGTGGAATTCCTCGCCACGGGCGAGATCGTCCTGCGCAACGATCCCGCGGCCAACCGCGTGGCGTTCCGCGAATCCGTCCTGGAAGAATTCGTCCGGGACAACGTCACCCTGATGGAGCTGCAAGTTTCCGGGTTACGACCCGGCGAACAGGGCTCCCTGGAAGACGTGGTCTCGAATTACATGGCGGCTTTCGACGACGTGGAGGATTCCTCCGCCGGACACGCGAAAGTCTCCGCCATCGTGGTGGCCCGCAAAGAACCCGCCGCGGTGCTGACCAAAGACGCCGTGGACGCCGCCCAGCGGGCCGGCGGCGAATTCGCCGCCTCCCGGGAACGGGCCGGACTTTCCACCGAAGAATTTCTGGATGAACTGGCCGCCTGGCTGGAAAACCGCGTCATCGATCCCGCCCTCTCCTCGGAGGAAAAAATCGAGGAACGGCGCTGGCTGGGCGATTTCATCGAACAACTCCGGTGGCATCAGAAAAAGCGGGGGCTCACCAACGCCGCGCTGGCGGAACTCGTCTTCCTGCTGGAAGCCACCCGCCGCGAACAGACCCGGCGCGCGCAGGACGTGATCGATCTGAAGAAGCGCTGGGCGACGGAACGGCCGCACGACGCCGAACGCATCGTCGGCATCGGGTCCGTCGGATGGGAAGGGGATTTCTTCCCGTGGACCCTCCTCCCCGCCATGCGCTTGGCGAAGAAAAACGGTCTCAAGAACAGCATCCATGTGGGAGAAGCCTGGGCCGAAGGCGAAGAAATGCCGGCCATGCTGCGCGTGAAGCAGATCGTCACCTCGGGCCATCTGGACCGCCTGGAACACGGCACCATCCTGGGCGTCATCCCCAGGGATTTCACGCAGCCGCCCTCGGCAGAGGAACTCGGTCAGTTCCGCCGGCTGCAGCGGGACCTGCTGACTTTCCTGGCCCAAACACAGATCGCCGTGGTCACCATGCCCACCAGCAACGTGAACCTCTCCATCTTCGGCAACTACGCGCGGCACCTCCTGCAGTTCTTCTTCAAGCAGGCGTTGCGGGTGGCCGTCGCCCAAGACAACAGCTGGATCTTCCATACCCGAGGCTCTCCGGGAGAACGGGTCAAGGTGTGGCTGGCCCATCCGGACATGACGTTCGCCGAATGGCTCGCCATCGAACAGAACGGCTTCGAGAACGCCTTCACGCCGAACAACCTCCAGGGGCTCGATCCCATTCTCGAGTGGACCGAACCCAACACGCCGACGGAAGCCCCGCCGGCCGCTGTCCGCCCGGCGCTGCCGGCGCCGGCCCCATCTTTGAAGAGTTTCCTCGCCCAGCGGCCTCGTCTTTCGCGCGTGCTCTCGCTGATCGGATTCAACTTCCTGCGCAGAATGCTGTCCCGGCTGCTTCAGGCGGCCCGCGCCTTCGGCGAATTTCTGAACGACGTCCGACTCCGCCCGGGAGGAGATGTCTCGCCCCTCAGCCGCTCCCTGCCGAGGTCCCTGCGCCAGGCCTACGCCGCCGGCGAAACCGACCAATACCTGCGCCCTCTCGTCCTGGTCGACGACCAGGACCGGCCGATGGGCCGCGTCACCGGCAAGGATGTGCTGTTGAGTTTCAATGCGCGCGCCGACGGGCCCCGCCAACTCCTGACGCCTTTCGCGCGGCCGGCCTCTGAGGAATTTTCTCCTTTCCATCGCGCCGCGGGAGCGACGCCCGACGTCTTCTCCCTCACCGAAGTGCCGAACGTGCCCCAATCCTCTCCGCTCCTCCCCCGGCCGACCGCCTCGGAGACTCTCGGTTCGGCGGCGGTGGCCAACGGCATCAAAACGGCCGTCGTGGTCTCGGAAAAACACGCCCCACGAATCGTCTCTGCTTTGCGCGGGAACCACGCCGCCGAACCGGCGGAAACCGTCCGGCTTCTGAGCGCCGAAGCTTCGCCCCAGGAAACCGCCGAGACGGTCGCCCGCGAGATGCGGACGAGCCCGCTCGTTATCGCCCATTTCGGCGGCGTGGCGGAAGCGGCCGGACGCGGCGATGCCGCCGCCGTGCGTCAAAACGCCGAACAGCTCGACTCTTCACTGGAAAAAGTCCTGGCACAGGCGCGGCGGGAGAACGCCGTCGTCCTGGTCACCTCGGACCGCGGCCTGGCGGAACATCTCGGCGCCGGCGCGAATCCCCTTCCCCCGCTCTCGACGAAAAACCCGGTGCCCTTCCATTTCTACGACCCCGCGCTCCTGCCGCAGGACCCGCGCTCCTCGGTACTCCTGCGGACGAACGGCTCCCTGGCCGACGTGGCGCCGACGGCGCTTCAGGCCCTCGGGATACAACCCCCGGCCGACATGACCGGCCGTTCCCTCCTGCCGGAAAATTATTTCGCCGGCCGCACGCCGCGCAAAGTGGTCCTTCTGCTCGTCGAGGGACTCGGGGAGAACCCCGACCTGAGGGACCCCGCCGACCCGCTCCGCTCCGCCCGGCTCCCGATCTTGCGCTCCCTGGCGGAGAACTATCCGAAGACCCTCCTGGCCGCTCAGGGACAAGAACTGGGACTCTCTCCGGAAGAGCCCGCCGACGATTCCACCGGTTTCTTCGCCATCGCGGCCGGCCGGGCGCCCCCGAACGCCTTCGAAAGACTTCGCCTCGATCCGACAAACAAGGTTTTGACTGAACACTCGAATTTCCTCCAAGCCCTGCGACAGCTCAAGAGCCGGGGCGACGCCCTCCATCTTTTCGGTACCCTTTCCCCCTCGGAGATCCATTCCTCCCTGGAACACGTGGAGCGCCTCCTCCTCCTGGCAAAAGCGCAAGGGATCGAGAACGTTTACCTCCACGTGGTTTTGGACGGCGTGGACGCCCCGCCGCGGGCGGGGTTGCGCGCCCTGAAAGCCCTGGAGAAACTGACGGCGAGGGCGGGCGTTGGGAAAATCGTCACGGTCATGGGCCGGGAATACGGCATGAACGATTCGGGGGGGTGGTCGAAAACCGCCGCCGCCTATCAGGCCCTGGTGGAGGACGTCCCGCCCCTCCCCTCCGACCCCAAAACGGACGTGCCGTCCGATCGGCCGACCGCCACGTCGACGGAAAAAGAAACCCCGGTCCCCACCGGGACCTCCGAACCGAAAGCCACCCCCACGCTTCCCATCCCGGCGCAGATCACTCCCTGTCCGCCCGTCCACTGGGCCCCCAGCAACGTGGAGCTGGTCATGGCCGATCTGCGCGGCTGGGTGGAAATACGGGACGGAAAACTTTTCATCAAGAACGTCGGCCGACAGGCTCTCCTGGAACAGGTGGAGCGCGGACGCTCCCTGAAATCCAAAGGGACCCGCCTGATGTTCGCCCTGTTGGTGGATTTTTCCGGACAAGACCTGTCCGCGGCCCAGCGGGAACTCCTCATTCAACGGCTGGCCCGGGAACTGGGCATTCCCGAAACGATGATGGAACCGGACCTGCTCTTCGACGCCCAGCGTTGGCCCACGGCCGACCGCATCGCCGAACATATTCAAAAAGTTTCAGGAAGCGGCGGCTGGCGCGCCTGGAAGGTTTGGATCCTGGCGGACGCCCTGGCCGCCCCGTGGTGGGAAAAAGTGGCCCGACGGATGGGCTGGCCGACGGTGGCCTTCAAACTGCTCGACGTGGGCGTGCGCATCGAGGTGGCCGGCGCGGCGCTGGACTGGCTGCAGGCGCTCCTGCGGGAACGCTACCACTACACCGACGACGAGATCTCCCGCCTACTGGCTCCTTATCGAGAAGGCCGATCGGTGGTGCTGCCGGCGGAAAAAGTCGGCATGCCCAGCCTCGAAAAACTCCGCGACGAACAGCAACTCTTCGACATCCAGGCCTAAGCCGGACGTCTCCTCGTCCGCCGGCGACTCCCCGCGCGCGTCGGGCCAGCGCCGCAAAATCGTGTCCCCCCCACGCAAGAAACAATCCGCCCGCCGCCGGTCCGGCTCCACTCTTTGACGATACCCGTCATCCAACGGCCCCCCGAACGTCATTCGCGGCAGACCCTGCGGGCCATTGAGAGACCCTCTCAAAATTGCTAATTTTTATCCGTTGCGGGACTTTCATTAAAAAGCCCGTCGCCCATAAAACCTTTTCGATGCCGACACACATCGTCCTTATCCGACACGGCGAAACGGACTGGAACCGCCTCCAGCGGATCCAGGGGCATCAGAACGTCCCCCTCTCCCCGCTCGGCGAGCAACAAGCGGGGCAGGTGGGCCGGCGTTTAAGACAGCTGGATATCGCCGCGGCCTATGCCAGCGATCTGGACCGGGCCGCGCGCACCGCCGACATCGCCCTCGCGGACTGGAACGGCCGCGTCGTCCATACCGACTCCCTCCGGGAGAGGTGCTTCGGCGAATGGGAAGGCCGCCTCTGGCCTGAAATCGAAAAAACGTTTCCGACGGACGCCCGCCGCTTTCATGAGGATCCCGTCGGTTTTTCGCCGCCCGGCGGCGAATCCTGGAACCAAATGCAGGAGCGCGTGTTCAACAAGATTGAAGGCATCGCGCGGGACCATCCGGACCAAACCGTGGCCGTGTTCACCTCCGGCGGACCGTGCAAAGCGGCGATCCTGGCGGCGCTCGGCCTGCCGGCCGGACAGTGGCGGCTGTGGGTGGCCGGCAACGCCTCCCTCCATCGCCTGTGGCACGCCGGCGCCAACGGCAACGGAACGAAACCGTGGCGGTTGTTGAGCTTCAACGACGTGGCCCATTTGGAACCGGGTCGGATTTTTTCGGACCCTTCGGCCAACCTGAAAGAAAAGGTGGAATGACCCCATGGACATTCGAAACACCCTCATCATCGGCTCCGGGCCGGCGGGCTACACCGCCGCCGTGTACGCCGCGCGGGCCGGACTGAAACCGCTCGTCCTCGGCGGATTCCTGATGGGCGGCCAATCGGGCGGCCAGCTGATGACCACCACCGAGGTGGAAAATTTTCCGGGGTTCCCGGAGGGCGTCCCCGGCCCCGAACTGATGGACCGTCTGCGCCGGCAGGCGGCCCGGTTCGACGCCGAGATTCTGGACAAAGATGTCGTCAAGGCGGACTTGTCCCGGCCGCCGTTTCGTCTGACCACCGACGACGCCGAATATCTCGCAAAAACGGTCATCCTGGCCACCGGCGCCACGGCGCGGCGGCTCAACACCGAGGCCGAAACGCGTTTCTGGAACAAAGGGATCTCCGCCTGCGCCACCTGCGACGGCGCCCTCCCCCTCTTCCGGAACAAACCCATCGCCGTCTTGGGCGGAGGAGACAGCGCCATGGAAGAAACCCTCTTCCTCACGCGGTTCGGTTCCCAGGTCATCCTTCTCCATCGCCGGAACGAATTTCGCGCCTCCCAGATCATGCTGGACCGGGTGCGCCGTCATCCCAAAGTCTCCATCAAGACGCCGTACGTCCTCGAGGACGCCCTCGGCGAGAACCTCCTGGAAAAAATACGGGTAAAGAACCTCGCCACGGGCGCCGTGGAGGAACTCGCCGCCAACGGCCTGTTCCTGGCCATCGGCCACGAACCGAACACCTCCCTCTTCAAAGGTCAGATCGAACTCGACGAGGCCGGGTACGTCAAAACCGACGGCCACGCCCGGACGAATATCCCCGGCGTCTTTGCCGCCGGAGACTGCGTGGACCACACCTATCGGCAGGCCGTCACCGCGGCCGGAATGGGCTGCATGGCGGCCATCCAGGCGGAACGTTACTTGGAAGCTTGAGCGGCCCACGCCCGTTCCGCCTCGCTGACGATGTCCCACGACCCGGCAACGCCCCGCAAAAATCTTCTTTTCGTCGCCGACCCGCTCCCCTTTCCCTCCTCCTTCCCGCTGGACGCCTTCTTTTCGTCGCTCGCGGCCCGGTGGGACCTCCTCGTTCTCTCGACGGATAAACCGGGATTTTCCCTTCCCGCCGGCGCGACTTTTTCGGTGATAAAAGAAAACGCTTTCGCGGAAGAGGCCCGACGCGTCTTTTCCACAAAACCCCTGGAGGCCGTCATTTTTCTCGGCGCCGACGCCGTTAAACGCCGGTTCTTCCCCGTGCGCCAGGTCGCCGGACGGGACCAAACGCTCGTCTGCTTCTTCCCCGAAACGCACGCCCTCCATCGGCTGCCGCGCGGCGGAGACGGCCTTTCCCAAAAACGTCGCTGGCGGGAGATCCTTTCGGAAGCCGACGGGCTCTGGGCGGCCCGCCCGACGGACCGCGACCGGATCCTTCGGACGATCGATCCCCGGCTGGACGTGGAGGTGCTTCCGCCGGCGCGGGAAGCCCCGGCGTTACGGGACTGGGCCGGGCAACGGCTGGAGATCCTCTCCGCCGACACCGCCGCGAAAAACGCCTACGGGACGCCCGCGGACCTGACGAGCATCGTCCTGCTGACCCACAACGACGGCGATTATCTGAAACAATGTCTCGCCCGCCTGCGCCGGCATACCCGGGGCCCCTATGAGATCATCGTGGTGGACAACGCCACCACCGACGGCTCTTCCGCGTTCCTGGAAAAAGAAAAGGATGTCCGGCTGATCCGGTCCCCCAAGAACCTCTTCTTCTCCGGCGGCAACAACCTCGGCCTCCGCGCCGCAAGAGGGAACCATCTGCTCCTGCTCAACGCGGACACCGCCGTGACCCCCCATTGGCTGGAACGCCTCGTCCTTCGCGCCAAACGCGACAAAACCGCCGGGCTCCTGGGGCCCTACACCAACCGCGCCGCCGGCCAACAAGGCGTTCAAAAACCCGGCTATTCCTCTCTCCGCGCCCTGGACGCCTTCTCCACGCGCTGGGCCCGCCGACACGAAGGCGGCCGGCTTGAGGTTCCCCGCCTGGACGGGTTCTGTCTCTTGATCAAACGCGAGGTCATGAAAGCGATCGGCCTGCTGGATGAACGCTTCGGCCCCGGCGGTTACGAGGATTACGATTATTGCCTGCGGGCCCGGCAGGCCGGCTACAAACTCCTGCTGGTGGAAGACGCGTTCGTCCATCATCACGGTGGCAAAGGATACCGGGACCAGGATTACGATGCCGCCCGGGAGAGGAACCGCGGACTCTTTGTCGAGAAATGGTGCCAACAGTCGCTGGCTTTTCTCGACGAGGTATGGTAAAAAGTATCTCCAGATGTTCCCCCGCCGACCCGGCGGGGACCGTCAAGGGACGAGCCGGCGGCTCGCCCATCGTTCCTGGTTAAAGGCCAGGGACGATGACGGTGGAAAAGGAACTTTGGCCACCGTCAATCACACTCAAGGAGCCTAAATCCCATGTTCACCATCGGCGAATTCAAAGGGAACCCCACCATCACACTGAAACAAAGCGAGGAAGACGCCTACGGGTTCACCTTCGGCCTGACGAAAGCCAAACTCATTCTCGACCACTTCGAAGACATCAAACGTTTCTACGAGCAGAACCTGAACAAGGCAGCTGCCGGAAAAAAGCCCACCCCCGGAAAATAGACCGCAACAAAGTCTTCCGTTCCCCACCCCCTTCCGCCGGAGGCCCCTCCGGCGTTGTCTTCCGACGTTCTTTGAAGCCGGGGGACGTTTCGCATGCGGGCCAGCCCGGGGCGTGGTCCGACACGAACGCCGCTCGGCCAACCTGTATCGAACTGGTATAATAAGAAATATGTCGTCGTCCCCCGCCGAAGCTCTCTTAAAACAGCTCCCTTTTTCCCCAAGCCTTTTTAATTACCGTCGGCGCCCCACCCGCACGGTCATGGTGGGGAACGTCGGCGTGGGCGGGAACAATCCCCTCCGCCTCCAATCCATGACGACCACCCGCGCCGGCGAGCTTGAAGCCACGGTCGCCCAGATCGAACGGCTCGTCCAAGCCGGCTGCGAAATTGTGCGCCTCACGGTGCCCAACGAAGAGGAGGCGCGCCAGCTTCAAAAACTCCGCGAGGGGCTGGATTCCCGCCGCCTCGCTGTTCCGCTTGTCGCCGATATCCATTTCCGTCCGGAAGCCGCCTTGGCGGCCGCGGAATACGTTGAAAAAGTCCGCATCAACCCCGGGAACTACGCCGACGTCAAACTCTTCAAGACTCGGGAATACACCCCGGCCCAATACGAGGAGGAACTGGCCCGCGTCGAGGAAAAGTTCTCCCCCCTGGTCCTGAAACTCAAACGCCTGAAACGGGCCCTGCGCATCGGAACCAACCACGGTTCCCTGTCGGACCGCATCTTGAACCGCTACGGCGACACGCCGGAAGGGATGGTGGAATCGGCGCTGGAATTCGTGCGCGTGTGCCGCAAACTCGATTTCCACGACGTCATCCTCTCCATGAAATCATCCAACCCCAAGGTCACGATCGCCGCCTACCGACTCCTGGCGGCGCGAATGACCCAGGAAGGGATGGATTACCCCTTCCATCTCGGCGTGACGGAAGCCGGATTCGGAACCGACGGCCGCATCCGCTCGGCCATCGGCATCGGCGGACTCCTGGAAGACGGCATCGGAGACACCCTCCGCGTGTCCCTCACGGAGGAACCCGAGTTGGAAATCCCGGTGGGCCGCCGAATCGCCTCCCGCTACGAGCGGCGGACCGCCGTTCCTCCCTCCGTCCCTTCGCCGGACGAAACCCTTTCGCCCGTGGACGATTTCTATCATTACCGCCGACGGCCCGCCCGCGAAGTCCCGGTGGGGCCGTTTCGCATCGGCGGGACACAAACCATCCGCGTGGCGCTGGGCCTGCCGAAAAAAAATTCCGATCCCCGCCGGCGGATGGATTCCCTCGAAAAATCCCTCCGGGGCAGCCCGGACCAGCCGCCGGAAATGCTGGAATGGCGCATTTC
>JAKLDV010000180.1 GCA_022703335.1 Elusimicrobiota bacterium
TCGGCCTGGGGCAATTGCGCAGCGTGCGCGTCTACGTGACCGGCTTCGCCAAGAAGCCCGGTGCGCACTTCGTCGCCAGCCTGTCGACCATCGTCAACGTGCTGATGCGCGCCGGCGGGCCGTCGTACCGGCCGGCGTGGATGGGCCATTCCTCGTTGTGCAGGTCCAAGCGCGGTTTCTCTCCCAGCATGTCCATGTGGGTGGACCAATAGGACTCGATGTTGCCCACGTCGCGCCAATAGCCCTTCTCCTCATACGGTTTCAGGCCGGGCAGTTCGGTCGACTCGAAGTTGTAGGCGTAGACGCGGTGGCCCTCGTAGAGGTTGGGAAAGATGTTCTTGCCGAAATCGTGGGCGGACTCCCGCTTGAAGTCCTCGGTGAGCACCGACTCCAGGACGTCCCGGTTGAAAATGTAGTTGCCCATGGAACAGTAGGCGCGCGTCTCGTCGCCCGGCATGGGCTTGGGGTTCTTGGGCTTCTCCTCGAAACCCACCACGCGGCCGCCCTTATTGACCTCGATGACCCCGAACCTCCTCGCCTCCTCGCTGCGCACCGGCCGGGCCGCCACGGTCACCTGGGCGTTCTTCTCCGTGTGATAGACGAGCATCTGGCTGATGTCCATGCGGTAGATGTGGTCGGAACCGAACACCGCCACCAGGTCCGGATCGAAGTCGCGCACCAGGTTGAGGTTCTGGGACACCGCGTCGGCGGTGCCGCGGTACCACATCTCGCCCAGGCGCATCTGCGGCGGCACCACGGTGATGAAGTGTTCCTGGGTGATGCCGCGGTTGCTCCAGCTCACGCGCAGGTAGTCGATGAGCGACTGGGAGAGGTACTGCACCAGCACGTAGACCGAGAAAATGCCGGAGTTGACGAAGTTGCTGAGGACGAAGTCCACGATGCGATACTTGCCGCCGAACGGGACGGCCGGTTTGCCGCGTTCGTTGGTGAGGGGCTGAAGCCGTTCCCCCTTCCCCCCCGCCATGACCAACCCCAGGACTTTGGCTCTTTTCACTCGATTCTCGCTTTCAATGGAATGTCGTTGCCGCGTCCCAACGGCTCAGATCTTCTTTTTCAACAGGGACGGAAAGAGCGCGTAGAACCCCACGGAGTCCACCAGTTCCTCCAGGGAGCACTGGTCCAGCACGGTGTGGGCGTAGACCTCGTTGCTCGGCCCGAACCCGATGCTCGGGATCCCCGCCTTGCCCGCCCAGTAGGTGGCGTTGGTGGAGAAATCCCAACGGTAGGATTCGCCGGGCGTGCGGTCCTTGAACGGGAACGGATATTTGGTGTCGAGGCCCAGCAGGCGCCGCGTCTCCAGCCCGCCCTGCACCAGCGGGTGCTCCTCCGGCAGGCACCACGCCGGAAAATATTTATCCACCTTGAACACGAACCCCGTGTAGGAGGGCGTGTCGTAGAACATCTCCTTGATTTCCACGTCCTTGGCGGTCGGCAGGCCGCGGAACTGTTCGAGCACGGACTCCTTGGTCTCCCCGAAGGTGGTGCGGCGGTCGATGTAGACGGTGCATTCGTCCGGCACCGCGTTGATGGACGGGCTTTTGCTCTCGATGATGGACACCACCGCCGTGCCCCGGCCGAGGAACGGGTCCTCGTGGATGCGGGGCCCGAGAGCCTCCACGTCCTGAATGAAGCGGGACATCTTGTAGATGGCGTTGTCGCCGAGATGCGGCATGGAGGCGTGGCAGGCCTTGCCCTTGGCCACGACCTCGAGTTCCAGCCGGCCGCGGTGGCCGCGGTAGATCTGCATGCGGGTGGGCTCGCCGATGACCACGAAGTCCGGGGCGATCTTCTCCGTCTTGTGCAGGGAGTTGGGCGCGATGCCGTCGCACCATTCCTCCATGTTGCCGAAATAATACGCGGTCCACCCGTCCAACAGACCCATCCGCTGGGCGTAGGCGAGGCCGTAGATCATGCCGGGCGTGGAACATTTTTCGTCGCAGGCGCCGCGGGCGTAGAGGATGTCGTTCTCGACCTTCCCTTTGAAGGGGTCCCATTTCCAGGCCTTGGGGTCGCCCAGCCCGACGGTGTCGATGTGGCTGTCGTACAACAACACTTTCGATCCCTTGCCGATGCGGCCGTAGATGTTCCCCATCTTGTCGAAACCGACGTTCTGAAAGCCCAGCGCCTTCATCTCTTTGGCGATGCGGCGGCCCACCGGCCCGATCTTGGAATCCATGGACGGGATGGCGACGATCTCGCGGAAAAATTTGATGATCTTGGCGCGGTCTTTTTGGGCCTGGTCCTGAATAAGGCGCACCGCCTCGGTGGCGCTCGACGGTTGGGGCATCTTCACGGTTTTCGGCATGGTCGGGAACTCCTTTCAATGTAGAAGTGAAGGGGCCTATTGTACCGAAATGTTACAAGTTAATCAATCAAAAGAGGGACGGGGGAGCGGAAAGGTCAACCGGCGGCCTCCAGCGAACGGCGAAAGGACGCGATCTCCTCGCGGAGAGCTACCGCGGCGTGGAGAGCGGAACGCAGATCGTTCTCCCGCCGCACCGCCGCCGCCTCCGTATCGGCCTGCCGGCGCAGCGCCGCCTTCACCGCCCGGTCCGCCAGTTCGTGGGCCCGGCGCGACTGGCGGCCGAACTCGTCGGCGAGAGCGCGCAGTTGCGCTTCCCGGGAACGCAAAAACCCTTCCCATTCGCCGGCGGCCGACGATAAAACCGCGGCCAGGCGCCGGCGCAAAAACGCCTCCCCCCGGCGCGGGGAGGCCTTCCAGGCGCGCACGGATTTATCCGTCAATCCCAACGGGTTCGACGGCACCGACGGGACCCGGCAGGCCGCGGAAACGGCCGGGACCGGCGGCGGCGCGGGGAACCGGCCGACCAACGACTCGGCGGCCGACCACACGTTTCCGAGCAGCTGTTCCATGCGCGATTCGTAATCGAACCGGATCTTTTCGAACCCGTGCGCCAGCCATGTCTCTTTTTCGCCGACGAATTCCTCCCACGAGGACCGGAGCTCCGCGCGGGCGAACCGTTCCAGGCGCTCCCTCAACTCCGCGGCCGAAACGTGCGCCGAGCCGGCGGCGGCCCGGACGATTTTCCGGGCCAGAGTCCCGCTCCGACGACGGCAAAAGGTCCGCGCCGCCGCGCGGACGGATTGGGCGTAACCGGCGAACCCCGCCTCCATCCGTTTTTTGGCGAGCCCGCCTTCCATGAACAACACATCGATGGCGTCGGAAAGCCCATACGCCTTCCGTTCCATCTCCAGCCGCTTCCCCAGATAAACGCTCCGCTCCAGCTCCAACGCCGACGAAACGGCCTGGGCCGCCTCCGACGCCCGGCGGGCCGCCCGGAGGAGGATTTCCCGCCCCTTCTCCCGCGCCAAAGTGTCCCGCAGATGTTTTTCCAACTCCCCGAGGCCGCTGTCCCGACGGCCCTCCAGCGCCCACTGGGCGGAAACGGGGAAAACCGAAACCTCTTCCGTTGGAAGGGCTTCCCGCAACGTCTTCTCCTGAAAGGCGCGGTTCTCTTCCAATTCCGCGGCGGGCAGATAATCCTTCTTGTTCAAGATGAAGAAAATTTTTTTCGTCTGATCCTGGACCGACTCCAAAAACCGCACGTCCTCCTC
The DNA here is from genome assembly GCA_022703335.1 of Elusimicrobiota bacterium. Lineage (GTDB taxonomy): Bacteria > Elusimicrobiota > Elusimicrobia > FEN-1173 > FEN-1173 > JAKLDV01. Next base: position 3,598 of record JAKLDV010000180.1, read on the forward strand.
GCCGATGGGAGGATCCACGGAGAGGACGTAGAGGGCGGCGTCCGCCCGGGGTAGGGCCTCGTGCGCCTCGCGGGTGTTGTGGGCATGAACCGACCCCACGCCGGGCGTATCCAACAGCCGCAGTCCCTCTCTCAGAAGCGGCGCG
>JAKLDV010000181.1 GCA_022703335.1 Elusimicrobiota bacterium
GCCAGCCCGAGGAAACCCGCCGGCAAATGATGAACGACATGGCCAACCAATTCCGCGAAAAACCCCAGAGCGCCGTCGAATCCAAGGCGGAACAGATCATCCAGAAAGTCCAGGAGGAGGACGTCACCCAGGTATTGCAGAAGAAAAAATTCGCCCAGGTGGAGACCTCCGAGGAACGCATCCGCATCACCCTCACCAACCCCGTCCTGTTCCTCTCCGGAGAAGCCGTCTTGAGCGACGGCGCCCGACGGGAAATCCGCGACCTGGCCCCCCTGTTGGCCTCCCTGCCCAACAAGATCCTGGTGGAGGGCCACACCGACAACCAGCCCGTGCGGCAGAAACAGTTCGCCTCCAACTGGGAGCTCTCGGTGGCCCGGGCCTCCTCCGTGGTGGAATTCTTCACGCGCGAATGCGGCATCCCCTCGGAACGTTTCATTCTGGCCGGCTACGGCGAATACCGCCCCGTGTCCGACAACGACACCCCCGACGGCCGACGCCACAACCGCCGCATCGAGATCAACATCCTTCGAAAGGCCGCCTGACCGTGAGCGGACTGGATTTCGAAAGCGAAGAGGAACTCACCGACCCCCTGGCGGGCGAGTTCGCGGAAGGGTCCGAGAACCAGGAACTTTCCCAGCTCATCACGCTCGAGGAAAAAACGGAGGAGTCTTCGGAAAAACTCTGGATGATCCCCTTCGCCGACCTGATGTCCACCCTGGTCATCCTGTTCCTGGCGCTCTTCGGCTACGCCTACCTGGGGGCCTCCTCCACCTACGAACGCGCCCTGAACGCCCTCCAGAAAGAGATCGCCGGAAAAGACCAGAAAGCCCACCTGCTCAAACAGGAAAAGGAGACGGAGGTGGCCCAGGCGCTGGAAAAATACTTTAATGAGGACAAGTTGAAGGGGCTGGCGCAGGTGGAACTCTCGGCCCAGCGCATCCGGGTTTCGCTGTCCAACCCGGTGCTGTTCGACTCGGGGCAGGCGACGTTGAAATCCGAGGCCCAAAAAGCCCTGCGAGAAATCGCCGGACTCTTGAAAGGCCTCCCCAACGCCGTGGTGGTGGAAGGCCATACCGACAACGTGCCCATCCGCACGGGGCCCTATCGGGACAATTTCGAACTGTCGGCGGCCCGGGCCTTTTCGGTCATCGCGTTCTTCATCGGCGACGGTCTCCCCCCCGACCGCTTTTCGGCGTATGGCTACGGGGAACACCGCCCCGTGACGGACAACGCCACGCTGGAAGGCCGGGGAAAGAACCGCCGCATTGAAATCAACATTGTGAGGACCATGGAAAAAACATGAAAAAACAGATCGCTCTCGCCGTATTCCTTGCGATTCTCGCGGCGCCCCTGACGGCCGCCTCGAACTACGCCTCGCTCACCGACGAGGAAAGACAGAAACTTCTGGAGGAACACTACGCGCGGGCCCTGCAAAGCTTCAACGACGCCGACTATTCCCGCGCCATCTCCTATTGGCAAAAGATCCTGGAGATCGACCCGGAACAGGCCGCCCCGCCGGGCCTCATCAAACAGGCCCGCGAAAAGCTCTCCGCCCAACTCGGCCCCAACGAAAAAGAACTGCGCCTGGTCCTGGAGGCCGGCCAATACGACGCGGCCCTCAAAAAGACCGAGAACCTGTCGGGGCTGGACCCTTCCAACCAACGCTACAAGCTCCTTAAGACCAAACTGGAGAACATCGTCGAGGTCAAGCCGGCCGAGACCGGCACGGGCAAAGCCGCCCGCCTCATCCGGAAAGGACTGTCCGCCTACCTGGCCGACACGGAGGACCCTCGACTGGCCCTGAACGCCTTGCGTTACGCGCGAGACATCAATCCGCAGGACCCCTCCACCACCAGGCTGGTCGGTTACATGGAGACCCAATACCCGGACGTGGCCAAAAAAGAAACGGTGGCCCCGGGGATGTCCGTCACCGAAAACAAGCTTTTCATCGCCCTCAACAACATCTACGAGGGCCGCTACGACCTGGCGGTCTTGGCCTGCAACGAGGTTTTGGAACTGGAACCGGACAACGTCTTGGCCCTGAAACGCAAAGGCAGCGCCTACTTCGCCCTCAACCAGAAGGACAAGGCGCGGGAAATCTGGGCCCTGGCCCTCAAGATCACCCCCAACGACGCCGAGATCAAGAAATTCCTCGCCTCCAAATAAGCACGTTCGTGCTGTTTTGACTCACGGCCTATTCGCTGAAAAAAGTAACCCCGCCGCAAAGCGGGGTTTTTATTTTTTCTTCTCAAATCACCGTCGTCGACAACGTCGCTCGCGGGGCGGGTCGCGAAGCGCCCCCGCAAACATCAAACGCGGACGGATTTGGCGAGCGCCGCAATCCCTTGACAGTCAATAGACCGCCACGTCGGCCTCCTTATAAGACGTTCCGGTGTCACAGGTGCCGCCGTCTCGAAAGACGCATTGCGGGGCGCCGGGTCCTTTTATGCCTACGATCGGATTCCAAACCGCCGCATGCACAAATTGTAAGAAGCAATTTGCCACCCGATCAGCAACAAGATCAGAGCCGTGCTGGAAATCGGCAAATCCGTATGTGAAAATATGTCCCGCCGGAATGTCTCCGGCGCCGGTGCGGACCTGTCCTTCAATAATTCCAAACGGACGCCCAACGTCAACACCCCCGTTTTTCCGTTAATCGCTTTTTCCGGCGGAACCCGATAGACCGAAACTTCAAAACACGAAAGGCTCAGCAGGAAAAACAAGACCGCCAGCGTCAGCATGAATGTCGTTTTTGCCGCCTGTCCGGAAAACAGTTTTTCCCGCTCGTCGCGTTCTTTCAAAAACGTTATCCTGGACAGCACCGCGTCGCGAAAGGACCCGGAAAAGATCAATTTGAGGCTCAGATACATCGTCATAAGCATCCAGGACGCGAACACAAACCCACCGACGTTGTTCACCTGGCGTAAAGGTGAAACGGCGTTCCGCATATCATCCAGACCACAATAATTAAAAACAATCCCCAGCCCGATCACGAAGAAAAACCCGTACAAATAAGTTTTCAAAAAAAACCTGTCGAATTTGTTCATTTTGTCCCCTCCTTAATGAAAAATAAACTCTGAACATCCGTATCGAAATACCGGGCCAGCCGAAACGCCAGTTCCAATGACGGATTATAATCTTCCCCTTCAATCGCAATGATCGTCGCTCGTGTCACGCCGACTTCTTTGGCTAGCTGTTCCTGCGTTATTCGGCGTTCGGCTCTCAAAACGTTTAGCCGGTTTTTGATAGCCAAATGTGCTGGTGTTTTGGCCATAACACCTCCTTTCCTTTTTCCGCATAGTATATCTTATTATACAATTTGTCAAGTTTATTTTACTTTTAATCGCAAAAAAATCCCCCCTTGGGAACAACGGGGGTGAACTATCCCATCAGAAACTGTAAGAAACGCGGGCGTTGCCGCCGTTGGCGGTGGTGTCGTTGACGGGCGCGATCTTGTCCTTGGTCACGTTGCGGTAGGCGCCCAACGTCAGGGCGGTGTTGGACTTCACCTGATACGTGAACTCGATGTTGGCGCTGGTATCCTGCCGGTCGGCCAGGTTCAGCGCATCGTCGTCTTCCGTCGATATCATACTGCCCCAGATCTGGGAATACAGGATGTTCCGGACGATCTCCATCCGCTCCTCGAGGGGCATGATCGGCCGCTTATGCTTCTCCCGCTCGGAGAGCTCGTCGGTGGTCACGCCGACGACGAGGTAGTCGCAGTCGCCCTTCGCGCTGCGCA
>JAKLDV010000182.1 GCA_022703335.1 Elusimicrobiota bacterium
CGGCGCCGTCATCGAGGATTCCGTGCTCATGGATTTCTGCGAAGTGGGGCCGGGCTGCCGCTTCAAGCGCGTGGTCGCCGACCGCTTCAACTCCTTCCCGGAAAAATCGGAGATCGGTTTCGACAAGGAAAAGGACATCGCCGCCAAATACACCGTGGACAAGACCGGCATCGTGGCCGTCCCGCGCGGCCGCAGCAAATGGGCCCACCTGAAGCGCTGAGCGCATTCCGGCGTTTCCCAACCACCGACACCGCTTCCACCAACGAGGACACGAGGACATGACGAACCAGAATAAATTTGTTTGCCTGCACGGACACTTCTATCAACCGCCGAGGGAGAACCCCTGGCTGGAGGCCATCGAGGTGCAGGACTCCGCCTACCCGCACCACGACTGGAACGAGCGCATCACCCTCGAATGTTACGCGCAGAACACCGCCTCCCGCATCCTGGGGGCGGACCAGAACATCGCCGAGATCGTGAACAATTATCTGGACCTCAGTTTCGATTTCGGGCCCACCCTCCTGGTGTGGATGGAGAAGCACGCCCCGGACGCCTACCGCGCCATCGTGGAGAGCGACCGCGAGAGCGTCAAGCGGCACGGCGGGCACGGCAACGCCCTGGCCCAGGTCTACAACCACATGATCATGCCCCTGGCCAACCATACCGACAAGGTGACGCAGGTGGTGTGGGGCATCCGCGATTTCCAGCGGCGTTTCGGCCGCGCGCCGGAAGGGATGTGGCTGGCCGAGACCGCCGTGGACACCGAGACTTTGGAGATCATGGCCGGGTTCGGCATCAGGTTCACCGTTCTTTCCCCGGGACAGGCCCGCCGCGTCCGGCCGACGGGCGACGGCAAGGTGTCCTGGCACGACGCCTCCGGCGGACGCATCGACCCGACGCGCGCCTACCGTTGGGTGTCGCCGCGCGGTTTGGGGATGAACCTCTTTTTTTACGACGGCCCCATCTCGCGGGCCATCGCCTTCGAAGGGCTCCTGGGCAACGGCGAATACCTCACCGGCCGGCTCATGGGCGCCTTCTCCGACTCGGCCCACCGGCCGCAGCTGGTGAGCATCGCCACCGACGGAGAATCCTACGGGCACCACCACCGTTTCGGGGACATGGCGCTCGCCTACGGCCTCAAAAAAATCCGCCGCGAACAGCTGGCCGTCATCACCAACTACGCCGAATACCTCGCCCTCCATCCGCCCGAGTGGGAGGTGGACATCTTCGAGAATTCCTCCTGGAGCTGCGCCCACGGGGTGGAACGCTGGCGGGCCGACTGCGGCTGCCGCATCGGTTCGGGCCCTCATTGGACCCAGCAGTGGCGCGGTCCCCTGCGGGAATCCCTGAACGACCTGCGCGACGCCCTCGACCTTCTTTTCGAGGCCCAGGCGGGCGTCCTGCTCAAGGACCCCTGGCAGGCGCGGAACGATTACATCGACGTCCTCGGCGACCGGTCGCCGGAGACGGTGAACCGCTTCATCGAGACGCACCAGTCCCGTCCGCTCAGTCCGTCGGAACGGCTGGATGTGCTGAAACTTATGGAGATGCAACGCCAGCGCATGTTCATGTTCACCAGCTGCGGCTGGTTTTTCGACGAGATCTCCGGCCTGGAGAGCGTCACCATCCTCTATTCCGCCGCCCGGGCCATCCAGCTCGCCCAGGGGTTCCCCAACGGCGCTTCCCTGGAGGACGATTTCCTCCGCGGCCTCGCCCGGGCCCGCAGCAACATCCCGGAATTCATGGACGGCGCCAACGTCTACCGTCGCCTGGTGAAGCCCCTGGTCACCGACCTGTCCCGCGTGGCGAACCATTTCGCCATGGGCTCCCTGTTTCAGGAACGGCCCGATCAGGGGAAGATCTATTGTTATCCCTACACGGTGGTCGACCGCAAGGCGGGTTCCGCCAAGGGGGCCGAGCTGTCCGTGGTCCATCTGCGCGTCTCCTCGGAAATCACGCGGGAGGAGGCCGACCTGGTGTGCGCCGTGCTGCATCGGACCGGGCACGATTTCCACGGGGTGGTGAAGAATTTTACCGACGAGGCGTCCTATCAGGGGCTCAAGAACGCCCTGTTCGAAAAACTGGAGTCGGGGTCGTTTGAGGATGTTCAGGGGGTGTTGCGCCAGCAGTTCCCCGGGGCTCCCTTCACGCTCCAGGACGTGTTCCTGGAGGACCGCCGCCGCATCCTGCAGTCCATCGTCAAGGACATCCTCGGCCGGTTCGACGGCATGTACCGCCAGATGATCAGCGAAAACATGAAACTGGTCAACTATCTGGTGGACGTCAGCTATCCCATCCCGGAAGGTTTTCAGCTGGTCCTGCAGTACGTGCTCGACCAGGACATGGAGAAGGTTCTGGAGAACCTGGAGGGCAACGCCCAGGAGATCGCCCAACTCACGCGGATCAGGCGCGAGGCGGAGAAGTTCCGTCTCACGCTCAATTTCGTGCCGTTGGAGGAAAAGATCCGCCGCCGTGTGGAGGAACTGATGGAGTCCCTTTCAAAAAACCCCGATCCGGAAATCGCCCGGCGGGTGCTCCATCTTCTGGACCTGGCCGACCGGGCCGATGTTCGGCCGTTCCTCTGGCGGGCGGAGAACCTTTTCTATGAGGTGTGGAAGAACCGCCTCAAAGGTCGGTTGGACGTCTCCCGTCCGGACGACCCGGCGGTGCGGCCCTATTTGGAATTGGCCGGACGGCTGAGGTTCCGTCTCCGGCCCGACGCGGAACTCCTCTAAGGGGGCGCCGTTTTTTCGTCGGACGGAGGCTTCCGGCCTCCCGGGGCGATATGGTATACTGTCCCGCCGAGAGGGGAAACGCGCCCTCCCGGTCCGTTCGAGAACATTTTGGCCTCGGAGAGGACCCCCCTTTTTCATGCAAGGCGGGGAAGGGGATTTTTTCACCTGTCGCCCCAAGAGGGGAGAGCGACAGGGCTTGTTACCAGCGGTCGTTTTGCGCCCGTAGCTCAATTGGATAGAGCGACTGGCTTCGGACCAGTAGGCTGGGGGTTCAAGTCCCTCCGGGCGCGATGATTGGTGCCGGGTTCCGGGTGTTGAGGACCGAGCGAAACTTCGTTTTCGGAGTTTTTCGCAGGACTCCGCTCTCGATCCGTCGGTTTCAGGGCCATTAGCTCAACTGGTAGAGCAAGCGCCTCTTAAGCGCGAGGTTGCGAGTTCGATTCTCGCATGGCCCATAATATTTCAGGACGGCTCAACAAGGACGAAGGACTGAGTTGAACCCCGTCAGCACTTGCTTTTGAGCGAGGGTGGCGGAACGGCAGACGCGTACGGCTTAGGACCGTATGCCGGAAGGCTTGTGGGTTCAAGTCCCACCCCTCGCACTCTTTCTGAAAAGGGACATGCGAAGACGTGCCGGGCGGGCGACGACAATACTTTTAACTTTGATGGGGGACGACCATGTTTGGATGGGGCAAAAAAGACAAACCGGCCACGGCCGAGAAACCGAAAGCGCAAAAAGCGGCGGCGCCGGCCGCCCTTAAGCCGGCCTCGACCGCGACGAAAGACAATAAAAGCGACCTGAAGGTCGATATCAAGGAACGCAAAGGCTGCAGCGCGGTTTTGGCCATTCAGGTGTCCGCGAAAAAAGTGGAGGAAGCCACCGAGGACTCGTTCCGCCGGATCCAG
>JAKLDV010000183.1 GCA_022703335.1 Elusimicrobiota bacterium
GGCCCGCCTGCTCTTCCGTTTCGATTACGGGTTCATCGACCAGGCGCTCGTGGACGGTTTCGGCTGGGCGGCCCGCCGGATCGCCCGGTTCAAGCGCTGGTTGGACGACGTGGTGGTGGACGGTTTTCTGGTGGACGGCGTCGGCCTGGTCTCCCAATCCTTGGGGGCCGGGGTGCGTCTGGTGCAGACGGGTTTTGCGCAGTTCTATCTGTTGGTTGTGGCGTTCGGGCTGAGCCTGCTGCTGGTGTGGGCTCTGCGCGTGTTCGGTTGAGAATCCGCCGGCCCGACGATAACGTGTAAGGAGCTTTGATTATGGGTCTTCTGAGTCTGATCGTTTTCGTTCCGCTCATCGGCGCGCTCTCGATGCTTTTCCTGAAGGACGACGCCCGGGGGAGGGATTCGGCGCGCTGGCTGGCCACCGCTTTTTCGGCGGTGCCGCTGGTGTTGTCCGGGTGGCTTTATTTCGATTTCGACACCGCCTCGCCGGCCATGCAATACCTTGAGAAATTGCGCTGGATCCCGGCGTTCAACATTCACTATTCGGTGGGGGTGGACGGCCTTTCGTTGCCGTTGGTCATACTGACCGCGTTGCTGTCTTTCGTCGCGGTGGTCGCGTCCTTCGGCATCGAGCACCGGGTCAGGGAATATTTTTTCTGGTTCCTGGCGCTCGAGTGCGGCATGCTGGGCGTGTTCGTGGCGCAGGACTTCTTCCTTTTTTATGTGTTCTGGGAAGTGACGCTGGTGCCCATGTATTTCCTCATCGGCATCTGGGGCGGCCCGAAAAAGGAATACGCCGCCATCAAGTTCTTCCTCTACACGTTGGCCGGCAGTGTGTTCCTGTTGTTGGGGATGCTGGCGCTCTATTTCGCTGGGGAGATAAGGACGTTTGATTTCGTCGAACTGGCCCAGCAGTCCCGCGGCATGGCGATGGGGATGCAGATCCTCATCTTCCTGGCGCTCTACGTCGGTTTTGCCGTCAAGATCCCCGCGTTCCCGTTTCATACCTGGCTTCCGTTGGCGCACGTGGAAGCCCCCACGGCGGTTTCGGTGATCCTGGCCGGGGTGTTGTTGAAAATGGGGGTGTACGGTCTCTTGCGGGTGTCGTTCCCCATCCTGCCGCAGGCCACGCAATGGTTCATCTATCCGATGACGGTCATCGCCTTCATTAACATCGTGTACGGCGCGTTCTGCGCCATGGCCCAGAAGGACATGAAACGCATGGTGGCCTATTCGTCCATCAACCACATGGGTTATTGCCTGCTCGGAATGGCGGCCCTGACGGGCGTCAACGCGGCGGCGGGTCTTTCGGGGGCGGTTCTCCAAATGGTGACGCACGGCATCATCACGGGCTCCCTGTTCCTTTTGGTGGGGGTTCTCTACGACCGCGCCCACACGCGCGACATCGACCAGTTCGGCGGGCTCGGCGCGAAACTGCCGGTCTACACGGGCATCATGACCGTGCAGGTAATGGCTTCGCTCGGCCTGCCGGGGTTGGCGGGGTTTGTGTCGGAGTTCCTCTGTTCCTCGGCGCCTTCGGACAGGCGTCTCTGCGGCTGTGGGTGGCGCTTTCGGTGATCGGTATCCTCATCACCGCGGCGTTCTTTCTGAAGCTCATCAAGGACGTTTTTCTGGGGGAATTCAACGCCAAGTGGGAGGGAGTCCTCAGCGACATGACGCCGCGTGAGATCTTCGCCACCGCGCCGCTCCTGCTGCTGACGTTCCTCATCGGCGTTTATCCCCGCGCGGCGCTGCGCTTGATGGACGTCACCATGAACGACCTCATCCGGCGCGTGTTGGGGGGATGACCTTGGGCCATCTGTCGGCGTTGTCGCCCGAACTCTTTTTGACCATTGCGGCGTTGGGACTCCTTCTCGCCGACGCCGTCTGGCCCGGCCGGCGGAAGACCTCCGTGGCCGTGGCGATCGGCGCGGTTCTGGCGGCGGCCGTTCTCTTGTTCAAATGCGGCGGCGACGGGGTGGTGTTGGGCATGATGGCCGCCGATGGGATGGGCCGCTTCTTCAAATTGATCCTCTTGGGGGGCATGGCCTTGGTGTTGTGGATGTCCCTGGATTACCGGGCCTTCCGGAGCTCCTCGGCCGACCGGGAGGAAACCGTTTCCGAGACGGCCTGGGGGACCTACGCGGCGTTGCTCCTCCTGGCGACGGTCGGGCTGTTGCTGTTGGTGTCCGCCGTGGATTTTCTGCTCATCGTGGTGGCGTTGGAGTTGATCGGGGTCACCTCCTTCATCCTGACCGGTTTTCTGCGGCACGATCGGCGTTCCAATGAGGCCGCCATCAAATATTTCCTGGTGGGGGCTTTTTCGTCGGCCCTGATGATCTACGGCGTGTCCCTGCTCTACGGCATCACGGGCAGTACCGCCATTCGGGCGGTGCTGGAGGCCGATCTCGGCGTCGCCTCGCGTTTCCCGCTCATCGCGGCGGTCCTGTTCATCCTCGTCGGTTTCGGATTCAAGCTCGCCATGGTTCCGTTCCATATGTGGGTGCCCGACGCGTACGAGGGCGCGCCCACGCCCATCACCGCGTTCCTTTCGGTGGCGCCGAAGGCGGCCGCCGCGGGGATCCTGGTTCGGACGTTCGCCGCCCACGGGGAACTCGGCCTCTCCTCCCTGCTGGCCGTCCTGGCCGCCGTGACCATGACGGTGGGGAACCTGGCGGCGTTGCGGCAGAGCAACGTCAAACGGCTGCTGGCGTATTCCTCCATCGCGCAGATGGGGTATGTGCTGGTCGGATTCGTCGCGGCGGGGAAACTGGGGATTTTGTCCGTGTTGGTCTATTCGGCGGCCTATCTGGTCATGAACCTGGGCGCTTTTGCCTGCGTGATCGCCGTTTCAAACGATGCCGGCATGGACGACCTGATGGGATTTTCCGGCCTCTCCCGGCGGTCCCTGCCGCTGGCGTTGGCCACCACGGTTTTCATGCTCTCTCTTACGGGCATCCCGCCGATGGTCGGGTTCGTCGGGAAATTCTCCGTCTTTGCCGCCGCCGTGGCCGAGGGCTGGGTCTGGCTGGCCGTGGTGGGGGTCATCAACAGCGTGATCTCGCTTTATTACTATTTCGGCATCGTCCACCGGATGTTTTTCGTGGATTCCGAGCGTCCGTTGCGGATCTCCGTGGCGGCGTCGTTGGTCGGCTGCATCTCCGTGACGCTCCTGGGGACCCTTGCGGCCGGTCTGTTCCCGGGCCCCCTCCTGGAATGGGTCCGGCGGGTGGTGCTTTGATGCCGCTCTCCCCGATGCTGTTCGAGCCGCTGAAACGTTCCGCGGATTCGCTCGGTTTGCCGGCGTTCCTGAAATCATTGGAGAAGGAGCTGTCGGCTTTTTCCCGGGCGCATGAGGGTTTTTTATCCCGCTTGACGGATTATGTGCTGACCGGCGAGGGGAAACGGCTTCGTCCGGCGTTGGTCTTCCTGTCGGCTCAATTCGGCAAGCCCTCGTCGAAGGACGTCTTGAGGATTTCTCTGGCGGTGGAGATGATCCACAGTATCCAGGCGATGAAGCTTTTGGTTGGATTGATGGTTCTCCGGTCTTGACTTGGGGCACTTTACCATATCAGAGTGTTCGTGTAGACCAGAGCGATGACACATTGAACTATCAATTC
>JAKLDV010000184.1 GCA_022703335.1 Elusimicrobiota bacterium
CACCTGCGCGACGGCGTTGGCGATGGTGAAGGTCTTGCCGCTGCCCGTCACCCCCAGCAGGACCTGATGGCACTGCTTTTGACGAAGGCCCTCGACGAGTTGACGGATGGCCTCGGGCTGGTCCCCCGCGGGCTTGAATTTGGAAACGACCTTGAATTTATCCATAAAAAACGGCCCGCCGGTCATCGGCGGGCATGAGACGTTTCGAACGGCCTACCGTCCCGCCCGGCTCCCTAGTAACGCCACGACCACTGGCGCAGGACGGGAATCATTTCCGTCGCCGTCATGTCCAGCCGCAGCGGCGTCACCGATATTTTTCCCTGCTGAATGGCGGCGATGTCCGACCCCGGCACCGCGATGCCCGTCGGTGTTTCTCCGGCCAGCCAGTAGTACGCCTGTCCCCGCGGATCGATCCCCGATTCCAGGTCTTTCCCGTAGATCCGTTTCCCCAAGTGCGTCACCGACACGCCGCGCATGCGGCCGAAAGGACGGTCGGGCACGTTCACGTTGTAGCAGATATCCTTCGGCACGGGCCTCTCGAGAAGAACCTTCACCAGGGCCCGGGTGAAACGCGCCGCCGTTTCATAGTTCCCCCTCCCCACATCGGCGAGGGAAACGGCGAGGGACGGGATCCCCATCATGCAGCCTTCCATGGCCGCCCCGACGGTGCCCGAATAGATGGTGTCCGCCCCGAGGTTGGGACCACGATTGATGCCGGAAACCACCACATCCACGTCCTCTTTGAGCAGGGACAGAACGCCGAACCGCACACAATCGGCCGGGGTGCCGTTCATGATGAGCGTCGACCGGTCCAGGCGGTGCACCCGGATGGGTTTGTGCAGCGTGATGGCGTGGCTGCCGGCGGAACGTTCCAGTTCCGGGACCACCACGGTCACCCGGCCCAGGGACTTCAAGGCCCGCACCAAGGGCTTCAGCCCCGGCCCATAAATCCCGTCGTCGTTGCTGATGAATATGCTGGGTTTGGAACCACGCTTAGGTTGTCTTTTCATCGCTGAGTGTCCTCCTGCCGGCCCACGTTTAAGTTTTACCGAAACGAACATCCTCCAACAAATCCGCCAGAGACGCCGTCGCTCGAGGGAAATCCTTGGGGGGAGCGGCCTCCGCTTCCAGCGGTGAGACAAAAGCCTGTTTTAAAATCTCCCGGAACCGGCCGGGAGACAAATCCTTCTCCAAAACCACCTCCGCCCGCCCAGACTTGGCCAAAAACGCGGCGTTCAGACGCTGGTGGTCGTTCGTCGCGAACGGGAAGGGCACCAACAGGGCCTTTTTTCCAAGATACGCCAGTTCCATCACCGTGTTGGCGCCGGAACGTGATACCACAAAATCCGCGGCGGCGTAAAGCGTGGCGATGTCCTCCCAGTAGGGCCGCACGAAATGGTTCCATCCGGCGTCGGCGTAGACCTGTTCCATCACATCGGCGTCGGCCTCTCCCGCAACATGGATGAATTGGCACCGGTCCCGGAACTCCGACAACGGCGCCAGGCTCGACGCCGCCAGCCGGTTGAGGGCGCGCGCCCCCTGACTGCCCCCGAAAATCAACACCGTGAAAAGATCCGGCGATAACCCCAGACCCGCGCGGCAGGCCCGGCGATCCCTTGGCATAATCTCCGGCCGGAGAGGCAGACCCGTCCAACGCCGGCGCGCTTGGGGCGGCAGTCCCGCCGTCTCCGGAAAAGTGGTGGCCACCGCCGACGCCCACCGCGCCAACCATCGGTTGGCGAGCCCCGCGTAACTGTTCTGTTCGTGCAACACCAAGGGGATATCGGCGCGACGGGCCGCCAGGCCGACCGGCACGGAAATGTATCCCCCCATCCCCAGCACAACGTCCGGATCCTCCCGCCGGAGGATCCGCCGCGCGTTCAGATAGGCGGCCAAGGACAACCCCGGGTAGATCAAGGCCCGAAGAGAAAGAGCCCTCGGGAACCCGGCATAGGCGAACGCCGACGACGGAAACCCTTCGCGGGCCAGCCGTTCCTGGGAAGACCGGTCCTTGCGGACCACAAAATGCACCTCATGCCCGCGGGCGCGCAGCTCTTTTCCCACCGCCACGCCGGGCAGGAGATGACCGCCGGTCCCGCCGGCCGCGATACACACGCGCATCTTCGCCACCCTTCGACCTCTCTCCCTAGAGCAATTGCCGCCGTTGGAGCGCCACGCCCTCGCCCGCCCGGCGGGAGATGTTCAAAACCAGCCCGATGGCCGCCATCGTCACCAAAAGCGAGGACCCGCCGAACGACACGAACGGCAGGGGGATGCCCTTCGTCGGCAAAAGCCCCGTCACCACGCCCAGGTTGATCAGCACCTGGCCGCCGAGCATAAGGCTGATCCCGGCCGCCACCAATGTCTCAAACCAATTCGACGCCTTGATGGCGACCTGATAGCAGCGGAGCACCAACAACAAAAAAAGGAGAACCAACAGGGACGCGCCGACAAATCCCAGTTCCTCCCCCAAGATGGAGAAGACGAAATCCGTTTGGGCCTCGGGCAAATAGTACATCTTGATGGTGGATTCGCCCGAACCGCGCCCCCAAAAACCGCCCGAGCCGATGGCCAACAACGACTGCACCAGTTGATAGCTCGTCCCCTGCGGGTTCTTCCAGGGATCCAGAAAAGTAAAAAAACGCTCCCGCCGATAGGCGACCGAAAAGATCGCGTAGTAGACCACCGGGAGGCCCGCCAACACCAAAGCCAACAGATGCCGGTACCGCGCGCCCGCCAGATAGATCAGCCCGAGGGAAACCATGGCGATCAACATCGGCGTGCCGAGGTCCCGTTCCAACGCGATCAACCCCAACACAAGGCCGACCAGCACCATGGGCGGCAGAAAACCGCTTTTGAATTCCCCCAGCCGGCTCTTTTTCCTGTCAAGGAAATCGGCCAGCACCAGCACCAGCGCCAGCTTGGCGAACTCGGACGGCTGAAACCCGAAACCCGCCAGCCGCAACCAACGCCGACCGCCCGCCACCTCGTGACCGACGACCAGAACCAACACCAGGAAAACAAGCTCCACGACGAACAGCGGGCGCGCCAGACGCTGCACGAAACTCATCTTCACCCGCAACGCCGCCAACAGGGCCGCCATCCCCAAACAGGACCACAACATCTGTTTTTTGAGGAAAAAATACTGGTCGCCGTAACGGCTTTCCGCCACCAGCGCGCTGGCCGAATACAGGATCACCCAGCCGAAAAACAACAGGCTCAGCGTGAGGGCGCCGATGACCCAATCGGGCGGCTGAGTGGACTTTCTAGCCAACGACCCTCCCGACGATCAGAGAGACTCGACGATCTCCCGGAAGCGCCGGCCCCGGTGCTCGAAATTCTCGAATTGGTCGAACGAGGCGCAGGCGGGCGACAACAGGACGGTGTCCCCCGGCGCCGCCGCCCCGACCGCCGTCCGCACGGCTTTTTCCAGCGTGCCGCAGGACACGAGCGGGACGACACCGTCGAGCTCGCGCCGTATCTTCGGCGCCGCCTCGCCGATCAGGAGGATCTGCTTGACCCTCCTTTTCAACAGGGTCCGCAAAGGAGCGTAAGGAGACC
>JAKLDV010000185.1 GCA_022703335.1 Elusimicrobiota bacterium
TCCTTGAGCCTGGCGACCCGGCCCCGCTGGGCCTCGATCGCATTCTGCTCCGGGTCGTTGGCCAACGCCGCGGCGCGAATCTCGGCGACCAGGTCCTTGTCGAGGCACTTCTCGGCCCTTTCGAGCAGATTCAGGGCGGTCAGACGGAACTGGTCGACCGTCAGTCTCATGCCCAGAGCGAACTCGGCGTTGTCCTCGAACAGGGAGTTGGACCAGGCCGGGCCGCGGCCCGCCGCGTTCTTGGTCCACGGCGTGGTGGGCAGGTTGCCGCCGTAGATGGAGGAACACCCGGTGGCGTTGGCCACCACGGCGCGGTCGCCGAAAAGCTGGGACATCAGCTTGATGTAGGGCGTTTCGCCGCAACCGGCGCAGGCGCCGGAGAACTCGAACAACGGCTCGAACAGTTGCGATCCGCGCACCTCGGAACGTTTGACCTGGCGCCGGTCGAATTCCGGCAATTTCAGGAAAAAATCCCAGTTCTTGCTCTCCGGCTCGCGCAGCGGCGGCTGAGGTTTCATGTTGATGGCCTTCAAGCGCGTCTCCGACTTGTTTTTCGCGGGACAGATGTCCACGCACATCGCGCAGCCGGTGCAATATTCCGGCGCCACTTGCAAGGTATAGACCATCCCCTGCCACTCCCGGTTCTTGGACGGTGTGGACTTGAAGGTCTCCGGCGCGCCCGCCAGAAGTTTCGTGTCGTACACCTTGGCCCGGATGACGGCGTGCGGACAGACGATGACGCACTTGTTGCACTGGATGCAAACGCTCTCGTCCCACACGGGGATTTCCTGGGCGATATTGCGTTTCTCCCATTTCGACGTCCCCAGGGGGTAGGTGCCGTCCACCGGGAACGCGCTCACGGGAAGATCATCGCCGTGTCCCGCGATGATGGGGGCCAGGACGTTCTTCACGAATTCCGGGGCCTCCTCGGCCACGACCGGCGGGGCCTCCGTCGTCGCGGTCACCTTCGACGGGATCGTCACCTCCTTGAGGTGCGCGAGCGTCTGGTCCACGGCGTTGTAGTTCTTGTTCACGATCTCGTCGCCTTTTTTCCCGTATTCCTTCTTGATGTAGGTTTTTATGTAGGAGATGGCCTGGTCTTTGGGGAGGATGTTGGAGATGGCGAAAAAACAGGTCTGCATGATGGTGTTGATGCGCACGCCCATCCCGGTCTCACGCGCCACCCGGTAGGCGTCGATGACGTAAAACTTGATTTTTTTATCGATGAGAAGTTTCTGCACGTGTTTCGGCAGGCGGTCCCATACCTCCTCGGCCCCGTAGGGACTGTTCAACAGGAACACGCCGCCCGGCACCAACTTCTCCACGACGTCGTACTTGTATAAAAACCCGAACTGGTGACATCCCACGAAGTTGGCCCGACTGACGAGATAGGTGGACCGGATGGGCCGCGGACCGAACCGCAGGTGCGACACGGTGATGGTGCCGGCCTTTTTGGAGTCGTAGACGAAATATCCCTGGGTGTATTTATCGGTGACCTCGCCGATGATCTTGATGGAGTTCTTGTTGGCGCTGACGGTGCCGTCGGCCCCGAGCCCGAAGAAGACCGCCCTCACCACGTCGTCGGCCTCGGTGGAAAAAGAGTCGTCCGGGTCCACGCTGCTGCCGGAAACGTCGTCCTTGATTCCCACGGTGAAATGTTTTTTGGGGGCGTCCTTTTTCATTTCGTCGAAGACGCCCTTCACCATGGAAGACGTGAACTCCTTGGAGGAGAGGCCGTAACGACCGCCGAGGACCGACAAGCCGGCCCGACGGCCTTCCACCATGGCGTTGACCGCGTCGAGATAGAGCGGTTCGCCGGCGCTGCCCGGCTCCTTGGTGCGGTCGA
The DNA here is from genome assembly GCA_022703335.1 of Elusimicrobiota bacterium. Taxonomy (GTDB): domain Bacteria; phylum Elusimicrobiota; class Elusimicrobia; order FEN-1173; family FEN-1173; genus JAKLDV01. Next base: position 1,847 of record JAKLDV010000185.1, read on the forward strand.
GCACGGCAACGACCTTGGCGCTTTGGGGCAACCCCGCCAGAAAGAGGTTGTTGTCGAAAGGCCGGTAGAGGCGCACCTTGAGCACGCCCACTTTTTCGCCGTGGGCGGCGAGAGCGTCCACGGTCTCATGCACGGCCTCGGCGCCGGAGCCCATCAACACGATGACCCTCTCGGCGTCGGGAGACCCGTGATATTCGAACAACCGATATTGCCGGCCGGTGAGGGAGGCGAACTTGTCCATGGCCTTCTGCAACAGGGCTGGACATTTCTGATAATAGGGCGTCACGGATTCCCGCGCCTGAAAATAAACGTCCGGGTTCTGCGCCGTTCCGCGCAGGACCGGATCGTTCGGGTTGAGACAGCGGGCGCGATGTTCCCGCACCAGCTTTTCGTCGATCATGGCGCGGATCACCTCGTCGGAGACGGGGGATATTTTGGAAACCTCGTGCGAGGTGCGGAAACCGTCGAAGAAATGCAAAAACGGGACGCGGGTCTCCAGGGAGGCGGCGTGCGCCAACAGCGCGAAATCCATGGCCTCCTGGACCGAACTGGAACAGAGGAGCGCATAGCCCGTGGCGCGGGTGGCCATCACGTCGGAATGGTCTCCGAAGATGGACAGGGCCTGCGCCGCCAGGGACCGGGCCGCCACATGGAACACCGTCGGGGTAAGTTCGCCGGCGATCTTGTACATGTTGGGGATCATCAAAAGGAGCCCCTGGGAAGCGGTGAAGGTGGTGGCCAACGCGCCCGCCTGGAGCGCGCCGTGAATGGCGCCGGCCGCGCCGGCTTCGCTCTGCATCTCCTGCACCAACGGCACGGTGCCCCAGATATTCTTCGCCCCGGCCGCGGCCCAGGCATCGGCCCATTCCCCCATGTTGGAGGACGGCGTAATCGGGTAAATCGCAATCACCTCGCTGGCGCGGTACGCCACGGAAGCGGCGGCCTCGTTCCCATCCATCATCGCGTAATTCTTGCTCATTATTTTTCCTCTCCGGGCTGTGCCCTTTCCAAATGGTTTTCTATCTTACAGCTCTTTCTGTTTTCATTTTCTTTCGGACCGTCATGCCGGGAAACAGGCGGCGACGACCTCCCGTGCCGAAGCCAGCCATTGGGCGCGCTGAATCGCCGAACTGACGATGACCGGTCGATACACCTCGCGGTGCACGTTTTTGACGCCGCAAAATTCGAAGATGCATTTTTTCCAAAGGCCGTCGAGCGGGTCGCCGAACATCTCGCGTTCCGCCTCCTCGGGCGTGTTGGCCGTGTTGAAGACGACGGCCGTCGGCGCCTTCAACAGACCGACCACTTTCCCCTCGTCGGTGAACCGGTAGGCCAATCCTTGACGCAGGACCCGGTCCACCCAGCCCTTCAACACCGCGGGCGGCTGCGCCCACCAGTTCGGATGGACGACGACGAACCCGTCGCTCTCCAGGGCCTCCCGGCAATAAAGCCCTATCGCCCGGGGAATGGGCCCCGAACTCTGTAATTCGCCGACGCCGAAGAGGGGATCGAACTTTTCCCGATAAAGATCGTGGTAAAAAACCGCGTGGCCGAGTTGACGAAGCGTCGCCGCGGCCTGACCGGCGATGGCGTGGTTGAAACTTTTCGGATTTGGATGCGCGACGATGACCGAGATTTTCTTTTGCATGACCTCGCCGGAAAAACGTCTTCCGGTCCCTCAACCCCGTTTCAGTCCCATGGAGCGCGAG
>JAKLDV010000186.1 GCA_022703335.1 Elusimicrobiota bacterium
CGAGAAACCGGCCGCCGAAACCGGAGGAGTCCCTGGCCTGCCGGCCGTTTCTGGAAAAACAGATCGCCCTCCTTCGACCGACCCGCCTGGTGCTCCTGGGCGCCACGGCCCTGAAAAACCTGGTCCCGACGCGGACGAAGATCCCCATGAAAAAAGCGGCGGGCCGCCTTTTTCCGGTCCCGGCCCTGGGGAACGCCGAGGCCGTGGTCTTCTACCATCCGGCCGCCGCGCTCTACAACCGGAAACTGGAACGCGTCATGCGCCGACACGCCCGGCAAACGTTAAAGGGCGCCCGAGGAACCGCCTGAACCGCCTCGTCCCGCTCTGTTTGCTCCTCGTCCTCGGCCCAACGGCCCTCTCCCTGGCCGCCCCGTCGAAGAAAAAACCCGCCGCCCGAACAACGGCGTTCGAGGAGTCCTGGGATTTCTACAAATGGCGGATCGAGCAAGGGGACCGGCTCGAGGAACTGGAAAACATCCTCCTGCGGATTCAGCGCAAATATGCTAAAAGTTCCGTCAACATGACCGCGGTGGAACGGGAACTGGCCGCGATACGGTCCCTCCTCGACAAGAAACGCGGAGGCCCGGCGGGTAAGAAAGGAATGAACCATGAAAGTCATCGTCCTTAATTGCGGCAGCTCTTCCCTGAAATACCAGCTTTTCGACATGCCGGCCGAACAGGTGCTGGCCAAGGGACTGGTGGAACGGATCGGCGTCACCCGCGCCGGCGACGCCCCCTGCTTCCACCATCAGCGCGGCGACGCGAAATGGGAATGGAACTGGCCCATGACCGACCATCGCACCGCCGTCAAAAAAATGCTCGAGGTGCTCACCGGCCCGGAAACGGGCTCCCTGAAATCCATCGCCGAAATACAGGCCGTCGGCCATCGCGTGGTCCACGGCGGCCCGCGCTACACCCGGCCCGTCCTGGTGGACTCCAACGTGGTGGAGGACATCGAGGTCTATTCCATGTACGCCCCGCTGCACAACCCGGCCAACGCGCTGGGCATCCGCGTCATGCGCGAAGTCCTGCCGTCGGTCCCGAACATCGCGGTGTTCGACACCTCGTTCCACCACACCCTTCCGCCGCAGGCCTTCCTCTACGGCCTCAACGGCGAGATCGCCGGAAAATACGGCATCCGCCGCTACGGGTTCCACGGCCTCTCCCACCAGTACGTCAGCGAACGCGCGGCCATGTTCCTGGGCAAACCGCTCTCCTCCCTCCGCCTGGTCACCTGCCACATCGGCAACGGCACCAGCATCTGCGCCGTCGACGGGGGGAAATCCGTCGACATCTCCATGGGCATGACCCCGCTGGAAGGCGTCATCATGGGAACCCGCAGCGGCACCATCGACCCGTCCATCGTGGAACTCCTGATGGAGAAGGAAAAGCTCAACTTCCAGGAGATCATCGACCTCCTTAATAGGAAGAGCGGGCTGCTGGGCCTTTCCGGGGTGAGTTCCGACATCCGCGACCTGGAAAAGGCCGCGCGGGAAGGACACCGGCGGGCGCAGGGCGCGCTGGACGTCCATACGTATCAGATCAAAAAATACATCGGCTCCTACATCTTCGCCATGAACGGCGTGGACGCCATCATCTTCACCGCGGGCATCGGCGAGAACTCCTCCCGCTGCCGGGCGGAGATTTGCCGGCACCTGGATTTCCTGGACACCTGGCTCGATGAGGACAAAAACCGCAACTGCACCGGCGAGGCCCTCATCAACACGCCGGACTCCAAGATCAAGATTGCCGTCATCCCCACCAACGAGGAGATCATGATCGCCCGGGCCACCATGGCCTGGAAATAGGGCGCGCCGTGAACCGCCGGGACCTCTCGCCCGTGCTGTTTTTTATGCTTTGACCAATCTCGCTTATCTTGTTATACTCTCCCCAGTTTTCCAACCTAACTCTTCACACAGGAGGCATTATGAGGAAGCTTATTGCATGCGCGTTGGCCGTTGCGCTTTTTCCCACGGCGCTGATGGCGGCGGGCAATCATCCGATGGCGGGCTGCGGACTGGCGTACATTCTCTTCTCCAAGGACAACAACTCCAAAGCCATCCAAATCCTGGCATCCACCACGAACAACCTCTACGGGACACAAACCTTCGGCATCACCTCCGGCACCTCCGGCTGCACTGAGAACGGCACGGTGAAATTCGGCAAGGAAGCGGAACTCTACGCCGAAATCAACCTGAAGGAACTCACCCGGGACATGGCTCGCGGCGAGGGGGAATACCTCGGCACGTTCGCCGGACTTCTCGGCGTGCAGGACGCGCGGCGCGCGGAATTCTTCCAGTTGACCCAACAGAAATACGGCTCGCTGGTTCCGTCCGCTGAAACCTCCTCCACGGAGATGCTCAACGCGCTCTCCAAGGAGATGGCGTCCCATCCGGAACTGCTCGGCTAATTCGACCTGTTCTTCGTACGGGCTGGCGGCCGGAACCGGTCGCCAGCCCGTATTCTTTTCCCGTCCCTCCACCTCCTCCCGATGCCGTTGATCTCTAAGAAAACCGTCCTCGCCGCCCTTCTCCTCGGCGCCGCCGCGGCCGTTTCGGCGGCGGACGTCCCCGCGTTGGAGCCGGCCGCCGCGGACTATCTCAACGAACTCGTCGACCAGGCCCGCCAACGGAACCTCGCCCGCGACATCTCCTGGATCCGCCTGCTCCACTACCGCCGGTCCCTCCTCGGCGGATGGAAGAGCCAGGTCGACGGCGACTCTTTCTTCCTGTCGCCGAAAGGCAAGACCCAGCCGGCAGGCGAACTGGAGGCCACCCTCCGCGCCTTCTTCCAGCCGGCGCCGGCCGATCCCCAAACCCTGCACCCCCAATGCCAGTTCCCGGCCCGCTACGCCTGGCTCAAGTCCCAACTGCGGTTCGATCCGGCCCGCCTGCCGGAGATACGGAACGCCCGTTTCGAGGAATGGCACGCCCGCATCGATCCCGGCTCGGTCACCGCCGTCTTCGCCTCCTCCTATCTCAACAACCCCGCCTCCATGTACGGCCACACCTTCCTCCGCGTCAACCAAGCCGGACGGAAAACGGACGAACCCCTCACCGATTACTGCATCAACTTCGCCGCCGACACCCCCGAACGCAGCGGCGTCATCTTCGCCGCCAAAGGGCTTCTCGGCGCCTATCCCGGCCGGTTCACCACCACCCCCTATTACATGAAGGTCCAGCAATACAACAACATCGAGAGCCGCGACCTTTGGGAATACACCCTCTCCCTCACGCCGGAACAAACCGACCGCCTCGCGCGGCATCTCTGGGAATTCGGAAGCACCTATTTCGACTATTACTTCCTCACCGAGAACTGCTCCTATCAGCTCCTGCCCCTCCTGGAAGTCGCC
>JAKLDV010000187.1 GCA_022703335.1 Elusimicrobiota bacterium
GGTGTTGTTCCTCCTGTTGCCCGCCAAGAAACGCCGCGTCGTGGCGGAGTTCATGTCGAATTTCTACCTCTTCGCCACCTACGGCTGGATCGCCGTGCTGGGCGGCTCCACCGCCGCCAGCGGTCCGCTGTTCCTGCTGGGATTCTACGTCGTCTTCAAAATCTTCTTCCTCCTGGCGCGGCGCTATCAGGAAGGGGTCTTCCTTTTTGTCAGCAACCGGGTCTCCTCCGCCAGCACCAAAGTGCTCTCCACCAAGCTCGGAGGGAAATTCCTCCAGCCCTGGAAAACCCGCATGGACACGGCGCGGGCCCTGATCGCGCTGGAGGAGTCGGAGGAGGGAACGCCGCGGCCGAGCCTGTGGAAACTGGCCTTCCCAACCATGGTGGCCGGGTTCGCCACGTTCTTCCTGCGCATCGGCTACGCGTTCGGCAAAGCCCACTGGGAAAAGCACACCGGCACCTCGGACCTTGAAAAAGACGTCTTCCTGGGCCTGCACGAATCCAACACCTTCCCGAAACTCTCCGCCGCGGCCGAGGCCGGGCTGCGACGCGGGTTCGTCACCTACAACGTCTGGCTCAACGCCGCCGGACAGCCGACCCTCACCGACGAGGAGATCCGCGAAGCGCTGGCGCCTCTCGCCGGCCGGCCGGATAATTTCGACGACATCTCCAAAGCCATCATGGAAGTGGAACGGCGAATGGACGTCATTACGGCGCGGGTCTTCGGACGTCTCAATCTTTCGGAAACGGACCCCGACGCCCTGCAGGCCCCCTTCACGCCCAAAATGTTCCAGGGCCTCACCGCCGAATTCCTCAAGCCCATGCCCAACAACAACACGGATTTCATCGTGCAGGCGCGCAGCGCCGTGGAAATGCTGCTTTCGCGCCAAAGCCAGCTCATCAAAGACATGTCCAAAAATGTGCTGGACAACATCGGACGGGAAGCCCAAACCCTTCCGCGTTTCAACGACGCGGCCATGCACCGTTACCTCTCCCTGGCCGTCCTCTCCTATCAGCACAACCTGCGGCCGCAGCTGCAGTTCGTCAGCCAGGGCGACCCCGAACTGCAGAGACTGGCCGGAGCGGTGGATCAGGCCCAAAACGGTCTCCTCACGGCGAAGACGCCGCCCGACATCCTCCTGCGGCTCAAGGACCTCTCCTCCCGCCTGGACGATTTCTTCAAGACGCTGGAACGCAAACAGTTGTTGGACCCGCGCGGGGCCTTCCGCGCGCCGTCCATCCGGTTCAACGCCGGGAACATCCGATCGCTCATCGAAACCAATCTCCCGTCCGACACCGCCGACCCCGAGAACCTCCGGCCGGACCTTCTCTTCCGGACCTATCAGACCATCGAGTCCCTCTCGGAAAAATCCCTGGCCGAATACGTGAAACACGGAATCGCCGGCGGCTTTGAACCGGAAACGATGTTCGTCGATTACAAGGGGGCCCTCCTGCGGGAAACCCCGGCCCAGATCAGCACCGCCTTCGAACAACGCATCCTGCCGGTGCTGCACCTGCTGTCCCAGGACAACACCTTCCAGGCCCGAATGAAGGCCATCGAAACCGACCTGGCCGCCCTCAAGCAGCTTTCCGCTCGGGGAGGCCGCGGGGAACTGACCCCGGCGGAGAGCAAGCTCATGGCCGACCGCGTCCAACACCTGGCCACCTCCACGGAACAACTCCTCGCGGACGCTTTCGAAAAACGCGAAAAGCTCATCATGGGGGACAAGATGAAGGGCCTTGTCCCCGGCCACCCCTATGAGGAACTCCTCAAGTCCTCCACCTTCTTCCGTCAGGGTCACCTGTCGGCCCGGGTGAGGGAGTTGCTGACGCCGGAACACGGCAGCCGCGAGGGAATCCGTTCCGGATATCTCTTGAACGCCTACCGCGAGTTGGAGGTCGTGACCCAGCAGGCCATGAACTCCTACATCCGCGTGCAGATCACGGACGTCGGCGAACTCACCTCGAAGATATTGGAATACAAGATCCGGGAACGGAACTGGACGGATTACATCACCACCCTGGGCTTCACCACGGGCAACTATTTCCTCGGCAAACTCGGCTTGACCGTGGACCAGGGCTGGGTGGAATCGCTGTTCCAAGAGAAAGGCGACGTGGGGCCGTTCGTCCTCCGCATGCGGGTCATCCATCAGCACCTGCTCACGCCGAACATCTATCTGCTCTCCGGCGGCGACCAGGCGCTCACCCAGGAATTCGCCAAGATGTTCGACGACATTTTCCGGGGGAAAGACGTGGTCAACAAGCCGGGCGAACTGCAGAAGGCCTTGGAAGAATATTTCACCCGCATGGACCGCATCAACGCCGCCCTGCCGGGCGTGCAACGGCACGGAGAAGCGATCCAGGAGATCACGCTGATGAACAAGCGGCTGGCCATGGACCGGAACAGCCAACTGGTGGGGCTCAGCCGGGACTACGCCAACGCGGGCGCGCAATACTATTTCAACCAACGCCAGGACGGTCTGCGCCAACAAATGATCGACCAACGCGCGGAGAGAGCGTCGTCCGCCAACGACTACGCCCGCCAACTCCACGACATGAACGAGCAAATCAACTCCCAGAAACGGGAAAACCGCATCATGGACCTGTACCATCGCGGGGGGACCGCGTCCGAGGGGACCGCGCTGTACGAACAATACCAACTCCTTAAAAACCTCCAGAATCAGGGGCTTTCCTCGTTCGAAATTTACCGGCGGATCTGGCCCGACGACTCTTTGAGCCAGCCGACGGCGTTCACGCCGACCGCGTATTCGGACAGCACGACCCTGCCTAACCGCACCCCCCTGGGTGTGCGCCAGGAGTTCGTCACGCCCCTCTGGCGGAGCTTCCTTTACGGCGTCAGCTTCTTCAAGGATCCCAAACGCGTCGGCACCATGCAGTCGGCCTATTTGTCCGCCATCCAGCACATGCAGTCCGAGTTCTCGCAGACCATCGAGAACCGCAGCATCCGTGACCCTCTGGGGCTGGGCCTCAGCGAGCCGCAACTGATGGCCGCCGCCGTTTCCAGCCCCAAGGACGTCCTCCCGGTCATCAACGGTCTCCGCACGCAGCACGCCAACATCCTCGAAGCTCGCGTTCATGCCCTGGCCATAGAACGGCACCACCGCGTGCGCGGCATCTCCGACCAGCACCGCACGATCGCCGACACTCCACGGCGCGCACCGCACGGTCACCAGCGAAGATGTCGGA
>JAKLDV010000188.1 GCA_022703335.1 Elusimicrobiota bacterium
CTCCGCGCGAAGATCTATCCCACAGAGAAGCAAACGTTCTACGTGCGGCACGGGGACATCTTTCCGCTCCTCTGTCTCCTCCTGTCGGCGGGAGGGATGATCCTTTTCCTGGGCGCCCGGGGGCGCCAGTGGTGGAAGGAGCGTCGTCGGTGAATCCGATGTTGAAAGAACGTCCCGGTAAAATACCGGCCGCCCCGCTCCTGCTGGCCGGCGCGGCCGCGGCGTGGCTGGCCGTCAACCCGACGGGCGATTTCCCGCTCAACGACGACTGGGCCTTCGCCAGCCCGGTGCGCCATCTCCTTCAAGATAACCGTCTCGTTCTTTCCGATTGGACCAGCCCGCTCGCGTTTCCACATCTCCTCACCGGCTTTCTTCTGTCCAAGATTTTCGGGTTCAGCCACACCGTCCTGCGCCTCAGCACCCTCCTCTGGGGCGTTCTGGCTGTTTACTTCCTCAATCGCCTTCTCCGGGACGAAGGCGTGTCTCCCGCGCCGCGACGGCTGGCCTGCGGCCTGTTGGCCTTCCATCCCGTCGCCTTCGTCCTGAGTTTCACCTATCATACGGATGTCCCGTTCTTGGCGCTGGCCTTGGGAGCCATCTACTTTTACCTTCGAGCGGACCGCACGGGGAACGCGCGGGATGAAATTTTCGCTTCCCTTCTGGCCTGCGGAGCCGCTCTGACCCGCCAGATCGGACTGATGATCCCGCTTTCCGCCACGCTCTGGAGCCTGTGGAGGAGTTATCGTTCCGCCGGCTCGCTCACAGCCACATTTTCCTCGCTCCGATGGGGACGTCTCGCCCGCTTCTGGGCCATTCCAGCGTTCGGGGTGGCCCTCTTTTACGCCTGGTTCCTGCACGTGCACGGCCCCACGTGGGCGCACACCGTGTACGTGACCCAGGGCACCCTCCGACACGCCGCCCATTTCCTCCCGTTCGCCACGGAAACCCTGAAGAGAACGCTGGACTCGCTCCTTTATACGGCGTTGTTCGCCGTCGCGTATTTCTTCATCCCGGCCGAACGCTCCCAGCGGCGTTCCCTGGGGCTCGATGCGCTCTTCCTTGCCGCCGCAGCGGCGTTGACGGTTTATCTCCTTCGGCGCGGCCTTTTTCCCTATCTGGAAAACGTCTATCATCCGCGCGGCCTCGGCACCATGACGGTGTATGAGGGGAACCGCTGGAAACCGGCTTTTCTTTGGGAACAGGTGTGGCTGTGGAAAACCCACACCGCCCTCGCCGCCGTGTCGCTGTGGGCTCTGCTGAGACGCCACCTTCCGCGCCGGCCGACGGAAACCGAAGTAAAGATGCTGGTCTTCGCCGTGCCGCTGGCCGCGGCCACCCTGGTGGGCGCCAAATATTTCGACCGTTACCTTTTGGAATGGCATCTCGTCTTCTTGCTCTTCTTCAGCGTCCGTTTTCAAAAAACGCGGGTCCCCCTGTTGGCCTGGGGAACCCTTTTGATCTGGGCCGTCGTTTCCGTCGCCGGCACACAGGATTATTTCGCCTGGAACCGCGCCAAATGGGAACTCGGCCGGGTGGCCGCCCGCACGCTGCACCTCCAGCCCCGCGAAATCGCCAACGGGTTCGACTGGAACGCCCACTGGAAATACGAATCCAACATGGCGGAACTGAAAAAACGGAAACCCTTGCAGGAGATCGGCGAGTGGGAATGGGAGACCATGGAACCCATCCGCGGCGTGATCTCCTACTCGCCCCATCTTCTTCCGATGGAGCAGCGCCGCATGGAGAAAACCTACTTTTCGCTCCTGTCTCCGCGAGGCGCGGTCCTCTATTTTTACGGAAGGGACCGCCGGCCGGAGACGCCCTAAGCGACGTTTTTCTTGACACGCTTCGGCGTGGGTATTACAATGAGTCTGCAACAAATCATAACGGCGCAGGCGCTCGAGAGAGCTTAAAGGGGAATTCCGCGCTTTTGTCGAAGGACAAAAGCCAATGGAAACGGTCCCGCCGCTGTAGAGGATGACGAAATTCGAAACGGCCATTGCCCCGCGAGGGGCGAGAAGGCCCGAAAAGTAGGACGATTCCTCAGTCAGAAGACCTGCCTGCGCCTTCAACGATGTCGCAAGAACATCGCCGAACATGGGTTCCTGGAAAACCGGGACCGAACCCCTGGCCTATGCGTGCCGGGGTTTTTTATTTTTATGGGGAGTCCTGTGATCAGACGTTTACGCCTCATCGCAACGATGTCGGCCGTCGCCCTTCTGGGGGCGAGGGCGTTGGCCGAGGCCCGCGAACGGAGATATGTCTCCCTGGCGCCGTCCACCACGGAAATATTGTTCGCCCTGGGAGTCGACGACGAGCTCGCGGGGGTCAGCCTGCTCTGCGAGCATCCGCCCGCGGCACGGACAAAACCCAAGGTGGGGTCGTTCAGCCGGCCGGACGTGGAAAAAATTTTGTCCTTGCGGCCGGACATCGTCTTCTGCACCGGGACGGAACAGGCGGCCGCCGCGGCGAATCTCAAAAAACTCGGGCTGACGGTCTACGTCAGCAATCCGACGAGCTTCCAGGAACTGTTCGATTCGATACAGGGGATCGGCCGGCGGATCGACAGACAACGGCAGGCCGACACGCTGATCGCCGCGATGCGGGGGGAAATCAACCGGGTCACCGCGGAGGTCGAGCAAGTCCCGCCCGACAAACGGCCGAAAGTGTTCGTTGAATTCTGGCACACCCCCCTGATGACGGCGGGGAAAGGCTCTTTCGTGGACGAACTCATCCATCTGGCCGGCGGGATCAACATCGCCGGCGATCTCGGCGCCCCCTACGGCAACATCAGCGCCGAGGAAGTCATCCGACGCAACCCCGACTTCATCTTCCTGACCTCCATGGACGGAAAGAACAACGTGCGGCTCGTCAAGGAGAGCTGGGGCTGGGACAAGATATCGGCGATCGTCAACGACCGCGTCTACGGCGACATCGATCCCGACCTGGTCCTCACCCCCGGTCCGCGGCTTGTCGACGGCCTGCGCGAATTGCATCGGCGGTTATATCCGTGAAAATTCCCCCGAAGCACAAAATCTCCCTGTTCGTCCTCTTGCTGCTGGCCGCGGCGGTGACGGGCCTCGTCAAGGGCGCGGATCACGCTGAGAATCGCTGCCAGTCCCCGGGCGTCATCCCCGATGCCGGGCGCCGCGTAGCGCTTGTCCGTCACCTTGACCTTGACGTCGGTG
>JAKLDV010000189.1 GCA_022703335.1 Elusimicrobiota bacterium
AGGATGGATTTAGCCATAAAAATTTTAAAACGCGCTGCAAGCTTCATGTTTTCCTCCAAAAAAAATTCACTTCCACTCTAAGCTTAACCCTCGAAACCTAAAATTTCCAGGGGTGAATGCAAATAATTTACAACTCTGTTACTTCGCCACCACCACCGTGCCCGTCACGGTTTCCCCACCCACCTCGATCTGGTAGACGTAGACCCCGCCGGGCACCGGTTGGCCGCCTCGTTTGCCGTCCCACATCAGGGAGGTGTCGGGGTTGGGGCCCGCCACCATATCGCCCACTTTGGCGCCGGAGAGGTCGAAAATTTCGCCTTTTAAGGGCAGAAGGGCGGTGTTTTCGAACTCAAAGATGACTTTGTCGTTCCAGCCGTCGTCGTTGGGGGTGAAGATTTGCGGGTAGACGCGGGTCAGGGTGGCCGGACCGACGCGGACGGCCTGGCGGATCTGGTAGCGGCCCAACCGGCTGGTGCGGATGGAAACCGTCTGGTTGCTGGTGTCCACCACGCCGCCCACCTTCACCCACTCCACGCCGTTGTGCCAGAAGAGGGACAGTTGTTGGGAGGCCAGGGAGGCATCGGTGAGCGGCGCCCCGGGCACGCCACGGACGGTCGGCGCTCCCTGCAGCACCTGGCCGTTTTGGACCTCATACCCCACCATGATGGTGCCTTCCGCCGGCCGGATCAGGAAGTCCTTCATGGACTCGCCCGTATCGGCGCGGAAAGCCTCAAACTGGACGCTCTTCACCACTTTCCCCTTCTCCTCGGACGACATCTCCACCGCCCGCACCAGGACGTCGTCGCCGAGGCCGTTGATCTCCTTCAGCAGGAGGTTGCGGGCGATGCCGACGGGGATGGTGAGGCGGCTCTGGTCGTCGTCGGCCAGGGCGACCACGTTGAGTTTGCTGCCGTCGCCCACCGCCTCAATCATGAGGGAGTCGGGGGACTCGTTCCCGGTGATGTCCACCGCCCGAACACGGTAGTAATAGCGATCGCCGGCCGAAATGTCCATCTCTATTTCGGCGGCGGCGGTGGTCGTGATGCTCGGCACCTGCGGGGCCCCCTGCAGGGTCGCCATCGTGGTGGACACGGACGCCGTCCGGTAGACCTTGTACGGCTCGTCCGCCGGGTCGTTGAACGGGGTGTTGTCCATGTTCTCCGACACCGCCCGCCAGTGGAGCTTGACTTTCCGTCCGCCGGAGGAGTTGACCCATTCGGCCCACACGCCCGCCGGGGCCTTGGGCGGCACGGTGTCCATCATCTTGAGGGTCCGGGTGGAAACGATCGCGTCGAACACGGTGGTATAGCCGGATTCGTTCTGCGCCCTCACGCGGACCCAATAATTGGTGTTGGATTGCAGGTCGGTGATGGTGAAGCTGGTGGCCCGCGCCGAACCGGCCTGTTGCGGGTTGGTGAAGGTGGCGTTCTTGGAGTACTGCACCTCGTACAGGGTGTTGGGCGGGTTATTGTTGGAGTCCCAGGCCAGGAACACGCTGGAGGTGGACACCGCCGTCACGCGGGTGTTCACGGGCGGGTTGGCCAAGGTATAAACGTCCACGCGGGCGCTGAAGGAACTGCCCACCACGTTGGCGGCTTCGCCGTAGCGCTGATAAAGGGTGTTCGGGGTGAGACCGGACTCCGTGTAGGCGTTCATCAGCCCGGTTCCGGGCAGCGGCCCGAGGTTGGGCGAACGGTTCGCCGGAGGCGAATAAACGTACAAAGCGTCTTCATTGGAAGCGCGGTCGGTCAACAACCAGCGGATCTGTGTCGTCGTCAGGTTGGACAGGTCGGACATCAGTTCCGGCGCGTTGGGCAGGGTCAGTCCGGGGACGGCGTAGACCGTGTTGGACGGCACGCTTTCCAGGGCGTTGCCCGCATACGTCGGCGCGCCTTTGTCCACGGCGGTCACCCGGTAATAGTAGGTGGTGCCGTTGGTCAGGCCGGAGTGGGTGTAAGTGATGCTGACGGAATCCACCGTGAGGGTGTAGGCGTCCGCGAAATCGTACGGCGTCACGGAGTCCACAGAGATGCGGTAGAAGTCCAGGTCGGCCACGTTGACCGGATTCCAAGCCAACTGGTTCTGGCCTGTCCCCGGCGTCGCGGTCAGGTTGGCGGGCGCGGGAGGCGCGGTGTCGTAGGCGATGGCGAAGTTATTGTCGTTGATGCCGTCGCCGGCCGATCCGCGGGACCAAGTCCCTTGGAGGGCGATCATGTTCTGCGCCTTGATGGCCCAGTAGTAGGTGGCTCCGGGTTCGAGGCCCGTGATGACTTCGGCCCGATTGTTGCCCGGCGAACTCGGCACCCAGGTTTGGGTATACACGGTGGCCGCGGCGAAGTCCGCATCGTCTTCGATGTTGGGAGTTGTTTGGTATCGGACATGGTAACTTGTCGCCGGAATGCCTGAACCGGCTCCGGATTCGGGTTCGGTCCAGTTCAGCGTGAGGGCCCCTTCGCGGTTGGGATCGAACAACAGGTCCCCTTCCAGTGCCGTCAGGTTGGTGATGGCCGCGGGCGGGTTTTGGACGACGGAAACCGACAGAGTCATCGAGTCGGTCGTGGCCGCTTCCACGGAGGCCATGCCTCCGAAGAACCGGGACCGGATCAACGGCTCAAAAGGCGCAAAGGTGGCCTGCGTCACCACAAGCCACGCGGTGGCGAGGCGCAACCAAAGCCTCATATGTTCACGCCCTTTCGGTTTCACTTTCAGCCTCTCGTCAATCTTCGACGTCCCTTTCCGTTTCAGTCATTTGCTCACTTCTCCGTGTTCACGTAGATGCGGGCGATCTGGTTCAATATCGCCGTTTCGCCCGGCAACTCCACTTGAAGCAGGAACACGTAACGCTTGCCGCGGTATTCCTCCTGTTTTGGCATCTCCAGGAAGACATGGAACGGCTCGATGGTGTTCGCGTCCACGCGCAGCCACGCCCAGGCCCTGCCGCGCTTCTTCGCCGTGGCGCTGGCCGGGCTGGCGTGGACGACGCTGCTGATGAGTCTCTTCATGGAGCTGCTCGGCCTGCACTACCTGCTCGCCCAGGTGCTGACGACCGCGCTGCTGCTGCTGTGGCACTACGCCGGCAACGCCCTGTG